>JAGPVX010000009.1 GCA_018066805.1 Paraperlucidibaca sp. | reverse complement strand
TTGGTGGGCGATACTGGGATCGAACCAGTGACCCCTACCGTGTGAAGGTAGTGCTCTCCCCCTGAGCTAATCGCCCGCCGCGTACGGCGTGCGCGCATTCTAGTACAAAATAGTCTAGATGCAAGACGCCGAACGAGGGTTATTGCTATTTAATTAGCAAATCTTCTAGGCGCTTACCTTCAGCTAACAGTGCAGCAATCCATAGCGGCTGACGACCACGGCCTGTCCATGTTTGCGAAGCATCATTGGGGTTGCGGTATTTAGGAGCAACCGGCGTCTTCACTTTGCTTGGCTTAGCGGCGCCAGCTTCTGGGAAGAGCTCATTCAAGGAAACACCAGCATCGCGTGCTAGCTTTTCCATATCTGCCATTAATGACTTACGAGCCAAAGCCTTTTTGCGCGTAATTTCCTTTTGCGCTTGAGCAATTAAATCATCCAGTTGATTTACTGTTAAATGGGAGACATCAATCATTTGTTAAACCTAAGGTTAGTTGAGACACGTGCTTTATAGTTTCATTTTAAATAAAATTCAAGCTTTATCTACATAATGTTAGTTAACTATGGATTTGGTAGAGCTATGAGTCATTATATGCGGGGGCACTCTAATGCTAGATAACTATTGCTTGGCGATGAAGTTTTTTAAAGCAGTATTTTGACTGAGTATGAGGATTTTTAGGTGTATTTATGGGTGTACTGAAATTGAGATTAGTGTGTGACGAGCAGTCTTAAATACCTCGGGGGCTATAGCCCAGCGCTGCGCCAGCAGGTGCAGCAGCTTATCGATGATGGTCAGCTCGGCGCGTGGCTGGCGAAGCGCTATCCGGATGCGCCGGCGCACGCCATCCAAAACGATGGCGCGTTGTATGACTACACGCAGCGGCTAAAGCAGCAGCATATGCGCAGCAGTGTGGCGGTGACTAAGGTGTTTTACGATGCGCGGTTACATGTCATCGATAACGCGCTGGGGCAGCATCGATTTGTGAGTCGGGTGCAGGGCAGCAAGCTCAAACGCAAGAATGAGATCAAGGTGTCGGCGTTGCTGAAAACGCTGCCGGAGCCGTTGCTGCGCATGGTGGTGGTGCATGAGCTCGCGCATTTACGCGAGAAGGAGCACAACAAGGCATTTTACCAACTCTGCCAGCATATGGAGCCGGACTATCATCAGCTAGAGTTAGATTTGAGGTTGTTTTTGACACTGAAGGGTTAGAAGCGCTTACCTCCAAAGCAGCAGAGGCAAGCGTTTCTCACGTTTTAGGCTTTTACCGATTCGCCCAAAAACGCCATCAGCTCATCCAAAGCAATATCGCGAGACTCAGCGTCTCGGCGGCCTTTGTATTCAATCGTGCCAGCATCCAAACCTTTCTCGCCCATCACCAATCGGTGTGGGATGCCGATCAGCTCCATGTCGGAAAATTTCACGCCAGGGCGCTCATTGCGATCATCCAGCAAGACATCGTAACCAGCGGCCTTTAGCTGCTCGTAAAGTGCAGTAGCTTCTGTCTGGATGCGCTGCGATTTCTGCCAGTTCATCGGCACCAAAGCGATCTGATACGGCGCAATAGCATCTGGCCAAATGATGCCTTTGTCGTCGTAGTTCTGCTCAATGGCCGAGGCCACGGCGCGCGTAACGCCGATGCCGTAACAGCCCATGGTCATCACTTGTGGTTTGCCGCCTTCGCCGAGCACGCTTGCGCCCAATGCCGCTGAGTACTTCTGACCGAGCTGGAAAATATGCCCAACTTCGATGCCGCGTTTGATCGCCAGCGTGCCCTTGCCACAAGGCGATGGGTCGCCAGCCACTACATTGCGAATATCAGCCACGATGGGCTCGGGCAAGTCGCGGTCAAAATTCACGCCGTTCAAATGCTCGCCCACGCGGTTAGCGCCGCAGATAAAATCGCTCATTGCCGCCGCCGTGCGGTCAGCAATCACCGTCACATCTGCGCTTACACCAACAGGTCCGATGAATCCGGGCACGCAGCTGAGCGCCGCTTGAATCTCTTCGCTAGTGGCCAAGCGCATATCTTTTAAGCCATCGAGCTTGCTGGCTTTGATCTCGTTTAATTCATGATCAGCGCGCAGCAAAAGCAAGAAAAAGCGTTGGCCGGGCAGAGCTCTCGGGTTGGCTTTCAGCGTGTCGGCATCGACAGGCACTGGCGCGACAACTGCCACTGATTTAACCACCTGTGTCAGCGTCACATTCAGCAATTCAGCGACTTCCGCACACAGCGTTTGCGTTGGCGTCGCGACCGCTTGCATCGCCATCGTTGCCGCAGCTCGTGGGCTAGATGGCGCCAGCGCTTCGGCCATTTCCACGTTGGCGGCGTAATCGGAAGTGTCGGAAAAAGCGATGTCATCTTCGCCGCTGTCGGCGAGCACATGGAATTCATGCGAGCCGGTGCCGCCAATAGAGCCAGTGTCGGCCTGCACAGGGCGGAAATTTAAGCCCAATCGCGTGAAGATGCGGCAATAAGTATCAAACATGACCTGATAGGTTTGCTCTAACGAGGCATGGTCGATATGGAAGGAGTAGGCGTCTTTCATGATGAATTCGCGTGAGCGCATAACGCCAAAGCGTGGGCGAATCTCATCGCGAAATTTGGTTTGCACTTGGTAGAAATTCACCGGCAATTGTTTGTAGCTTTGCAGCTCATTGCGCGCGAGATCGGTGATTACTTCCTCGTGCGTAGGGCCGAGCACGAAAGGGCGGCCGTGGCGATCGCTAAAGCGTAAAAGCTCAGGGCCATATTGTACGGCGCGGCCAGTTTCTTCCCATAGTTCAATGGGTTGTGTCACTGGCATAAGTACTTCCAGCGCACCGGCACGGTCCATTTCTTCGCGGATGATGCGCTCAACTTTTTTCAGCACGCGGTTGCCCAGCGGCAGCCAGTTGTACAAGCCGCTGGCGAGCTTGCGAATCATGCCGGCGCGGAGCATGAGCTGATGCGAGATCACCTCGGCATCGGCAGGGGTTTCGCGGAGGGTGGCAAGCAAGGTTTGACTGGCGCGCATGGCTGAGTTCTCAATAAGCAGATGTATATAGCCGCGTAGTTTACGAATTGCGGGCGCAACTATCTACGAGAATGAGCCCAGCTTATGGCAAACTGCGGGGGGTTTTTTTGAGATGCATGCTATGAAGATGACTGCGGCCGAGGTCGATCAGTTTATTTGCGCCGGTTTGCCGGCCTACGCCGAGTCGGGTTGCCTAGTGGAAACGGTCACTGCCGAGAGCACCACAGTGCGCCTCGCTTACCGCGATGATCAGCTGCGCCCCGGTGGTAGTTTGTCTGGCCCGACCATGATGGCTCTGGCCGATACCGCCATGTATGCGATTATTTTGGCCACGCTGGGCCCAATAGGCTTGGCGGTGACGCAAAATCTCAATATCAATTTCCTGCAAAAACCACAGCCTGCCGACTTACTCGCCGAAGCGCGGTTTTTACGCTTAGGCCGTCGCTCGGCGGTCATTGATGTACACATTCGCTCCAGCCTAGATAACAGCCTGGTGGCTCAGGCCACCGGCACCTACGCCATCCCTTTTTCGCGCACAGCAGAGGCCAGTATTACCGATGCCTCCAGCGCCGCAGCAACAGGAGAAGGCATATGATGAAGCCATTATTACTAAGTCAGCTCTACAGCCCCACGCGGCTGAAAAATCTGCCATTTCGCAATACAAAACGCCTAAAGCCGATGACCGATTTCCTCGGTCAAGAACGTGCGCGCGAATCGGTCGAGATGGCCGTGGCCATGCCACACGACGGCTATAACTTATTTGCTATCGGCAGCAATGGCCTTGGCAAACGCACCATGATTCGCCGCTATTTAGATGGTCTGGCGAAGTCGATGCCAGCGCCTAGCGACTGGATTTACGTCAATAACTTCCTCGATCCACGCTACCCCGAGGCCATTGAACTGCCAGCGGGCATGGGCAAAAGTTTTCGCGCCGATATGCATAAGCTTTGGCGCCAGCTCGCTGACCGCATCCTCAATGCCTTCGAGGGCGATCGTTACCAAGAGCGCCGCGATAGCCTAAAGCTGCAGATCACCCGCGCTCAGCAAGATGCACTCGCGCAGCTCACGCGCATTGGCGAGAAGCAGGGCGTTAAGCTGATTTTGCGCACGCCCGGCGGCTATGGTTTTTCGCCGATGGATGCCGCTGGCGAGGCGATGACTGAAGACGCGCACAGCAAGCTTTCTGGCGAGCAGCGTGCGCGCATTAAAGTGTCCATCACCGAGATGGAAAAACGCTTAGGTAAAGTTGCACGCAAGCTGGATCAGGCCGAAGAGCGTCATCGCGAGCAAATCGACAAGCTCAACGATGAAGTCGCGCGCGCGGTGCTGGAGCCTTTACTGGCGAAATTGCAGCAGCGCTACGCTGAGCATCCGCGCCTGTTGGATTATTTGAAAACCTATAAGGCCGACCTGCTCAGCCATCTTGAGCTGGTGTTAAACGCCGAAGAAAACCAAGACGCGACGGTGTCGGTGGGGCAGGCTGGTGAGCAGCTGCCGCCGGTGCGCTACCAAGTAAATGCCGTGGTTAGTAACGACCCAAAAGCCGGTGCGCCGGTGATTTACGAAGACTTGCCAACGCACTACAACTTGCTCGGTCATGTTGAGCAAGTCACTTATATGGGCACGGTCGCCACCGACTTCACGCTGATTCGCCCGGGCGCATTGCACATGGCCAATGGCGGCTTTCTATTAATAGAAGCCGAGCAAGTGCTGGAACATCCATACGCTTGGCAGAGCTTGAAACGCTCATTGCGTGCGAAAAATCTTAAGCTGTCGTCGCTAGAGCAGATGCTCACGCTCACCGGTACGGTGTCGCTGGAGCCGGATCCAATTTCACTGAATTTAAAGCTGGTGCTTTTGGGCGATCGTGAGACATTTTATCTGCTGCAAGAGTTCGATCCTGAGCTAGAAACTGTGTTCAAAATGCGCGCCGACTTTGAGTCGGAAATGCCGCGTACCCCGGAAAGCGAACTGGCTTACGCACATTTCCTTGCCGATATCGCTAATCGAGAAAGTCTGCTGCCGCTAGATCGTTCTGGCGTGGCGCGTTTGATCGAGGAGAGCGCTCGTACTGCTGATGATCAAAACTTGCTTTCGCTGCATGCACGCGGCGTAGCTGATTTATTGCGCGAATCGAACTATTGGGCAATTCAGGCCAAGGCTGAGCTTATCGCCAGTGAGCACATCACTCATGCTCTGCAAGGCCGCGAGCGCCGCCACGATCGTATTCGCCGCCTGTATTTAGAAGAAATTGAGATGGGCAGCCAGCTCTTTAGCTGCTCCGGATCGGTCATTGGTCAGGTCAACGGCCTTACGGTGGTCAGCTATGGCGATGCCAGCTTTGGCTTGCCATCGCGCATCTCGGTTACCGCGCATTATGGTAATGGCGAGATTACCGACATTGAGCGTGATGTTGAGCTTGGCGGTGCCATCCACTCCAAAGGCGTGATGATTCTCACCAGCTATTTAAAGGCACGATTCGGTGCTGAGCATCCGCTACGTTTTGCCGCCAATATTGCCTTCGAGCAATCGTATTCTGGTGTCGATGGTGATAGTGCCTCACTGGGCGAGCTCTGCGGCTTGCTCTCTGCCGTTGCACGCTTGCCAGTGAAACAGTCGTTTGGCATTACCGGCTCGGTGAACCAATTTGGCGATGTGCAGCCGATTGGCGGCGTGAATGAGAAAATCGAAGGCTATTTTGCTGCATGTCAGATTAAGGGCTTAACCGGCGAGCAAGCGGTTATCATCCCTGTGCAAAATGTGCGGCACTTGATGTTGCGCGATGATGTTCGCGCTGCCGTGGCCGCTGGACAATTTCGCATCTATGCCGTTAGTCGCGTAGAAGAAGCCATTGAACTGCTGCTAGGGTTACCTGCTGGTGTTGTCGATGCTGAAGGTGAATATCCTGATGGTAGTGTCTTTGCCGCCGTTAGTGAGCGCTTCGCAGTCTGGCACGATGCTGAAAAAGACGATGACAAAGATGACGATAAAGTAGAAGAGAAAGACGAGGCGGCGGCAGCGGTTAAGCCGACCAAATCGGTAGTAAACTGACCCTCGGGTCACAAATAGACGGGCATTGGCGGGGCTAGAGCCTGCCAAAACCTTTCAAGATAAGTAAACTCGAGTCACGCGCTGTAATAGCCGCTTGTTGCGACTGTGGCGTGTGTCATCCCCTGATTTGGAGATCACTGCATGATTTATTCGGGATCGGCCATCCGCGTGGAAGCGCTGGACAATGGCCTCGCTGAGCTCACCTTCGATCTCGCCAACG
>JAGPVX010000071.1 GCA_018066805.1 Paraperlucidibaca sp. | reverse complement strand
CCGTTGATCTGTTGCAGCTTTTCTAGCGCGACGTCTGAATAAGCAGCGTCAACTTCCATGACTAAATAGCCGATGGTGTCGTTGGTCATCAGCGATTGGCCGCTAATGTTGATGCCATTTTCAGCAAACACTAAGTTGATAGCCGAGAGCACGCCAGGAATGTTTTTGTGGATGTGCAGCAGGCGGTGTTTGCCCGGGGTCACTGGCAGTGATACTTCAGGGAAGTTCACCGATGTGGTGGTTGCGCCGGTATCGGAATAGCGTGCGAATTTCTCTGCAACCTCTAGGCCGATATTGGCCTGTGCTTCTAGTGTTGAGCCACCAATATGCGGCGTCAAGATCACATTGAATAAGCCACGCAGCGGCGACACGAACTCTTCATCGTTTGATTTTGGCTCTTTCGGGAACACGTCAATTGCCGCGCCGTTTAAGTGCTTGCTAGTAATAGCTGCGGCCAATGCATCGATATCGACACAGGTGCCACGTGCGGCATTGATGAAGATGCTGCCTGCTTTCATTTGTGCGAAATGCTCAGCGCGCATCATATTGCGAGTCGATGGTACGTCTGGCACATGCAGTGAAACTACATCGGATGTGCTTAGCAGCTCTTCCATGCTGGTAACTTGGCGAGCATTGCCGAGTGGCAGCTTGGTTAGCGTATCGAAATAAATAACGTGCATGCCCAGTGATTCAGCTAGAACAGAAAGCTGCGAACCAATAGAGCCATAACCGACGATGCCTAGCGTTTTACCGCGAGCTTCGTAAGAGCCTTCAGCCGACTTTGACCAGCCGCCGGAATGTACCATGGCGTTTTTTTCTGGGATGCCGCGAAGCAATAAAATGAGCTGGCCCAAGACCAGTTCGGCGACTGAGCGAGTGTTTGAGTAGGGCGCATTAAAAACGGGAATGCCGCGCGTTAGTGCCGCTTTCAAATCGACTTGGTTGGTGCCGATGCAAAAGCAACCAATGGCCACGAGTTTGTCAGCTGCAGCAATCACTTTTTCGGTGAGCTGCGTGCGCGAGCGAAGGCCAACGAAGTGTGCATCTTTGATCTTTTCAATCAGCACATCTTCGTCGAGTGCACCGCGAATGTATTCAATATTGGTGTAGCCATTGTTGGCTAAAATATCGAGCGCATTTTTGTGAACACCTTCGAGCAACAGAAAGCGGATTTTGGCTTTATCGAGGGATAGCTGGCTCATGATGCGCGCTCGCAGATGGTAATTTCGAGGGCGGCATAGTAGCACAGGCTCTGCATTAGGTAGAATGGTCGAATTGAAATCTGTTATAGGACGCTGACATGGCATTGGCCGCTGCAACACTTCAGGCATTGGTAAATATTGTGGGCGAGTCCCGCGTGCGCGTGGATGAGCAAAGCTTGGCAACTTGGGGTGTGGACTGGACCAAAATGTATACGCCAGCGCCATCAGCCATTGTTTTTCCATCGAGCATCGAGCAAGTGCAGGCGGTGGTTCGTCTGGCCAATGAGGCGGGCTTTGCCATCGTGCCATCGGGCGGTCGTACCGGCCTGTCGGCGGGCGCAGTTGCTGCCAATGGCGAAGTGGTGGTGAGCTTCGACTATTTAAATAAGATCACTGAGTTCATCGCGGAGGATCGCGCGGTGCGTATTCAGGCTGGCGTGGTGACTGAGCAGCTGCAAAATTTCGCTGAAGAAAAAGGTCTGTATTATCCGGTCGATTTCGCTTCGGCGGGCTCGTCGCAACTGGGCGGCAATATTGGCACCAATGCTGGCGGCATCAAGGTTATTAAGTACGGCATGACTCGTAATTGGGTGTTGGGCTTGAAGGTAGTGACCGGCAAGGGCGACATTCTCGAACTCAATAAAGACATGATCAAAAATGCCACCGGCTATGATTTGCGGCATTTATTTATTGGCGCTGAAGGCACATTGGGCTTGGTGGTTGAGGCGACAATGAAGCTTGATCGTGCGCCGCGGAATTTAGAGGTGATGGTTTTGGGCACGCCCGACTTTCCATCGGTGATGAATGTGTTGCGCGAGTTTCAAGCTCGGCTAGATCTTACCGCTTTTGAGTTTTTCTCCGAGCTGTCGGTGCAGATAGTCACTGCGCATTCGGGGATTCCGCGGCCGTTCGAATCCGCAACTCCGTTTTACGCACTGCTTGAGTTCGAGGCTCTGTCGGAGGCCATGAGCGATGAGGCAATGACTATTTTCGAGCATTGCGTGGAGCAGGGTTGGGTAGTTGATGGCGTGCTAGGCCAGTCGGAAACTCAGGCGAAAAACCTCTGGCGCCTGCGCGAAGATATCTCAGAGACCATCGCTCCCTTCACGCCGTATAAAAATGACATCTCGGTGATGATTGCGCGCGTTCCGGCTTTTATTGCCGATATCGACGCCATTGTCTCTAGTCAATATCCAGACTTCCGCGTGGTTTGGTTTGGCCATATTGGTGATGGCAATTTGCACTTAAATATTCTCAAGCCTGATGAAATGGACAAGGCGGTCTTCTTCGCCAAGTGCAAAGAGGTCAATGTGCAGGTGTTTGAAACGGTGCAGAAATACAACGGCTCGGTGTCGGCAGAGCACGGTGTTGGCATGACTAAGAAAGCGTATTTGACCTATACGCGCTCGCCGGTTGAGATTGAGTATTTGCGTGCGATCAAGCAGGTTTTTGACCCGAACG
>JAGPVX010000065.1 GCA_018066805.1 Paraperlucidibaca sp. | reverse complement strand
TGTGCCGTGGCCTAGTGATGGCGGTGGCGAGCTGGTGCTGTATCCGCCTGAGCAGGCGACTGTGAATATTTGCCCCGAGGGTGGAAGTCTCGTCGTGTTTTGGAGCGACACCATTGTTCATGAGGTGCTGCCTGCGCAGCAAGCCCGTCGCAGTATTGCAGGTTGGATGCGTACGCGAGGCAGTGAGCTGCCCGTGTAGGATTAAGTGGCCGGAGCCTCAGTCGTATTGGCCAGTACGCAGCAGCACCAGCGTGCAGGCGTCTTCTACCGCAATGCCTTGAGCTTGGAGTACGGCACTAGCCTGCGGATGTTCTGCGCCAGGATTAAAAATGACCCGCTTTGGGTTTAGCGCAAGCAGTGACTCAAGCTGGCTATCGAGGTGGGCTGGAGCGACATAAATGGTCACGGTGTCGACGGCTTCGCTGATTGCATCGAGGCTACGTGCAACTGTAATTCCATCGATTTGATCATGGCCGGGATTAACCGGAATCACTCGGTGGCCATGTTTCTGCAACAGCACCATCGCTTGATGGCTATAGCGTTCTCGCTTCGGACTGGCACCGAGTACCACAACCGTTTCCATATGGTTACTCCTTAGCTGCTTAGTTAGCGTCGCGAACTGAGTGGATGATTTATTTTCAATGCATCATTGAGCGCATCTTCCAAAACCCAAAGTCTATCCTGGCCCCAAGTTTGGCATAGCGGTTGGCCATCGAGGTGCAAGTTAAAGCTTGGCACGCCCCACAACCCTAGCGCTAATAGCTCGCCATGATGCTGTGATGCAGCTTCGCGCCAGTCATCACCAGCCAATGCAGCATCGACAATATCGGCAGTCACGCCAGCGCGCAAAGCACAGGCGTAAATCTCGGGTAGATGGCTTAAGTCACGACCCTCATGCCAAATCGCCGCGCAGGCGGACTCGGCAAAATCTAGCGCTAATTTTTCCGACTGTGTGAGCACCGCATGTGTCACCGCTAGACAATGTTCTACGCCAGCGCCGACAGGATCGCAAATGCGACCAAAGTCTAGGTCGAGTAAATCGGCTTCACGCTTGCTATCAAGCAAAATATATAAGCGCTTAATGGTTGGCACGGGCAGGCCGCGCATAACCATGGGCAAGACCGGCTTTAGGCGCAAGACAATGCCGTAATGTTCGGCGAGTAGGCGGATGCGGCTCAGCGCTAAATATGAGTAGGGGCTGCGATAAGAAAAGTAGACATCGAGTTCGGCGTCGAGTGCGCGCAAGTCGGCTAGTCGCTCAGCATCGCTGACGAGAAAGTGGCCATCGATATGCGTGCTCCACTGCGCGCTGGCGGTGCCTAAGTTCAAGCTGGTTAGGCGGCGGCTTAAGTAATCTAAGCGATCAATGCCCCAATACCATTCGCCGGCGTAATGCAGCATGGCGCTGGCGTAATGGCCGAGTTGGCGCTGCTTGTCGGCATTGCGTTTTAAGTGGCTAGCAATGGAGTCGGCATCGAACTTTGCAGAGCTCATGTTTATCGCGAGTTCGTCCTGATACTGTTGCAATGCAGGGTGATCTTTTCGCCATAGTGCGCGCAAAACATCACGCGCCTGCTCCATGACCGATGCCTCTTGATCCGAAAGCTCGAGCGCAATTAATAATCGCTCAGCTAGCGCAAGATCCTTTGCATTTGCTTGCCATGATGTCGGAGCGTCGAGGCCATGCCAACGCGCGAGGCGGGTGGCATCGTGACCAGAAAATTGCGTTAAACGCTCCGGCTCTGGCGTGGTATCAGGGCTTCCGGAACCGAGCATGCGTAGGCTTATACGCAGGCCAAAGTCGGCCTCTAAAGTGGGTAGTGCTTGCAGTAATAAATACGCGTAAGGGTCATCTACGCGTAACCAAACACTGACTTGATGCGGGTAGCGCCCGAGCCGTCGCCAAGCTTCCAGGCCACTACGCCGCAGATCACGCAGCTTATTGCTGGTGAGTGCGGCGCTAAGGCGTGGCTGAAGAAATCGCTGTAGGCGGCTCATATCGCTTACGCGTCTGTGACTGCGCCTTCGGAGGCGCTCGACACTAGCTTGGCGTATTTGGCCAGCACACCACGGGTGTAGACCGGCGCAGGGGCAGTCCAGCGCGCACGGCGTTCCGCCAAGGTGGCCTCGGATACAGCAACGCTGATTTCGCGAGTTTCGGCATCGATGGTAATCGCATCGCCATTTTCGAGAAGTGCAATCGGGCCGCCATCCTGCGCTTCAGGTGTGATGTGACCAACAACAAAACCATGCGAGCCACCGGAGAAGCGGCCATCGGTTATGAGAGCCACCTCTTTGCCTAGGCCTTTGCCCATCACGGCTGAGGTTGGTGAGAGCATTTCGCGCATGCCGGGGCCGCCTTTCGGGCCTTCGTAACGAATCACAATGACATCGCCTGCGACCACTTCGCCATTGAGGATGCCGGCGAGTGCCGCTTCTTCACCGTGATAAACACGGGCGCGGCCTTCAAAGCGCAAGCCTTCTTTGCCAGTGATTTTAGCAACGGCACCTGTCGGCGATAAATTGCCGTGCAAAATTACTAAGTGCGAATCTTTTTTGATCGGATTATCGAAGGAGCGAATGATGTCTTGATCGGCTGGATAGTCGGCGACGTATTCGAGATTCTCCGCCAGTGTTTTGCCGGTGACGGTAAGTGTGTCGCCATGCAATAGGCCAGCATTGAGCATGCGTTTCATCAGAGGCTGAATGCCACCGATAGCGACTAATTCGCTCATCATGTATTTGCCTGATGGACGTAGGTCGGCCAGCACCGGCGTGGTTTTGCCGATTTCGGTGAAGTCGTTAAGTGTTAGCGGCACATTCACGGCGTGTGCCATGGCCAATAAATGCAGCACGGCGTTGGTGGAGCCAGCTAAAGCGATGACCACACGAATGGCGTTTTCGAAAGCCTTACGCGTCATGATATCGCTAGGCTTTATGTCGCGTGCTAATAGGTCGAGTACTTGCTCGCCGGCACGGAAGCAGTCGAGTGCCTTGTCGCTACCGGTGGCATCTTGTGCGCTGGAGCCGGGCAGTGACATGCCCAAGGCTTCAATCGCCGAAGCCATGGTGTTGGCGGTGTACATGCCGCCACACGAGCCTGCGCCAGGAATAGCGGTTTCTTCAATTTGCTTGACTTGAATGAGGTCGATGTCGCCTTTGGCGTGCTGACCAACCGCTTCAAATACCGAAATAATGTCGGTATGGCCGTGACCGGGTTTGATCGTGCCGCCATAAACAAAGATGGCCGGGCGGTTCAAACGCGCCATGGCGATCAAGCAGCCGGGCATGTTTTTATCACAGCCACCAACTGCCACTACGCCATCAAAGCCCTCGCAGCCGACTACGGTTTCAATCGAGTCAGCAATGACTTCGCGCGACACCAGCGAATACTTCATGCCTTCTGTGCCGTTGGCGATGCCATCGGAAATAGTGATGGTGTTGAAAATCACGCCTTTGCCGCCAGCCGCATTAGCGCCTTTTTCGGCCTCTTCGGCAAGCTTGTCGATGTGCATATTGCATGGCGTTACGTTCGCCCAAGTTGAGGCGATGCCGATTTGCGGTTTTTTGAAATCTTCATCGGTGAAGCCCACTGCGCGCAGCATGGCGCGACCGGGTGCGGCTTCAACGCCATCAACCACTTGTGATGAGAACTTGCGCATATTGTCGGTAATTTTTGTCATGACCGGTTTCCTTAAAGCTTTTTGCTAAAGACCAGCGAGTTGCGCTGGAAGTTGTAGAGAGAGAGGCGTTGTTTGGGCAAGTCATCGATAGTGGCTGGCTCAAAGCCATGCTCTTGAAACCATAGCGCAGTGCGCGTGGTGAGCACGAAAAGCTGGCGTAGACCTTTGCTCATGGCGCGATTTTCCAAGAAGGCCATCAGCTCGGAGCCGCGTGCACCTTTGCGGTAGTTCGGGTGGATGGCGACGCAGGCAATCTCACCCGATGGAATTTCGCCGGGGCTGGTTGGCAGCGGATAGAGCGCGGCGCAGCCGATAATCATGCCGTCGCGTTCGACCACAGCAAAATGCGAAATTTCACTTTCCAGTTTGCGCCGTGAGCGCCGTACCAAAATGCCTTGCTCCTCGAGCGGCTCAAGCATTTCGATGAGACCGCCGACATCTTCAATTTCGGCGGTGCGAATTTCTTCGTATGGGTCGTGAGTGATCAGCGTGCCAGAACCATCACGGGTGAACAGCTCTTGCAGCATGGCGCCGTCGCGGGCATAGGAAATGATGTGCACGCGTTTGACGCCTTCGCGGCAAGCTTCGCGTGCGGCGTTCATATGGCGCAGCAACTCGGTGTCGATGATGCGATTACGCAAATATTGATCGACTTCGTTGGGGATCATTTCACGCAATAGGCGTTCGTCATCTTCGCCCAAAATGCCTTCGCGCTCGCCCAAGCAAATTAGCTTATCGGCCTGCAAAGCAGTCGCCACTGACACGGCAACATCTTCAGCCAAAATATTGAAGACCTCACCCGTGGTGGAGTAGCCAGTTGGGCCAAGAATGACGATGTGGTGGTTGTCGAGGTTTTTGTTGATGGCTTCAATATCGACCGAGCGCACTTCACCGGTTAAGCCAAAGTCGACACCATCGCGCACGCCATAGGGCTTGGCGGTAATGAAGTTGCCAGAGACTGCATCGATTTTGGCGCCGAACATTGGCGAGTTGGCGAGACCCATCGACAGTAATGCTTCGATCTCTAGGCGAATAGCGCCAACGGCATCCATGACGCAACGCAGGGCCTCACGCGTGGTGACGCGAATGCCATTGTGATAAGGCGTTTGCAGGCCGTATTCGACGAGATTCTCATCGATTTGCGGGCGCGCACCATGCACCAAAACTAAGTTAATGCCGAGCGAGTGCAGTAGCGCGATGTCATGCACGATATTGCGGAAATTCTCGTGATTGACGGCTTCACCGCCAAACAGCAGTACAAAGGTTTTGCCGCGATGCGCATTGATATACGGCGCGGAGTTACGAAACCAATGCACATATTGGTCCGACATGGTGTCTTGAAAAGGGGTTTGGCTACTCAAGGGAGGGCCTTCCGTGATATTAAGTTAAGAAGCGATTGTATAAGCCGATTAGTGCGCTAAGCAAAAGCGTTTTACTAAGCCGCGTAAGATATTAATTGTTGGGTTGAGATTGGCTAGTTCAACATATTCATTGGGCTGATGCGCAACGTCGATATTTCCAGGGCCAAGAATCAGTGCATCCATGCCCAAGGCCTGTAAATACGGGCCTTCGGTGCCAAAAGCAGCAGCGCCGGCTGGGTAGTTTGTGAGCTGCTCCAGCGCTTGCACCAATGGTGATTCGGCAGGTGTTTCGAGTGCGGGTGTGCCGGCAAAAAGCGGCTCATTGCGAATGCTAACGTTGAAGCGCTCGGCCAGTGGCAGCAAACGCATATTGATGTCTGCGCGCAACTCGGCCATGTCCATGCCGGGAAGCGGGCGTAAATCGTATTGCAGTTCGCAGCTTGCGCAGATGCGATTAGGGTTATCGCCTCCGTGAATACAGCCCAAGTTTAGCGTTGGTGTAGGCACGGTAAATAGCGCGTTGTGATAGCGGCTGGCCAGTTGCTCACGGTAGGCAATGAGCTCGCCAATGACGGCATGCATAGCATCAAGCGCATTGCGACCGAGGCTTGGATCACTGGAATGCCCGCTTTGGCCTTCAATGAAGATGCGCTCCATCATCGCGCCTTTGTGCATGCGCAGTGGACGCATGCTAGTGGGCTCGCCGATCACTGCGTAGCGGGCTTTTGGTTTGCCGGCATCGACCAAGGCGCGGGCGCCGGCCATGCTAGTTTCTTCGTCGCAAGTGGCCAAAATAATCAGCGGTGCGGCTAAAGTTTTGCCGGCTCGAATGTGAGCCACGGCTTCATCGGCGGCGGCTAAAGCAAGCGGGAAAAAGCCTTTCATGTCGGCGCTGCCGAGGCCATATAAACGGCCATCGCGCTCAGTCAATTCGAAGGGGTCGTTATGCCAGCCGTTAGAGTCAAACGGCACGGTGTCGGTATGGCCAGAAAACACCAAGCCACCAGGGCCTTCGCCAAGGGTGGCGAGTAAATTGGCCTTGCCCGGTGACACCGGCATGATTTCGCAACGAAAGCCGAGCGCTGTTGCCCATTCGGCAATCAGATCGATGACTGCGCGATTACCTTGGTCGATCGAGGCGTCAGTCGAGCTCACGCTAGGCGTGGCGATGAGGGCATTGAGTTGTGAGCGTAGTGCGGCGGAAATCATGATTATCAATAGTGTTGGTTTAACGAAGCAATACACCATACACCGGAATGCGAGCGCGCTCTACTGAGCAATAGGCAGCGTTGCTAGGAGAAAATTGAAAGCGTCATCTGGGCGTCATGGCCGCGTCACTTGGGGTTGTGACTATCTATGAGTTATTTCAGTGCGCCATCGGGCGCGCGACCATAATCCATAGGAGCAGACTGATGAAGATGAAAATAATTGCCGCTGGAGTATTAGCGGCATCAACAATGGCATTGTTACAAGCTTGTGGTGGCTCTTCAGCAGTAGCTGATGTGCCTAGTATGTTGGCAGTAAATAAGGCCGACGTAACTTACTTCAGTGCGCGCGGTCAGCAGCGCTTGAGTGAAGAGCAGGCGCGTCAGGCTATTGCCAGTGGCAAAGCGAAAAACGTGATTTTATTTGTCGGGGATGGCTTCGGTATTTCAACACTCACCGCCGCACGTATTTTTGATGGCCAAGAGCAAAACAAAGATGGCGAGTCGAACACCTTGTACATGGAGTCACTGCCGTACTTGGCGTTATCGCGCACTTATTCAGTGAATCAACAAACAGCTGATTCGGCTCCTACCATGACTGCAATGGTCACTGGTGTTAAAACCAAAGAAGGCTATTTGTCTGTTACCGGCGCAATAAAGAAAAACGCCGCCGATGGCTGCGCTGATTCGCGTAAATTAGCCACTATTGCAGAGCTTGCCGAAACGCAAGGCATGTCGACTGGAGTGGTTTCGACTGCACGCTTGACTCATGCCACGCCAGCAGCGGTTTATAGTCATATTCCTAACCGAGATGCCGAGAGCGATCGAGATCTTGCCGACTTAGTAGCTGCTAATGCTGTTGCTGCTACTGGTTGTACGGACATAGCCTCGCAGTTGATTAACTTTCCTGTTGGTGATGGTTTAGAGGTTGCGATGGGCGGTGGTCGCCGCGCTTTTTTGCCTAAAACAACTAAGGATATTGAGGGTAGCTTTGGCCGTCGTAATGACGGACGTGACTTAACAGCCGAGTGGTTGGCTAAGCACCCTGCAAACATGGGCGGGGCCGTAGTCCAAACTAAAGCTCAGTTTGATGCTTTGAATGCCGCAGCGACTAACCATGTATTAGGTTTATTTAATGCATCACACATGGACTTTGAGGCCGATCGTAAAAATGATGCGTCGCCTCAGGGTGAGCCATCACTGGCTGATATGACCAGCAAAGCCATTAGTATTTTGAGTAAGAACCAAAAGGGCTACTTCTTAATGGTTGAGGCAGGTCGCATCGATCATGCACACCATGCAGGTAACGCTTATCGCGCATTGAAGGATTCGCAGGCATTTGATGCGGCTATCAAAAAGGCCGATGAATTAACCAATGATAGCGATACATTGATTGTGGTTACTGCTGACCATAGCCACACATTGACGATTGGTGGTTACCCAATTCGTAACAACCCCATCTTAGGTCTGACGCGTGAAGCTAATGGCGCCACTGGCGATGTTGAAACCAGCGATGCTGTTGATTTGCTAGGTAAGCCCTACACCACGCTGCTTTATGCCAACGGTTTAGGCTTTGCTGCGGGCGTAGCTGGTGAAGACATCTATGGTGCTAAAACAAGTAAAACCGATATGACGCCTGGCTCGTTGAGCAATCCTCGTGCCGACCTCACAAGCGTCAATACCAAAGACATGAACTATCACCAAGAGGCTTTGGTGCCGACATCGGCTGAGACTCATGCCGGTGAGGATGTGATGATTTTTGCCAAAGGTCCAGGCGCACATTTATTCCGAGGAGTGGTAGAGCAAAGTTATATTTTCCATGTCATGGCTGACGCACACCCACTTCTCAGCAGTATGGTGAAGTAATGAGGGTTCGCCAGATCGTGCTGGCGTTGTCTGTGGCCGGTGCCTTTATGGCACCGGCTCATGCACAGCGTTGGGTGGAATATGAAGTGATTGCCGACGCTGGATACTGTGGGTCGTTGCCATCCGTATTTGCAGTGACACGCTGGAGTCATGCGAAAAATAGGCATGTCGCTATGCAGGCGCCAGGTCAGCTTTGGCAGTGGCAGGCATCAACGCAAGGGCGTATTCAGCAAGTGCTTTTTTGGGCGCAAGACATCAAGCAAGGGGTGAGCTTTACGCATCCTTTGGAGTTGGCTCGCGCGCCTCAGGCGGCCGAGTTTGAGCGTCTGCTGAAGTCTCCGAAACAGCCATTTAGCCTAGCGTGTGGTGGTACTGCTAAGCCTGTGCGGCAATGGGATGCACCAGTGAAGGCGTTGGTGGCAAGTCAGCTGATTGATCAGGCTGATTTAGCGGACATGGATGGTAATCCGTTGGCGCGGGACTTACTGATGCGGATGGGCATGAGCCACGCGCATCAACATTAGATTTAGATGATGTTGTGTGACTAAGCCACGCTGGGCTATTCGCTAACGTGGCTTTTTCGTTGGCGCTCCAATATGGCGCCGAAAAATAAGCCTGCTTCAAACAGCAACCACATCGGGATGGCGAGCATGGTCATCGATAATGCATCCGGTGGCGTCAAGAACATCGAGACGGCAAAGCAGCCGACAATGATGTAGCGACGCTTTTCGGCAAGAGATGCGCTGCTGACTACGCCGGCGGCTATTAGCACGAGCACGGCGATGGGAATCTCAAAGGTGACGCCGAAGACTAAAAATAGCTTTAGTGCGAAGTCTAAATAGAGATTGATGTCGGTCATGATGGCGACATCTTCAGGGCCGATGCGGGTGAAGAAGCCGAGGATGGCCGGCAGCGTGATGAAGTAGGCGAAGGCGATGCCGGCGTAAAACAGCACGACACTGCTGAACACTAAAGGGATGGCAATGCGGCGTTCGCGTTGATAAAGCGCCGGTGCAATAAAGCCCCAGAGCTGAAATAAAATATAGGGCACGCTGGCAAACAGCGCGACAAAAAACGTCAGCTTAAATGGCGCCATGAACGGTGAGGTGACATCGGTAGCGATCATCGTACTGCCGATGGGCAGTAGTGCGCGCAGCGGCGCTGATAGCCAGGCGTAAATATCGTTGGCGAAATACACCAAGCTGAAAAACACCACGATGAGCAGAATGATGATGCGCAATAGTCGTGTGCGTAATTCGATGAGATGCGCGACTAAGGGCATTTCGCCGCTAGGGATTTCGGGAGAAGTCTGCTCAGTCATTGGGCTTGCCCTGCGGCTGATTATCGCTGATTTTTACCGTGCTAGATTCATCAGCATCGGTTGTGCTTTCGGCAGCCGGCGCTGGAGCGTTCAAGCTTTGCATAATATCAGTGCTCAATTGCTGCTTTGCGGCCTCGGCCTTGGCCATTTCTTTACGAATCCGCTCACGCATTTCAGAGCTAGCGACTTCGTTTTCGATGTCCGCTTGGATATTGATAATGGTGCGACGAATGCGGCCAATCCAAGCGCCGGCCATACGCGCGGCATGCGGTAGTTTCTCAGGTCCAAGCACCACTAGCGCGATGATCGCGAGGACAAATAATTCGCTAAAGCCGACATCAAACATGGCGCGCGTCTCGTTGGGTGCTAGCTGTCTTTGCGTTCGTGTGAGCTGGGCTCATTAGCTTTGATATCGCTTGGCGGCACTTGGTCCTGAGGCTGATGCGTGACTTTCTGCTCCGGCGCTTTTGCTTTTGCCTCGTCGTCTCCGCTCATTGACTCTTTAAAGCCTTTAATAGCACCGCCTAAATCCTTGCCTAAGTTTTTTAATTTGCTGGTGCCAAAGAGCAGCACGACAATAACCAGCAGCAGCAAAATATGTGGTAGTGACAGTCCAGATAACATTGATATCTCCTCGCGCTAACGCGCCATTTCCATTTGCTAAAATTAAGGGGTGTCGCGGCTAGCCTTTTCGTCATGGCCGGACAGGCCGAAACGTCGTGCTAGCTCCGCTAAAATTTGATCGGGATGGCCGCCTAAATGGCTGAGCATGACCAATGAGTGAAACCATAAATCGGCAGTCTCGGAGACTAGCTCATCGAGTGATCCGCTGCGCTCAGCATCTTTTGCGGCAATGATGGTCTCAGTGCATTCTTCGCCGACTTTCTCGAGAATTTTGTTTAGGCCCTTATGGTGCAGGCTGGCAACGTAGGAGCTCTCAGGGCTAGCCTTTTTGCGCTCAGCCAAGACTAGCGCGAGTTCGCGTAGCACATGATTTTTGTCAGAATCGCTCATGAGTAAATCTCGTCCGGTGATTTCAGCACGGGGTCTACGGTTTGCCATTGGCCATCGTGTAGACGGCGATAGAAGCAGGATTCGCGGCCAGTGTGGCAGGCCATGCCGCCGATTTGCTCAACTTGCATAGTGATGACATCGGCGTCGCAATCTAGACGCAGTTCAATGAGCTTTTGCACGTGGCCAGACTCTTCGCCTTTGCGCCAGAGTTTAGCGCGCGAGCGTGACCAATAAATCGCACGCTGCTCGGCGACGGTTAGCGCCAAGGCTTCGCGATTCATCCAAGCGACCATGAGGATACGGCCACTTTGATGGTCTTGCGCGATGGCAGGAATCAGGCCATCGCTATCGAACTTCACATCATCTAGCCAAGACATACTAGCCTCCACGGCAAATTAGGCGCGAGTTACTCGCCAGAACGCGCTGACTACGATAACAGCAATGCCCCAACCTAGCAGCGCTGGTGGTGCTGACCACGGCAGGGCATCGGCACTGGCTAAGGCCATCAAGCCGCCACCGATAACGCCGAACCAGGCAATGAAATCTTGCCGACGACCTACGCGCAAGTCGGCCTGCAGTGCGGTGAGCGCATCGAGCTGGCGGCGCTGCCATTGGCCTTGCAGGCGTTGCTGGCTGAGCGCATCGAAAATGAGTTGGGGTAATTCGGGTAGGCCGGCGAGTAAGATCGGCGTGTCTTCTTTCACGCGCTTGAGCAGAGCTTTCGGGCCGATACGGTCGTTCATCCATTGCGTCAAAAGCGGTTTGGCTAGAGACCAAATATCAAGTGCCGGATAAAGCTCACGGCCTAGGCCTTCGACATGAATCAGCGTCTTCAGCAGTAGCACCAGCTGAGGCGGAATGTGTAGGCCATGCACGCGTGACATGTCGAGTAGGCCCGCCAAAATCGGCGCAAGTTGCACTTGATCGATGGGCTTGCTCAGCACTGGCTCTACTAAGCGGCGAACTTCACGGCTGATGACATCCAGCGGTGCGCCAGCAGGAATCCAGCCGGCAGTCGCCGCTACGCGCACCAGTTGTCCGAAGTCACGTTGAATTAAGCTCAGTAAAATCTGCGCGATGGTGAGCTGGTCTTCGCTAGGCAAAGTACCGACGATGGCGCAATCAAGACCGATAAATCGCGGGTCGCTGGGGTTGGCGGTTTCAACATAGACATTGCCGGGGTGCATGTCGGCATGAAAAAAGTTGTCGCGAAATACTTGCGTGAAAAAGATGGTTAAGCCTTTTTCTGCCAAGCGTTCGCGATCGATGCCTAAGCGGTCGAATGTTGCGTGGTCATTAATCGGCACGCCTTCGATGCGCTCGGCGATCATGATCTCGCGGCTGCCATTGGCCTCGTAAATTTCGGGCACATAAAACAGCGGCGAATTAACAAAATTGGCGCGCAATTGCCGCGTGTTATCGGCCTCAAGGGCGAGATCGGTTTCATCGAGCAGGGTGCGTTCGTAATCGTTGACGATGCGCGTTAGTGGAATCACGCGCAGGTCGAGTCGGCGCTCGGCAATTTCGGCTAATGACTTTAGCAAGGCCATATCGGTGCGAATGCGATCGGCGACGCCGGGGCGCAATATTTTGACGATGACTTCGCGGCCATCACGCAGCGCGGCAGTATGAACTTGGGCAATGGATGCAGCTGCCAGCGGTTCATCATCAAAGCGAGCAAAGGCCTCGTTTAAGGGCAGGCCTAGTTCGCGCTCAACAATGGCTTTGGCCTCAATCACAGCAAATGGCGGCACATTTTCTTGCAGCTTGGTGAGCTCGTCGAGCACGGCCGGCGGCAATAAATCACGACGTGTCGAGATCAGTTGACCGAGCTTAATAAATAGCGGGCCAAGTTCTTCAAAGGCGAGGCGAATGCGCTCAGGTTGCTGCGCCTGAGCTCCTGCAAACCACCAGGCTGGATGTAGGCGGAACGCGATGATGGCTAAGTGCGCCAACAGACTCGGCGGTGGCGGCAATAGGGTATCGAGGCGATAGCGCGCAAATACGCTCCACAGCACCAATAAACGTGGCAAGTGGCGCATCATGTCGTTGATCCTTGCAGTTTGCTCAGGCGTTGTTGCACGCGTTTAAGGCGAGCTTCTAAGCGTTCGCTGTCGGCGCGCAGATCATCGCAGTCGCTAACAAATTCGTCGATTTCCCAGCGCACCGGCAAGACTTCGCGCTCTTCTTGCAGATACTCGCGGCTATTGAGCACAAAGGTTTTTGCGGCTTTTTGTGCGAAGCCAAAAAGGCCTCGGACATGGCGGCCAACTTCGTGTGCAGCACTGTCACCAAAGAGCATGCTCAGCGGTTCTTCCCAGTCAATATCGAGTTGCTTAGCAATACCATGGAGTTGCTCAATGAGCTGCACTTGGCCATGCACGCGCAGCGGCCCGCCAATCAATTGCAGTTCGCGCGACAAGGCCAGTTTCAGTAGTGCGCCGGTTTGCGCTTCGATGGTGGCGTGTGGGCGCTCGGTCGATTCTGGCAGCAAGCGAATACGCTCATCCTGAATGCGCAACATGACACTAAAACGCGGCGATTCAGTCTCGACATAAATCGATTTACCGCTGAGCTCGCGCAGACGCAGACGCGTAGCAGGGTCGTATTGCAGTGCGCGATTGACCAGCGTTTCAACGCCGCGCAGGGCTAAGACTATAGGGAGCGATGGCATGGGCTGTCCTGTGCGGGCGCTTAAAAGCGGAAGCCGCGATGCAGGGCGACAATGCCGCCGGTGAGATTGTGATAGTCGCAACGCTCGAAACCGGCCTCGACCATCATGTCTTTCAGCGTGTCTTGGTCGGGATGCATGCGAATGCTCTCGGCCAAGTAGCGATAGCTTTCGGAGTCGTTAGCGACGAGCTTGCCCATGGCCGGCAGCAAGCTGAATGAATAAGCGTCGTAAATCTTCGCCAAGGGTTCGAAAATTGGCTTGGAGAATTCCAAGATCAATAAGCGGCCGCCGGGCTTTAAGCTTTGATACATCGAGCGTAAGGCGGCGTTTTTGTCGGTGACATTGCGCAGGCCAAAAGCGATGGTGATGAGGTCAAAACTGCCCGGCTCAAACGG
>JAGPVX010000063.1 GCA_018066805.1 Paraperlucidibaca sp. | reverse complement strand
AGTTTGCAGCGGGTGCGGATGCGCACAGCATCATTTGCGCAGGCTGCTAGTTCGACTTCAACGGCGCTGAGCGCGAGGGCGTGGCAGAGCGGAATGAGATCGTGTGTGCGTTTTGCTGCGCAGATACCAGCTATGCGTGCGACGGCAAA
Source organism: Paraperlucidibaca sp. (assembly GCA_018066805.1). Classification (GTDB taxonomy): domain Bacteria; phylum Pseudomonadota; class Gammaproteobacteria; order Pseudomonadales; family Moraxellaceae; genus Perlucidibaca; species Perlucidibaca wandonensis. The sequence continues at coordinate 32,934 of JAGPVX010000063.1, read as the reverse complement.
GACATCGCCTTTCGGCATATCGCCGGCAATGAGCCGCTCAAGCGTACTTGGCAGCATGCGCACAATGGCCTCCGCCCGAGCTTCACGCACAGTCACAGCCTTGTCGCTAACATCCACCATCTGCGCATGGCCTTGTGCATCGAGGTGGGTGAATTTAGGGACAGATGGCATGAAGTTGCTCCGGATTATTGATATTGACCAAGCGGCTATCGCCTACGGGGTACTGCAAGGCTTGTGCCTGTTGTGCCAGCAGAAACCGCAACGGGCTTCGCTCACCAGCCAGCCATGCCTGATCTAAGGCAGGGCCTAAGTGGCTAGGCCAGAGGCTAAAGAGTGGTTGCCATTGCTGTGCTTGTTGCAGCATGACTGCTTGATTTTGGTGTGCTGAGCTGTGCACTCGTAGCGCATTTAAGATTTCAGTGGTCACTTTTGGTGCATCACAAGGCAATACCAGTAACTGCGTATGCTGGCAGTGCGCTAGGCCGGTGCGAATGCCTGCTAGTGGTCCAGAGAAATCATCATTGCCATCGCTTAGACAGTGCCGGCTATAACGGGCGTACTCATCCTCGTGGCGATTACATGAAATCAGCACGTCATTGCTGACTTCATGTGCCATGTCGGCTAGCCACGCTATTAAAGGGCGGCCATGCCAAGGCAGTAGGCCTTTATCACGCCCACCCATGCGCAAGCCGCGTCCGCCGCAAAGCAGCAGAACGGAGCAAGGTGGCAGTAGGGTCAAGTCAGTATTCATGCTGAATTTATGCAATGACCGTGCCCAACTCAATTTTTGGCATATGCCTTGCAGCAACTAATTATCGATTTTTGAGTATTTACCGCCGTGACCCCACCTTCTCCTGCGCTCAGTGTCATGTTGGTTGATGACCAAGCGCCGCGCATGGCCTTGCTCGAGCAAGCGCTCAGCGATCAGGGCTTTCGCGTGGTCGCCAAATTGATTAGTGCCGCTGGCCTGATTGCCGCTGTGCGTGCCCATGAGCCCGACGTCATCATCATTGATATTGATTCGCCTGACCGCGACACCTTAGACACCATGGCGAGCTTGCATCGCGATGCGCCGCGTCCGGTGGTTATGTTTACTGCCGATGGTGACAGCAGCACCATTGAGCGAGCGGTGCAGGCTGGCGTGAGTGCTTATGTCGCTGGTGGTGTGAAGGCCGATCGCGTGCGCCCAATTGTGGATGTCGCTATTGCGCGCTTTCGTGAGTATCACGCGCTGCGTTCGGAGTTAGAGACCACGCGCCATCAATTAGCCGATCGCAAACGCATTGATCAAGCCAAACTCATGCTGATGAAAAGTCGGGGTTTAAGTGAGGAAGAGGCCTACAAAGCATTGCGCAAATTGGCCATGGATCGTGGCCAGCGACTCGGTGAAGTAGCGACCAATGTGCTGGCGGTATTGCAGCTACTAGAGGGGAAATAGGGTGTCTGAGTCTTCAGTGGTGCGTATAGGCTATATGCCGTTGACCGATAGCCTGCCGTTACTGGCAGCCGAAGCGTGGGGCTATTTTGCCGAGGAAGGTGTGCAGGTGGCGCTACAGTGCGAAACCTCCTGGGCAACTTTGCGCGACCGCTTAACGGTCGGACAAATTGATGCAGCACCTTTATTAGCCCCCATGGTGTTATCGACAACGCTGGGGTTGGCGGGTTTGCAAGTGCCTTTAATGACTGCCTACGGCCTTGGCCGCAACGGCAATGCCATCACGGTATCAAAGGCGCTGTTTAGTGAACTCAGCGATGTTGCTGTCGCTGACTCGCCGCTAGCGTGCGCCCATGCGCTAGCCGATTGCATACGCCAGCGGCGCCAGCGCCATCAAAAGCAACTGGTCTGGGCTGTGGTTTTCCCTTTTTCTAGCCACGCCTATTTGCTGCGCTATTGGCTGGCCTCGGCGGGTATTGATCCTGATCAAGACATCAAGATGGTAGTGTTGCCGCCGTCACAGATGGCTGACCACTTGCGCTTGGGTCACATCGATGGTTTTTGTTCCGGCGAGCCGTGGAATAGCTGGGCGCTGATGAGTGGTGCTGGCCAAGTTTTGCTCACTGGTCATCAGATTTGGCAAAACGCGCCAGAGAAAGTGCTCGGCGTCAGCGTGCGCTGGGCGGAGCAGCATCCGCAGCAGCATGCCGCGCTAGTGCGTGCATTATTTCGTGCCGGCGAGCGGGTTGCGCGAGAGCCTGAAGCGGCCTTGGGCATACTTGCAGAGCAACACACAATGGCTGTGCCGCAAGACTGTCTAGCTTTGCCGTTCCAGGGGCGACTGCCAATAGGCTTGGCGCAGCAGCCGGTGGCCGCGAGCCACTTTCATCAATTTGGTGGAGCCGATGCCAACTTTCCATGGCAGTCGCAGGCGCGTTGGTTATTGCTACAAATGCACTGCTGGCAGCAACTGCCCGAGCGTTTGCCATCTGAACTTATTGCTAGTTGCTGGCGGCCAGACTGTTATCGAGAGTTTTTGCACGACTTAACCGATGCTCCGTGTGCCGACGCTAAGATTGAAGGCGAACATGATCAGTCGGCCTCTGTGGCTGGTGTACGTGACCGCCTAGCCATTCTGCCCGATGCTTTTATTGATGCTGCCTGCTACCCCAGCGTGCTCAGCCCATGATGGTGCATTAGACCCATAGCTAGTGCATTCGTGGTGCAGCGCTACGCGTAAATACCCACATATTGTCCTACAAAATGTGCCTAAGTGATTGAAAGTAGCGTTTTAGCTTGGTTGGCACGGCGGTTGCTATAACTCTTATATGCAAGACCAATGACGGTCTTCACAGCACACAATTTACGTTGAGCAATGGCGCTCACTGCAAAACCCTAGATGTCTGGGGTCAGGCAGTGGGCGTTTTTTTTGTCCAAGGAGATGCATCGATGGCATATCGCAGACTGAAATCTTGGCTTGTAGTGGCCGGCTTAGCCGCCGCACTGCCGGTTATGGCACAGGCCAAAGTAGGCTTTCCGGAAAAAGATGAACTTAAGCTGGGCTTTATTAAGCTGACTGATATGGCGCCGTTAGCGGTTGCTTATGATCGTGGCTATTTCGAAGATGAAGGCTTGTATGTCTCGCTAGAAGCGCAGGCGAACTGGAAAGTGCTGCTAGATCGTGTGATTTCCGGTGAGCTCGATGGTGCTCATATGTTAGCAGGGCAACCGTTGGGAGCCACCTTGGGCTATGGCACGAAGGCCGAGATCATCACGGCATTCACCATGGACCTCAACGGCAACGCCTGCACTATGTCTAATGACTTGTGGGCGAAAATGAAGAAGCAGGTGCCGATGAAGGGCGGCAAGCCAGTTCATCCGATCTCTGCTAGCACGTTGAAGCCGGTGGTGGATCAAGCCTTAAAGCAAGGTAAGCCACTGAAGTTTGGCATGGTGTTTCCGGTATCGACCCACAACTATGAACTACGTTATTGGTTGGCCGCTGGTGGCATTAACCCCGGATTCTACGCGCCGCAGCGCGGCAATACCGCCGGTAATTTGAAGGCAGACGTGCAGATTTCTGTGACTCCGCCGCCACAAATGCCTTCGACACTAGAGGCTGGCACCATCAATGGTTATTGCGTCGGTGAGCCGTGGAATCAGCAGGCAGTCTTTCGTGGCATTGGCGTGCCGGTGATCGCTGATCAGGCCATTCGTAACAATGTCGCGGAGAAGGTTTTCGGGGTTAGCCGGCAATGGGCCGAGGCGCATCCAAACACGCATATTCGCCTCGTGAAAGCGCTGATTCGCGCAGGCCAATGGCTAGATGCAAACAACAACGCCAATCGTCCGGCAGCAGCCAAGCTTATTAGTAAGTCCATCTATGTCGGCGCCGACTATCCCATCATTGCTAACAGCATGACCGGCAAGTTTGAGTTCGAGAAAGGTGATCAACGCTCACTGCCAGACTTCAATGTGTTCTTCCGTTACCACGCTACCTACCCGTTCTATTCCGATGCGGTCTGGTATCTCACGCAAATGCGTCGCTGGGGACAAATCCCTGAAGCCAAGCCTGATGGCTGGTATCTGGAAATGGCCAAGCGCGTGTTTCGCCCTGACATCTACCGTCAAGCAGCGCAGGAGCTGATTAGCGAAGGCAAGTTGAAGGCCAGTGACTTTCCAGACTTCGCCACTGAAAGTGGGTTTCGTCCAGTCAAGGCAACGACGTTTATCGATGGCATCAGTTTCGATGGCCGCAAGCCAAATGCCTATATCGATAGCTTCCGCATTGGCCTGAAAGGCAAGCAAGTTCCTTAAGTTGTGTAAGAGATTGCTCATATGAATTCATTAATGAACGTCACGCGCTCTTGTTTGCGCCAAGCCATAGCTCCGTTATTAGGGCTGCTGGTGTTCCTCATGATCTGGCAAGTGGCATCGAGCCGTATCGATACCATGTTGGGTAAGTTTCCAGGCCCTATGCAGGTTGTGGAGCAGGCGCAAAACCTAGTAGCGGAGCATCGTGCTCAGCGCGCAAAGGGTGATGCGTTTTCTGAGCGCCAAGAGCTTCGCATTGCCGAGCGTTTGGCTGTTGAGCCTGATTGGCAGCCAGTGCGTCGCCAGTACACCGGCGCGCCGACGTTCTTTGATCAGATCATCACCAGCTTGGTGACCGTGCTGGCAGGTTTCGTGGTGGCTTCTGTGTTGGCGATTCCGCTCGGCATCGTGATGGGCCTGAGTCATTTTGCGCATCAGGCCATAAACCCTATCGTGCAGCTGTTTCGACCGGTGTCGCCATTGGCTTGGTTGCCTTTGGTGACTCTGGTGGTGGCTTCGGTCTACACCAGCGCAGACCCCATGATGTCGCGCTCGTTTGTGGTGTCGATGATCACCGTCACGCTCTGCTGCATATGGCCGACGCTGCTTAACACAGCTGTTGGTGTACAGGCGGTGAGCAGTGATCTCAATAACGTCAGTCGTGTTTTGCGCCTGAACTGGTTCACTCATGTCATCAAAATCGTCCTGCCATCAGCAGTTCCTATGATGTTCGCCGGTCTGCGCGTGTCCTTGGGCATTGCATGGATGGTGTTGATTGCTGCCGAAATGCTGGCGCAGAACCCCGGTCTCGGTAAGTTCGTTTGGGATGAGTTTCAAAATGGTAGTTCGCAGTCGCTCAGTCGCATCATGACCGCGGTCATTGTTATTGGTCTGATTGGTTTTGCGCTTGATCGAGTGATGCTGTTGCTGCAACGAAAAGTCGATTGGCAGTCCGGAGAATGACATGAAGACATTATTAGAAATTTCCAATGTGGGCATGTCGTTTAACACGGCCAGCGGTAGCTATAACGCCTTGAAAGAGGTCAATTTAAAAATTGCTGAAGGTGAGTTTGTCTCGCTCATTGGCCACTCCGGCTGCGGCAAATCAACCGTGCTCAATCTTGTTGGCGGCCTGCTGCAAGCGACTAGTGGCGGCATTATTTTGGATGGCAAAGAGGTTTGCGAGCCAGGTCCAGAGCGCGCCATTGTCTTTCAAAATCACTCCTTGCTGCCATGGCTGACGGTTTGGGAAAACGTCGAATTAGCGGTGCGTACAGTGTTTCGTGGGCAAAAAACGCGCGCTGAAATGAATGAGTGGATAGCGCATAACCTGAACTTGGTGCACATGAGTCACGCTTTGCATAAACGCCCCTCGGAGATTTCCGGTGGCATGAAGCAGCGTGTCGGCATTGCCCGAGCCTTGGCTATGCAGCCTCGTGTATTGCTCATGGACGAGCCTTTCGGTGCCTTGGATGCCCTGACGCGTGCACATTTGCAAGACACCTTGATGGAGATTCAGCGCGACCTAAACAACACCGTGATCATGATTACTCACGATGTCGATGAGGCGGTTTTGCTCTCCGACCGTATCGTCATGATGACCAATGGCCCGTCGGCCACTGTTGGCGAAATCTTAGAGATCGACTTGCCGCGCCCACGTCATCGTTTGGCACTTGCTGACGACCCGCACTACACGCATTTGCGTCATAGCGTGCTGCAATTTTTGTATGAAAAACAATCACATGTTGCGGCAGGAGCTTAAGACATGAAACCCACACGTTTAGTCGTCATTGGTAATGGCATGGTTGGTCAGCGCTTCTTAGAAGAGATCGTGGCGCGCGAGCTGGCACTAGATATCACGGTGTTTTCGGAAGAAGCGCGAGTGGCCTATGACCGTGTCCAACTCAGCAGTTATTTCTCTGGCGCCAGCGCAGAAGACTTAAGTTTAGTGACTCCAGGCTTCTTCGCTGAGCACGGCATCCACCTCATGCTCGGCGAGTCGGTGCAGCGTATCGATCGCGAGCGTTGTGTTGTGGTTGGCTCTGCCGGTAGCGAAGTGCCTTATGACACGCTGGTGCTGGCAACTGGCTCATATCCTTTTGTGCCACCGATCGAAGGTAATGATCGGGAAGGCTGCCATGTCTATCGCACCATCGACGATCTCGATGCTATTGCAGCAACCGCTAAAAGCAGTCGTAGCGGTGTTGTCATCGGCGGTGGCTTGCTTGGCCTAGAAGCCGCCAAAGCGCTTAAGGATTTAGGCTTAGAGACGCATGTGGTGGAGTTTGCCCCACAGCTGATGGCGGTTCAGCTCGATGTCCAAGGTGGCACATTGCTGCGTGAAAAAATTGCCGCTCTAGATGTCAGTGTGCATACCGGTAAAGCGACTCAGCGCATTGAAGCAGGAGATTCGCAGCGCCACCGCTTGGTGTTTTCTGATGGCGAGCTAGAAACCGACTTGGTGCTATTTTCGGCCGGCATTCGTCCTCGCGATCAGCTCGCACGTGACGCTGGGATACTGGTTGGTGAGCGTGGTGGAGTCATTATTGATGATCATTGCGCGACGTCTGATCCTGCGATTTTTGCCATTGGTGAAGTGGCACTTTGGTCAGGCCGCATTTACGGCTTAGTTGCTCCTGGCTATGACATGGCGCGTCAACTCGCAGCGCATTTGGCCAAGGATGAGAAGGCCAAGTTTCAAGGTGCAGACATGAGCACCAAGCTTAAATTGCTTGGCGTTGAAGTTGGCTCTATTGGCGATGCGCAAGCACGCACCGTCGGTGCGCGTATCTGTCAAATCGACGATAGCGTCGCTGGCACCTATAAAAAGCTGGTATTGAATGCCGCAGGTGACCGCCTTTTGGGGGCCGTATTGGTTGGCGACACCAGCGATTACGGCACACTGCTGCAATATCATCTCAATGACATGGCCTTGCCTAGCTCGCCACTGTCGATGATTTTGCCGGCAGGCGATGGTAAGCCGGCGCTCGGCGTTGATGCCTTGCCGGATAGTGCACAAATCTGCTCCTGCAATAACGTCAGTAAAGGTGACCTCTGCTCTGCTATTAGCCAAGGCTGCTGCACCATGGCGGGTCTCAAGTCAGAGACGCGCGCCTCGGCGACCTGCGGTGGCTGCACAGCACTGGTCAAACAAGTTTTGGATGCCGAACTGAAACGCCAAGGCGTGGCCGTTAACAATCATCTTTGCGAGCATTTTGCCTATAGCCGCCAAGAGCTCTATCACCTAGTACGCATCAATGGCATTCGCCAGTTTGATGCCCTGATTAAAGATCACGGCCGTGGCCATGGCTGTGAGATTTGCAAGCCAGCGGCGGCCTCGATTTTCGCCTCGTGCTGGAATGACTTTGTGCTCGACAAGCCGCATGTGGGCTTGCAAGACACCAACGATAACTTCCTCGCCAACTTGCAAAAAGACGGCAGCTACTCGGTGGTGCCGCGCATCCCCGGTGGTGAAATCACGCCAGAGAAACTCATTGTTATCGGTGAGGTGGCGAAAAAATACGACCTCTACACCAAGATTACTGGCGGCCAACGCATCGATTTATTTGGTGCTCGCGTGGAGCAGCTGCCGCTGATTTGGCGTGACCTCGTTGACGAGGGATTCGAATCTGGCCATGCCTACGGTAAGTCGCTGCGCACGGTGAAATCCTGTGTCGGCTCTACTTGGTGTCGCTATGGCGTGCAGGATTCAGTGGCCATGGCGATCTTCCTCGAAGAGCGCTATCGCGGCCTGCGTTCACCGCACAAATTGAAAATGGCGGTGTCGGGCTGCACACGTGAGTGCGCCGAAGCGCAAAGCAAAGACGTTGGTGTCATTGCCACTGAAAAAGGCTGGAACTTATACCTTTGCGGCAATGGCGGCATGCGTCCTCGTCATGCGGAGTTGTTTGCCAGCGATCTCGATGACGCCACCTTGGTGCGCTACATCGATCGTTTCCTGATGTTCTACATCCGCACCGCCGACCGCCTGCAACGTACCTCGGTCTGGCGCGACAACCTCGAAGGCGGCCTGAGCTATCTACAAGCCGTGGTCATCGACGACTCCTTAGGTCTGGCTGATGAGCTGGAATCACATATGCAAGCCGTGGTCGACACCTATGCCTGCGAGTGGAAACGCACCATTGAAGATCCAGTGGCCATGAGTCGCTTCCGTCCATTCCTGAATGATGACAGCGCCGACGAAGCCTTGGTCTATGTGCGTGAGCGTGGTCAAAAGCGCCCAGCGCGCCTAAGCGAAAAAGCCACTGATGCGATGGCAGCGAGAATCCCTGTTTTGGAGACACAGTCATGAGCTTAGCAACGCCAACCCACGCCATCTTTGATGATTGGCATGAAATCTGTGGCAGTGATGAGATAGTCACCGGTACGGGCATGCCGGCGCGCGTACTCGGTCGACAGCTCGCCATTTTCAGCACCAATGAAGGCTACTTTGCCCTCGGCAACTGCGATCCATTTAGCGGCGCCAATGTGCTAGCACGCGGCATCATTGGCGACATTGGCGGCAAGCTAGTGGTGGCCTCGCCGGTGTACAAACAGCACTTCTGTTTGCGCACCGGCATTTGCTTGGAAGACATGAGCGTGACCGTGCCCGTGTGGCGTGTGAACGTGCGTGATGGCCGAGTTTTCGTCAGCGAAGGCGAGCGCTAATCATGGCTTCGCGCCGGCTACTCATCATTGGTAATGGCATGGCTGCTACGCGCCTGCTCGATGAGTTGTTGGCGCGCGGCATGTCTGGCTCAGATATTGCCGTTGTCGGTGAGGAAGATGCACACGGTTACAACCGCATTGCGCTGTCGCCTTGGCTAGCTGGTGAAAAAAGCTTAGAGCAGCTCATCACCCATGATGCTGCGTGGTATGCCAAGCATGACATTGCGCTTTATTTAGCCGATCCAGTGCTTAGCGTGGCGATAGCTAAACATGAAGCATGTTTAGCCTCTGGGCGGGTGCTGGGTTGGCAGCAGCTGGTGTTTGCCACTGGCTCGCGCGCCACACGCCTGAGCATTCCAGGCCATGACCTTGCTGGCGTGAATGTCTTTCGCAGCTTGGCCGATGCCGAAGCGATTGCTGCGACGGCGGTGGCAGGGCAGCGCGCGGTCGTTATTGGCGGCGGCTTACTTGGTCTGGAGGCTGCGTGGGGGTTGCGTCAGCGCGGCCTTGAGGTGAGCGTGGTGCATAACGGCGAGTGGCTGATGAATCGCCAGCTCGATGCCGAGGCAGGCGCGTTGCTGGCGCAAGCTTTGAATGCGCGTGGCATAGCCTTGCATTTTGGCGCGCGCAGCGAGGCTTTTATCGGCGAAGGCGAGTTAGCTGGCTTACGTTTGAGGCTAAGTGCAGGGCAGGAGCAGGTTCTGCCCTGTGAGTTGGCGATTATGTCTTTGGGTATCACGCCCGAGATGAGCCTAGCGATTAGTGCCGGCCTGCGCTGTGCGCGTGCCATCTGCGTTGATGCCTGGCTGCGTAGTTCGGCAGAAAATGTTTTTGCCTTGGGTGAATGCTGCGAGATCGATGGCGAATCCTTTGGCTTGGTGGCGCCGATTTATCAGCAAGCGAAAATTTTGGCCGATACCTTAATCGGCGTGTGTAACCTCGGTTATCGCCGTATCGCCTCGCCAACGCGCCTGAAGGTTACTGGCATCGATTTATTTTCGGCTGGTGAGCTGCACGATCTTGCCGACTGCAAAAGCATTGCATGGCGAGATGCTCAGCGCGGCCATTACCGGCGGCTATGGTTTCGCCATCGTCAGCTTATCGCCGCCGTACTTTTTGGCGATGTCGATGATGGCGGGGCCTTCTTTGATGTTATCGAGCAAGGCCTGCCAGTAGCCGATCCAGTGGCGTTAATGCTCACGGGTAGTGCCGCCTGATGGCCGATATCAAGACCACTTGCCCTTACTGCGGCGTTGGCTGCGGTGTCACCGCGACGACTTCTGAAGCCGGCGTTTCAGTGCGCGGCGATGAGTTGCATCCCGCCAATAATGGCCGACTCTGTGTAAAGGGCAGTGCGCTGGGTGACACCGTAGGGCTTGAGCGCCGCCTGCTTTATCCGCAAGTCGATGGTCTGCGCGCCAGCTGGGATCACGCCGCGCAGCAGATCGCTCGCCGTATGCAAGACACCATAAAGCGTTATGGCCCCGATGCGGTCGCGTTTTATGTCTCCGGCCAGCTCCTCACAGAAGATTATTACGTCGCCAATAAGCTCATGAAAGGCTTTATTGGCAGCGCTAATATCGACACCAATAGCCGCCTCTGTATGTCCACTGCGGTGGCGGCACATAAGCAAATTTTCGGCAGCGATAGCGTGCCTGGCTGTTATGAAGATTTGGAGCTGGCCGATTTAATCCTCCTGGTCGGCTCCAATATGGCGTGGACGCATCCGGTCGTCTATCAGCGCATTATCGCGGCAAAAAAAGTCCGCCCCAGCCTGCAAATTGTCGTGATTGATCCGCGGCGAACGACTACTGCAGACAGCGCCGATAGCCATTTGCAGCTGACTCCCGGCAGTGATGGCTATCTGTTCGATGGCCTGCTCGCCTATGCCATTGCCAATGATCATATCGACCATGAGTTTATTGCTGCCCATACCGATGGTTTCGCCGCGATGGCCGCCGCCTGTTCAGCGCGCAACGCATCGCTGGCGGTCACTGCTACAGCAACAGGTCTATCTGAGGTCGCTTTAGACGCGTTTTATGCGCAGGTCTGTGCCACGCCGAAAACCGTCACGGTGTTTTCACAAGGCATTAATCAAGCCGCTGCCGGAGTCGATAACGCCAGCGCCATTTTGCAGTGCCACTTAGCGCTTGGGCAGATTGGAAAAAGCGGTGCAGGAGCGTTTTCCATGACCGGCCAGCCCAATGCCATGGGCGGTCGTGAGGTTGGCGGTTTGGCGAATCAGCTCGCCGCGCATATGGATATTTTAAAGCCTGAGCACCGCGATCTGGTGTCACGCTTTTGGCAGACCGCCGACCTCGCACCGCGCCCGGGCTTAAAAGCCGTGGATATGTTTGAGGCGATGGCCTCCGGCAAAATTCGTTTTGTCTGGATCATTGCGACTAACCCCTTGGTGTCATTGCCAGATGCCAATCGCGTGCGTGACGCCTTGATCGCCTGCGATTGCGTCGTGGTATCGGATTGCGTGGATGACACCGATACCTTACGGCTAGCTGATATTCGCTTGCCTGCCGCTGGCTGGGGTGAAAAAGATGGCACGGTAACTAATTCTGAGCGTTGTATTTCGCGTCAGCGTGCATTCTTGCCTTTGCCTGGCGAGGCCAAGCCTGACTGGTGGGCGTTGAGTCAGGTGGCGAAGCATTTGGGCCATGCTCAGGCGTTTGACTACAGCAATTCAGCGGCAATTTTTCGTGAGCATGCGGCGCTGTCGGCCTTTGAAAATAACGGCAGTCGTGACTTCGATATTGGTGCGTTGGCGACCTGCTCAGATGCCGATTACGACGCCCTGATGCCCGTGCAATGGCCTATGCCGATAGCAAAGCCCGAAGGCACTGCGCGCTTATTTAGCGATGGCCATTTCTTTACAGCATCGGGGCGTGCTCAGTTTATTGATGCGCACCCGCAAGCGGCAAAAACCAGCTCGCCGAGCTTGCCATTTTTGCTCAATAGCGGACGTATTCGTGATCAATGGCACACCATGACGCGCACCGGTCGCAGTGCGCGCCTGCTCAGCCATATTGCCGAACCATTTATCGCTCTACACCCAGATGATCTCGCGCAAATTGGCGCTGAGCATGAGCAGTTACTCAGCGTGCATAACAGTTTTGGCGAGTGTGTCGTGCCTGCCATGGCGGACTCCGGCATAGCCCGTGGTCATGCATTCATGCCGATTCATTGGAGCGCGAGCAATGCCTCGCAAGCACGTGTCGGCAGCTTGGTTGCACCGCTGTGTGATCCTGTCTCGGGTCAGCCAGCCTTTAAACAATCACCGGTAGCGATTACGCCGCTGCGCAGCCAATGGCAGGGCATTTTGATTAGCCGCGTGGCATTGCAACTGCCTGAAAATCAGTACTGGTGTCGACACGACATTGGCGTTTGGCAGATATACACGCTGATGGGCGCTCGCTTGCCTGTATCCGCCGAGCTGATGGCGTTATGGCAAGACTCCGAAGCTCATCCTGCCAGTAGAAAATGGGCCAGCCTCGACGATGCGCTCGGTCTGCGTCACCACATCATTGGCTATGACAATGAGCAGCCGGTGCTTTGGTTTCTCGCGCAACCCGAACGCCCGCGCATCGATGAAGTATGGCTGCTCGATGCCCTCAGCCAGAACCAACTCAGTGCCCGTGAACTATCGCGCGGCGTGCCTAGCACTGGCAGCGATACCAGTGCGCTGGTGTGTAGCTGCCATCAAGTCAGAAGCCAGCGCTTGCTCGATGCAATTACCGATGGCCATCGCAGTGTTGAGGCTTTGGGCGCTTGTACGCGTGCTGGCACCAACTGCGGCTCCTGTATTCCTGAATTAAAAAAACTGCTCGCCGAGCAGATGCTTGTTGTGTCTCCCAACCCAGAGGTAATGCTATGAAAAACATCCCATGTCATGCCATTTTAGCGTGCGCTAGCGTATTAGCTGCACCGACCTATGCTGTTGATTCCGATGCCTTTGTACAAGCTATTACCAATGGTAAGACCACTGTAAATCTACGTCTGCGTCATGAGCTAGTCGATGATCAGGCGCAGTCACAAGATGCTAATGCCACCACGTTGCGCACGCGTTTGAGCTACACCAGCGCGGCGTGGCATAAGCTGAGTGCCGGGCTAGAGTTCGACTATGTTGCCGCCTTGGGCTCAGATCGCTTCAATGACACGCGCAATGGCAACGCCGCATTTCCCGTGGTGGCAGACCCTGATGGCGCTGATTTAAACCAAGCCTTTTTGCGCTATGAGCAAAGTGGCAATAGCGTCACAGTGGGGCGCCAGCGCATCAATATGGGCAACCAGCGTTTTGTGGGTGGCGTCGGTTGGCGGCAAAATGAGCAAACCTTTGATGCTATTCGTGGCCAATTCACGCCCTCTAAAAATGTGCTGGTCGACTACAGCTACATCGACAATACCCAGCGTATTTTTGGCCCAGAAAAAGGTAAGCCAGCGGCCAAGCTAGACAGTGATCATCATGTCGCGATGGTGACCTGGGCACTACGGCCTGAGCTGACCGCATCGACCTATGGCTATTGGCTGAGCTTTGCCGATGCCGCTGCCCTGTCTTCGCGTACGCTTGGCGTAGCGCTGACTGGCGAGCTTAAGCACAGTGATTTAGCACTAGACTATCGTGTCGAGGCCGCGCGCCAGCAAGACTATGACAATAATCCAGTAGCCTTCAGCGCCGATTATCACCACCTTGTGCTGGGCTTACGAGCCGCTGGTGTGCGTGTTGGTGTCGGCGAAGAACTGCTCGGTGCCGATGCCGGCGCTGGTGTTGCGCTACAAACACCGCTTGCCACAATGCATGCATTTCAAGGTTGGACCGACAAGTTTCTCAACACCCCAGCCACGGGTGTGAAAGATCGGTATATCGATCTTGGCACCAAGGTCTCTGGTGTGGCTTTGAAGGCGGGATGGCATGACTACACAGCCGATACGGGCTCCGCAAATTACGGACAAGAGTGGAACTTGCAGGCCAGTAAAACTTTGTTAAAGCGCTACACACTGACCGCAAAGTACGCAAATTATCGCGCCGATACACTCGCGAGAGATACGCAAAAAATCTGGCTAATGGCAGAGGCGGCGTTTTAGAGGGCAGCAATAGTTAGGTATAAACTATTGCTGAGGCGGAAAGTTAACGTGTCAATTTAGAAAATAATAAAGGATGTTGGTCATGACTCTTGCTTATTCCCTGCTTGATGTATTTGCTGATTCGCCGTTTCAAGGGGTGCAGGTTCCTGTAGTTTCGCTCAATGGTCAGGTGCTTTCTGATGAGCATAAGCAAGCCTTAGCGAGTGAGTTTTTACAGAGCGAAACGGTGTTTATTGACGCTAGTTCTGAGGCTGAGCCAGTCAGTGTATTTAATAGCAAAGGACGCTGTTTATTTGGTGCACACACGATTCTTGCCGCATCATACGTCGCTTATGAGCAAGGCTTAGTAATTGACAAGGGCAAGTACAGCACACTGACCTTTACGCAGCAGAAGCAGGTCGTTGAAAGCTTTATTGATAAACAAGAAAATGGCCCCGGCGCCATTCAGTACTCACGTACTCTGGCGCCGACCATTGACCGCTATACGCCTGAAACTGCACAGCTTGCGGCTTTACTCAACACCGAAGAGCGCCATATTTCATTTAGCAAATATTCGCCGATGGTAGTAAGTGTAGATCGGCCAGTATTTGTTGTTCCATTCACGCGCCCTGAGCATGTTATTGCAGCTAGCCCTAATATTGAGCGCTGGTCTGAATTAGCAGGCCAAGTTTATACCCCGCAAATCTTCTTATTTTCGCCTGGTAGCATTACAGGCCAAACTCAATTTCATGGCCGCCTACTGAATATGGATCAGCCTCGAGATGATTTGCCCCCGATTGGTAGCATCATGCCCGAGTTTATTGCCTACCTCGCTGAGCAAACTGCGACTGCGCCGGGCACCCATATATTTTCGATTGATCGTGGCAGCATGACGACGCGCAAAAGCATTTTGCATGCTGAGTTTGACAAGCGCTCAGGCAGGGAAGTGCGCTGCCGCATTGGTGGTAATGTCATTAAGATGGGTAAGGGTGAGCTGTTCTACCCGGTGCTGACAACTTAACTCGGCGTTTCTGGAAATAGGTATTTTTGCAATTTCTCTAGCCTGTCTAGCATAGACTTTCGACCTAAGTAGCGCATGTGACTGATTGGTCACGTATACTGCCGCCAACAATTTTTTGTTGCTGAGCATTGACCATGGTTTATTCCAAAATTGTCGGAACTGGTAGTTACTTGCCTGAACGTATTGTCACCAATAGTGAGTTGCAAACACGCATTGAAACTAGTGATGAATGGATAGTTTCGCGCACGGGCATTGAGGCGCGTCATATTGCCGCTGAAGGCGAGCAAACCACTGATCTTGCTGAACATGCGGCTCGAGCCGCTATGGATTCCGCCGGTGTTTCAATTGAAGACATTGACCTCATCATTGTTGCCACCACCACGCCAGATAAAGTCTTTCCTAGCACGGCGTGTCTGCTACAAGCGCGTTTAGGCGTGAAGCAGGGCGCTGCATTTGATGTGCAGGCGGTGTGCACTGGCTTTGTTTATGCGCTAGCCGTTGCTGATAAATTCATCGCCTCTGGGCAGCATCGCTGCGCATTAGTTGTGGGCGCTGAGATTTTTTCACGTCTATTAGACTGGAGCGATCGCCGCACCTGCGTGCTATTTGGCGATGGCGCGGGTGCAGTTGTGTTAAAGGCATCAGAAACGCCGGGCATTTTGTCTAGCCATCTGCATTCCGATGGCAGCATGGGGCATATCCTGCAAGTCGATGGTGGTGTATCAGCTGGCAAAATAGCCGACAACCCGTATTTGCAAATGGATGGTGCCGCGGTGTTTCGCCTAGCCACGCGTGTGCTGCATGAGTGCGCGATGGAGGCCTTAGAGCACAACGGCTTTGGCGTGGATGATCTTGATTGGCTAGTCCCGCATCAGGCCAATATGCGCATCATCAATAGCACGACCGACAAACTTGGCTTGCCACGCGAGCGCGTCATCACCACGGTGGCGAATCATGGCAATACCTCGGCGGCATCTGTGCCGCTAGCGCTCGATGCTGCGGTGCGCGATCAGCGCATTAAGCCTGGCCAATTGGTGCTCATTGAAGGCGTCGGCGGCGGCATGACCTGGGGATCGGTGCTCTTTCGCTTATAACGCGAGCCCGCAATCAGGACGGGCGCCTGCAAAATCGGGATAATGGCCGCGACTAGTGGCCGTCGCGCGCCAGACCCCGTAATGCAGGTGCCTTTGTAATGGAAATTAATGTCAATTTTCTCGACAATCTTAGAGTTGAAGCTAAGTTTGACGATTTCTCGGTCATTGCTGACCAACCCATTCGCTACAAAGGCGATGGCTCGGCCCCCGGCCCATTCGATTATTTCCTAGCGTCATCGGCACTGTGCGCGGCGTATTTTGTTCGGGTCTATTGCTTGGCGCGTGACATCCCCACTGAAAATATTCGTTTATCCCAGAACAATATTGTTGATCCTGAAAACCGCTATAAGCAGATCTTTAAAATCCAGGTTGAGCTACCAGAAAGCATTTCTGACAAAGATCGAGAGGGCATTTTACGCTCGATAGATCGCTGCACAGTGAAGAAAGTTGTGCAGACTGGGCCAACTTTTGAGATTGAGGCGGTAGAGAGCCTTGGTGCAGATGCTCAGGCGCTTTTGATGACGCTGCCGGCGGACGGTAGCCAAACATTCATCGAAGGTAAAGATCTGCCATTGGAGCAGACCATCGCCAATATGACGGCTATCTTGCAAGACTTAGGCATGAAAATCGAGATCGCCTCATGGCGAAATATCGTGCCGCATGTGTGGTCTTTGCATCTGCGCGATGCGGCTTCACCCTTGTGTTTCACCAATGGCAAAGGCTCGACCAAAGAGAGTGCATTGTGCTCAGCGTTAGGCGAGTTTATCGAGCGCCTCAATAGCAATTTCTTCTACAACGACCAGTTTTTTGGCGAAGACATCGCCAATAGCGAATTTGTGCATTACCCGAATGAGAAGTGGTTTAAGCCAGGCCCCAGCGATAAGTTGCCTGCGGGCATTCTCGATGCGCATTGCTTAGCGCTGTATAACCCCGATGATGAGCTTCGCGGTTCTCATCTTATCGACACCAATTCGGGCAATCGCGAGCGCGGCATTGTGGCGCTGCCATTTGTGCGTCAGTCCGATGCGGAGGTCGTGTATTTCCCGTCCAATTTGATCGAAAACCTTTTTCTCAGCAATGGCATGAGCGCGGGCAACACCCTGGTCGAGGCGCAAGTGCAGTGCCTATCGGAAATCTTCGAGCGAGCGGTCAAGAAAGAGATTATCAATAGCGAAATCACGCTGCCAGATGTGCCACGGCAGGTGCTAGAAAAGTATCCGAATATTCTCCAAGGCATTGATGTGCTTGAGGCGCAGGGCTTTCCTGTGTTGGTCAAAGATGCCTCGCTGGGCGGTGAATTTCCAGTAATGTGCGTGACGCTGATGAACCCCAGAACTGGCGGTGTCTTTGCTTCTTTTGGCGCTCACCCTAGTTTCGAAGTAGCACTGGAGCGCAGCCTCACCGAGCTATTGCAGGGCCGCAGCTTTGAAGGCCTAAACGATGTGCCGCTGCCGACGTTTAATAGCATGGCCGTGACTGAGCCGAACAATTCAGTTGAGCACTTTGTTGACTCGACTGGCGTGGTGTCGTGGCGCTTCTTTAGTAGCAGTGCCGATTACGATTTCTGCGAATGGAATTTCTCCGGCACCACCGAGGAGGAGGCCGCGCGTCTGTTTGGCATCCTTAGCGCTATGGGCAAAGAAGTTTACGTTGCCGTGCGCAATGACTTGGGCGCGCCGGCTTGCCGCATTTTGGTGCCGGGTTATTCCGAGGTGTATCCAGTCGAAGATTTGATTTGGGATAACACCAATAAGGCCTTAGATTTCCGCGAAGATATTCTCAATTTGCATACGCTAAACGATGAGCAATTAGCGAGTTTGGGCGAGCGCTTGGAAGATAGCCAGGTCGATGAGCAGACCGACATCATCACCCTAATTGGCATTGAGTTTGATGAAAATACGGTGTGGGGTCAGCTCACCATGCTTGAGCTTAAGCTACTGATAAACCTAGCCTTACAAGAGCATGAGCAAGCCCTAGAGCGGGTCGAATCCTTTCTACAGTTCAATGACAACACCGTTGAGCGTGGGCTGTTTTATCAGGCAGTGAGAGCGGTGCTCGAAGTCCTTCTTGATGATACTTACGAGCTAGACGACTACCTGTTTAATTTCAAACGCATGTTTGGCGAGCAAGTTATGGAGGCTGTGGTCGGCTCGGTGGAAGGTACGACGCGCTTCTATGGCTTGACGCCAACTAATATGCAGCTTGAAGGTTTGGATAAGCATCTGCGCCTGATCGAAAGCTATAAGAAGCTGCATGCTGCTCGTGCGGCGAGAAACAGCTGAAGCTGTCCTGCCTAGTTAGCTTTTCGCCATTTCAGCGGTGTTATGCCGCTCCACTGGCGAAAGGCTCGCGTAAACACACTTTGATCGGCAAAGCCCAAGAGCAGGCTAATTTCCGGCAGCGACAAATCGCTATCGCATAAATAGTCTTTTGCGAGCTCAAAGCGTAGTGAGTTAACCAGCGTTTTAAAGCCCATGCCTCGTGCTTCCAACGCACGGTAGAGACTGCGCTCAGCGAGGCCAATGCGCATAGCGACTTGCGCCATCGTTGGTGCGCCATCTTGCATAATGCCCAATATCGCTTGCTGCACATCAGACAGCAGCGGGTCGAGCTTAGGCAGTGCCTGCAGCATGGCTTCAGCCTGTCGCTCTAGCAGGCCTGAAAGGTAGGGGTCCTGTGTGTTCACCGCCAATGTCATGAAGTGCGCGGGGAAATGCAGCTCACTGACGCTGGCGAGAAACTCTACCGGGCAGCCATAAAAATGCTCGTATAAGGCGCGATGAGCTGGCGGGCTATTTGGCGATTTCATCAAGATAGGTTTGATGTCATTACGGCCAGTGAGCAGCGAAATAAAGCGCATTAAGCCAGAGAAAAAAACATCATCCGAGAGCTGTGTGGAGCGCCGTTCTATGCTCCAACCTACGATCACAACGCCAGCTTCGGCGCGAAATACTGTGGGTACGAGGTTGTGTAGTAGAGGCTGAAACCGATGGAAGCGCATCAGAGCTTGGCCTAGCGTGGTGCTGTAAATGCCCAAGTAACCGAGCACGCCGGCGTGATGTGGCTGCAGACATTGGCCAATTTTCAAGCCTAAATCATCGCGAGGGCAGAGTGCATGTATCGCCTCCAGCAGCTGCCACCAGGTCTCAATAGCCACTCGCGAACTAGTACGTAATTCGCGTAACTGTGTGCGCAGATCAACCGCCTGCAGGTCTTCCTGATCAAGAAAGCTGCTGAGCAAATCTAAGGCGCTAGGGTCTATTGATGCCGCTGACGATGAGTTTTTCATCTGGCAGATAATGCATAAAATTGGTGATATTGGTCAAGAGCGCTGGTCAGCTCATCTCTACCATGTGTCGTGTAGAAAAACTAAAAAGAGGAAAGACCATGGACGCCGTAACATCATTTTTTATGCCTTGGCTGCAAACGTTTTTTGGCGACAACATTGATTGGAAGCAAGTGTTTTTGATTGGCATGACGCCATTGTTTCTACTGGCCTTTGTTATTGAGTTTGCCGTGCAAAAGCGCCGTAAAAACACTGCTAGCTTTAAGCTCAAAGAGATCTTCGCCAACCTGTCTTTAGGGGCGTCGTATCAGCTGTTTGAAGCCCTTGTGTGGGTGTTGTTTACCGCCGCTGTGTTTTCCTGGGCCTATGGTTATCGCTTGATGGATATTCCAGTGAATGCTTGGACTGTTGTGCCAATCTATGTCGCCGTGGAACTGTGCTTTTATATCTATCACCGCAGTTCGCATCGCGTGCGTTGGTTCTGGACTGCACATGTGCCGCATCACAGCGGGCAGGTGATGAACTTCACCACGGCCATGCGCCAAAGCCTGCTTAATGCCTTTGTCGGCATTTGGATTTTCTACATTCCGCTCTGCCTGTTAGGTGTGCCACCAGTCGTTGTCATGTTCTGCTTGGCGGTGAACTTGGCCTACCAATACTTTATTCACACCGAGACTATTGGCAAGTTGCCGGCATGGTTTGAGGCCATCTTCAATACGCCATCGCATCACCGCGTTCACCATGGCCGCAACCCTGAGTACATCGATAGAAACTACGGCGGCACATTGATTATTTTCGATCGCTTATTTGGCACTTTTGAGCCCGAGGTGGCGAAGGCTGAGTTCGGCATTACGCAGCAAATCAATTCGTATAATCCCGTGGTGCTTAACCTGCACGAAGCCGTCGACATGATGCGTGATGTCATGGCGCCGGGCCTAGTGGGGCAGCGCGTGAAGCATTTGATTATGCCGCCAGATTGGGAGCGCGAAGGCCATACGCCAATACGCACTTGGTCGGTGACACCGCATTCGATCGCTATCAAGCCTAAGGAATAAAGTGCTTTAATTGCCCTCTATTTTTCACGAGCATTTAAACCATGAAAGAAGAAATCATCGCGCTGTCAGAGCACTTTTGGAGTATTCGTGGCGTATTTAAAGTCGCGGGCATTTTAAATATCGGTACCCATGCATCCTTGGTTAAGCAAAAGACTGGCAAGTTCATCTTGCTCGATGCTTACACTTTGCAAGGTGAGCTGAAATCTACAGTCGATGCGTTGACCCGTGACGGCCAAGATATTGAGGCCATCATCAACCTGCATCCTTTTCATACCGTTCACGTGCGCAATGCTCACCAACAATATCCAAAGGCAAAGCTTTATGGCACTCAGCGTCATTTAGAAAAATTTCCTGAGTTGCCATGGCAGCCTGAACTGACTGATTCCGACGCGTTTGCAGGCTTATTTGCCGATGAGTTTGAGTTTTCTGTGCCCGCTGGTGTCGACTTTATTTCGCACAATGAGCACATTCACTTTTCATCTGTGTTGGCCTATCACAAGCCATCGCGCATTATTCATGCCGATGACACGCTAATGTATTTGCAGCTGCCTGGCTTGTTAGGAAAGCTTAAAAAGCCTGAAGTGACTTTCCATTTGACCTTGGCAAGTGCTTTGCAAAAGCGGCCTTTAGCGGCGCAGGAGTTTAGGGCGTGGGCTGTGCAACTGGCGGCGCAATGGCAGGATGCCGAGCAGCTGTGCGCCGCTCATTCGGCCGTACTACTACCCGACGCTCTGCAAGGGCGATCCATCCCTTCGAGAATTCAAACTGCCTTGGCGAAAGTAGAGAAAGTATTGCTGCGCCATGAGCAAAAATACGGCTAAGCCATGTGCCTGTTGCCAAGTAGCTTATTGCGGCGTGCTTGGCGACACCGGTAAGCGGCTAAAAATGCCAATAATTGGTGTGTCGTGAGCCCGCAATATCGGCTCAATATCACGGTGCAAGGCGTGATATTGGTAAAACGGCACGCGTGGGAAAAGGTGATGGATGGAGTGTAGGTTTTGCCCAAACCAAAACCACTCAACAGGCTTCATCCATGCCGGCATGATTAAGCTGCTCGTGGTGCGATAACGCTGTGTTTGGTCGTAGGGAAAATGTGGCCGATAGGCGAACCAATACGCAGTAAAAATTCCACCAGAAATATAGCCTAAAAGTATTACAGCGAAGGTGCCTGGCTGATCGACAAAGGTGAGAAAAGCAATTCGCCAGCCTAGCGATACCGCGACCTCTAGGCAGTAAATGCTCCGCTCTTTTAGCGATGCAGCAGCCCAGCCGTGTTTGACGAAAAAGCTATTTTGCGTCCACAGAAACTTAAAAATCGTGGTGATGAAAGACACGGCACCCTTACCCATGCCGCTGACAATGAAGTCGGGGTCTTTGTCGGCTTGGTTGGTATAGCGGTGATGAGTAAAGTGCTCAATACGGTGAGAGGCATAAGGAATGGCAATGATGGGCGCGACCAAGTAGCCGCAGAGATCATTAACCCATTTGTACTTATCGTTTTGACCATGGATATTGCCGTGAGCCGCCTCATGCAGCGGGGTATATGACATATATGTCAGTGCCGCACAGGCGATAAACGCCAGCCATGGCGAAAGCGCGCCGCTAGCAAATAATGCCAAACATAAAATAAAAGCAGTCACGACACTGACGGTGAGCGCGATTGTCGGCCAGGCCATTTTGCCCATATAGTGCTTGGCGCTGGCAATGGCTTGCTTGTTCAATACGGCGCGGTCAATTTCCATCGTTAGTATTCCTCGTAGTGCTAACTTAGAACCATAGGGCTTCATAGCAAGCATCACTACGGCCGGTGTGGCCATCTGTAGTGAATCTGCGGCCACATTCAGTAACGGAAAAAGGGCTCCACCATCTATGTCCACGCATGAAGAACAGCTGCACCCCGCTGCTGTGAGCCAGGTCATGATCAACTTTGCCCTGCATCGGGGCATGGATAGGGCTAGCTGTTTACTCGGCACCGGTATATCCGAAGAGGCACTATCTAGCGCTGAAGGCATGGTTAGTCGCGAACAGGAAATGCGACTTATTGAGAATATGATGCTGGCCATGCCCGATGGCCTTGCCATGGGTTTTGAACTTGGTCTGCAATATAGCTTGGCTACTTTTGGGGTTTGGGGCTTTGCCTTGCGCACAAGCAAAACTTTGCGCGACGCGGTGTTGATAGGCATTCGCTATCTGCCGCTAAGCACGGTCTACTGCAAAGTCGCCTTGATCGATGAAGGCGATGAGTTTGGCATCAGCCTTGATTCGAGTGTTATATCGCCACATCTTCGGGAGTTTTTGCTAGAGCGTGATATGGCAACCACTATCAATTTAATCAAAGAGCTGTCGCTATCGGGCTTTGGTATAAAAAAATTGCAATTTGCTGGGCAGCCCAGCATTGATGCCACGCTCATCGAGAAGCTCTGTGGCATCAAGCCTGTTTTTTTTGCACAGAAAAATAGCATTACGGTGAGTCGAGCAGAGGCAGATTTGCCATTTGCTAATTACGATGCCGGCTTAGTGCTATTGCTAGAAGAGCAATGCCGTTTGCGTATGCAGCGAATAAGCGTTTCTGGCGTGTCGGGGCGAGTGCGACAAAAATTATTAGGTGACTTAGGTTTGAGTAGCTCGCTGGATGACATGGCGGTAGCGCTCGCCATGTCGCCACGAACACTAAGGCGCAAGCTAGAGCAAGAGGGCGCAAGCTTTCGAGATATTGTTGATGAAGAGCGTAAGCAGATTGCCATGCAGCTGCTGGAGAACTCATCGATGAAAATGGATGAGTTGGCAGCGCATTTGGGCTTTATGGACTCGGGTGGGTTCGTGCGTGCTTTTCGTCGTTGGCTGAGCTGCTCGCCAAGCGAATATCGTGAGTCAAAAAGGGTAGCTGTTTAGCTAACACCTACGAAAGATTTTGCTTGCCATAGCGCGCGATAAACATCGCCACATTTTCGTGAACTAATAGCGCATCGGCCTCGGCGCTAGGCTTGCCTAAGCCCATGGTGGCCTTTAGGTGCGAGCGGCCCAAATTCAGCGCTAAAAACTGATCGGCTGCTTGCGATATATGGCTAATGGCCAAACTTCCGGCAGCCACGGCGGCCTTCAAATAGTCCTGTACATACAGGTTCACATGTTCGGGGCCGGCGCTGTAGAAGCGCGCGCAAATATCGGGATGCGTTGTGGCTAGACCAAACATGACACGGTGGATGCGGATGACATCATCGGCGCGCATGAGTGAGATGAACTGCTGGGCAATGAGAGTAAGCGCTTCGGTTGGGCGCTTCGGATCAAGCATGTCATCGCTAAAGCCGGCAAATATACCTGTAGTGCGATAGGCCACGCAGGCCTCAAACAGCGCATCTTTACTAGCAAAGTTGTTATACAGCGTCATTTTCGAGACGCCGGCAGCGCTCGCCACCGCGTCCATACTGACGCGATCATAACCGTGCTCGAGGAACTGCTGTGAGGCAGCCTCGAAGATTTTTTGCAAGCGTTTTGGGTCGCGTGGGCGACCGCGCTTAGCAATCGCTGGCTGATCTTTGCTCATGAGTTTACTTGACAGTCTATTTAATAGGTTTTATTACTATACGGCATGGTCTAGTTAATGGTCAAAGTCTGTCCTGTTTGCAGCATAAATACTAAAAGAACATCCGCCACTTTTGTTGAGCTTGTCATCATGAATGCACGTTTTCCACGTTACTTCTCTAGCCAATGCTATGTCGCTAGCGCCATTTTATTTGCATCTGCGCTACTTACTTTGAGCGCTTGTTCGTCAAATGACGCAGAGGTAGATGCTGAGCTACGGCCAGTATTGGTGATGACAGTTGGGGCTAGTGGCAATGCCATGAGCACTGAACGTAGTGTGCCAGGTGTAGTGAGTGCGCGTTATGCCAGCGATCTCGGCTTTCAAGTCGCGGGACGTATTGCTAAACGCTCAGTTGAGCTTGGGCAAACAGTGCGCAAGGGCCAAGTGCTGATGCAGCTCGATGGCAGTGACTATCAGCTCGCATCTGCTGCTGCGCAAGATCAGGTACTTGTGGCTAAAACACAGTATGACCAAGCCAATGCCGATGCCAAACGCATGGTGACCTTGGTCAAGGCCGGTGCTATTAGCGTGGCAGAGAGTGAGCGTCAAACTGCCCGCGCTGAAGCAGCTAAAGCGCAGTATCAGCAAGCTCAACGCCAAGCCGATTTATCGCGAAATCGCCTGCGTTATTCCAGTCTAGTCGCTCCATACGATGGCGTGGTGACGGCCGTTCGTGCCGAGGCAGGGCAGGTTATTGGCGAGGGCGTGCCGGTGGTTTCAATAGCTAAACCGGGCGAAATGGAAATTGCCGCTGACATCCCTGAAGGCTTGATGGCCACTGTCTCCAAGCAAGAGGCTGAGGCCGATATTTGGGGCTCGGATGCGCCGCGTATCACTCTGCGTTTACGTGAAATTTCGCCAGCTGCCTCGCAACCACTACGCACTTATCGTGCGCGTTTCTCCTTACACAATGCCACGCCAGAGCAGCTTGCAGCATTGCATTTGGGCATGACCGCACAGGTCGTGATGAAGTCTGCTGAGGCGCCATCTACGGCGGTTATCTTGCCCGCGACGGCTTTAGTGAAAGCGCGCGATAAAGTCTCAGTTTGGCTAGTTAACGATAAAGCGCCGACCTTGCAGAAACAGGCTGTGCAAGTGCTGAGTTTTAATAACGAAACAGTGGCCGTGAAAGGCGTGCCGGATGGCGCGAAAGTAGTCATCGCGGGCGTGCAAAAGCTCGATGCCAAGATGCAGGTTCGTGCTGTTGAGCGCAGTGGCGCCGGCTTGAATCAGCCAGCAGCCGCTGGGGCGCGTCCATGAAAGGTTTCAACCTTTCCGAATGGGCGGTAAATCATCGCACCATCGTCTTATTTTTAATGATCTCCTCGCTGCTGGCGGGCATTTTTTCATTTACTAAGCTAGGCCGTTTGGAAGATCCAAACTTCAACGTACCGGCGATGACAGCCGTGGTTGCCTGGCCCGGTGCCAGTGCTGAAGAGTTGCAAAACGAAGTGCTCAATCGCATGGAACGTGCCGTGCAAGAGCTGCCTCATTTGAACTTCGTGCATAGCTTTTCGCGCCAAGGCTATGGCGGCATGACCTTGAGCATCAATGGCCGACACTCAGGCGATGAGCTGAAAGCGCTGTGGTATCAGGCGCGCAAAAAAATTGGCGATATAAGCGCTGAGTTTCCCGCCGGCGTACGTGGGCCGTTTTATAACGACGAATACACCGATGTCTACACATCGCTGTATGCACTACGCGGCGATGGCATTACTCAGGCCGAGCTGCAGGAGTTCGCTGAGCTGGTCAAACGCCGCCTGCAAACGGTGCCAAATACCAACAAAGTTAATATCCTCGGTAAGCAAGATGAAAAAGTCTATGTTGAGCTTTCCACGCGCCGTTTAGCCTCACTTGGGCTAGCGCCGCAGGCCGTCTTTGCCGCCATTGCGCAGCAAAACCAAGTGCGTCCTGCAGGCTCTATCGACACCAAAAGTGATCGTGTTTTTGCTCGCATCGATGGCAGCCTGCACTCAGCTGCCGATGTAGCCGGCGTCAGTGTTGAGGCCGGTGGTAACTTGCTGCGCTTGGGCGATATCGCCAAGGTCTACAGCGGCTATGAGGATCCTTCAGATTTTCGTATTCGCCACAATGGCCATCCCGTTTTAGCGATCGGTGTCACCATGGTGGCCGATGGCAATATCCTCACCTTGGGCCGCGACTTAGCTGCCGAGATGGAGAAAGTTCGCGCCGATCTGCCCGTGGGCATCGAGATCGAGCAGTACGCCGACCAATCACAAGTCGCTGAGCAATCGGTATGGGAATTTGAGAAGGCCTTTTTAGAAGCACTGGTCATCGTGCTAGCAGTGTCGTTTCTATTCCTCGGCTGGCGCACTGGCATTGTCGTGGCCGCCTCGGTGCCACTAGTTCTGGGCATTGTCGCCGTCATCATGTATGCCTTTGGTTGGCATTTAGATCGCATCACCTTAGGCGCACTAATTATTGCGCTCGGTCTACTGGTCGATGACGCCATCATCGC
This sequence comes from Paraperlucidibaca sp., assembly GCA_018066805.1. Taxonomy (GTDB): domain Bacteria; phylum Pseudomonadota; class Gammaproteobacteria; order Pseudomonadales; family Moraxellaceae; genus Perlucidibaca; species Perlucidibaca wandonensis. Next base: position 6,426 of record JAGPVX010000063.1, on the reverse strand, counting down.
GGTGGAAATGATGGTGGTGAAAATGGAGCAGGGCTGGGATCGTGTTCGCGCGGCCACGTTTGCTTATACGTCGACAGCATTTCCCATGCTCACCGGTACCTTGGTGACCATTGCCGGCTTTATGCCAGTAGGTTTTGCGCGCTCGACATCGGGCGAATACGCTGGTGGTATTTTCTGGATTGTCGGCATAGCGCTGATCGTTTCATGGTTTGTCGCAGTGATTTTTACGCCGTATTTGGGCGTACTAATGCTGCCCAAAGATTTAGCCGAAAAAGCCCATCACGACCCCTATGACAAACCGGTTTATAAGCACCTAAGGCGCTGGGTTGATTACTGTGTGCAGCATCGGAAAGTGGTACTGATCGCCACAGCCAGCCTCTTTGTGTTGTCTATTTTTGGCATGAAACTAGTACAGCAGCAATTTTTCCCAACCGCATCGCGTCCTGAGCTTTTGGTAGAGCTTCGCCTAAAAGAGGGCTCCTCAATTAAGGCCACGCAGCATGAAGTTGAGCGTTTGGAAAAAATCTTGGCGAAAGACAAAGACATCGAGTATTTCACTGCCTATGTTGGTCAAGGCTCACCGCGCTTCTATATCTCTCTGGCGCCAGAACTACCCAACCCTGGCTATGCCCAGTTTGTTATTCAAACCGATGGCTTGGAGGCGCGCGAAGCAGTGCGTACTCGCTTAATGACCTTGTTTGATAAAGACCAAGTATTCCCAAATTTGCGCGGCCGTGTGCTGCGTCTAGAGTTTGGTCCGCCGGTGGGCTTCCCTGTGCAATTTCGCATCGTTGGGCCTGACCCCATGGAAGTGCGCCGGATTGCTTATGATGTGCGTGATGCCGTGCGCGAAAGTAAGTTAGTGCGCGACACACAGCTAGATTGGAACGATCAAGTCCGCTCGATGAAGCTGCGTATTGATCAAGATAAAGCACGCCTTTTGGGTGTCAGTAGTGCCGATATTGCCGATCTCGTGCAAACCGCGCTATCCGGTGCGCCGGTGAGCCAAATTCGTCGTGGCGAAGAGCTTATCGATATTGTGGTTCGTGGCACGCCAGAGGAGCGCTCGCGTATTGATAGCATCGGTGATTTGTCGCTGTTTTCGCGCACTGGCGGCGTAGTGCCATTGAGCCAAGTGGCCAGTCTCGAACCGGTGTTTGAGGAGCCAGTACTGTGGCGGCGAAATCGCCATTTGCAGCTCACCGTGCGCAGTGACTTAGCCGATGGTGTGCAAGCGCCATATGCCACGCAGCAAATCATGCCGACCTTGCAGCCGATCATTGATCGCTTGCCACCGGGTTATGAAATTCAGCAAGGTGGTGCGATTGAGGAAAGTTTGAAGGCGAACAAGGCGTTATCGGCAGTATTTCCGATCATGCTAATCGCCATGTTGGCATTTTTGATGTTCCAGCTGCAGAGCTTTTCACTGATGTTTATGGTGTTTATGACCGCGCCATTAGGCTTGATTGGCGTGGTGCCAGCGCTGCTGATATTCAATGTGCCATTTGGCTTTGTTGCGCTGCTTGGCGTCATCGCATTGGCAGGTATGATCATGCGCAACTCGGTGATTCTGGTTGACCAAATTGAGCAGGATATCAAGCAAGGTCATGAGCCTTGGCAAGCTATTGTTGATGCTACGGTGCGCCGTTCGCGGCCGGTGGTGTTGACGGCGGCAGCGGCTATTTTAGCCATGGTGCCGCTGTCGGGTAGTGTGTTTTGGGGGCCGATGTCGATCTCTATCATGGGCGGCTTGGTCGTCGCCACCGGCCTTACGCTACTGTTTGTGCCAGCGCTCTATGCGGCGTGGTTTAAGGTGAAGCGCAGCGCTTAATTGCTCGTTGATTTTTTACCTAAGCCTAAGCGGTTGCTAGGCTTAGGTTTAATGGCTTGCTCGCTCTGCCGGCCTTTGCCGAAAGAGCAGCAAGCACATCACGATAAAAGCCATAAGCACTGCCGAGGCGGTGAATCGGCTCAGATCCAAGCCACCGGCGGCCAATGGTTTATCCAAAAAGTCGCCAACCACTGCGCCTAAGGGCCGAGTCAAAATAAATGCTGCCCAAAACAGGGCGGTGCGCGAAATATGAGTCCATAAATACGCGGCCAAAACCACCAGCAACATAAGACCAAATATCACTGCCGCGCCGCGATAGCCAAGCCCCGCTGAGTCTGCCGTCCAATCGCCCAATGCCGTGCCCAGGGTTTGCGAAAATAATATCGTGACCCAGTAAAAGTACTCAGCGCGTGGCGTGCTTAGTGAATGGATGGATATTGAGCCTAGGCTGCGATGCCAGATGAATAAGGTGCCGAATAAAAGGCTTAGCAGTAGCAAGGTGCCGCCAGCATAGCCAATGCCTAATGATCTATCGGCAAAGTCGGCAAGTGTGGTGCCAACAATGGTGGTGGCAATAATCGTCGTCCAGTACAGCATTGGGCGAAAAGCGATGGCTTTGATTTGTGCCCTAAGCGCAAGCAAAAACAAGCCAGTGAAGAGCACGGTGCTGAGCAGATAACCAAGATTTAGCGACATCGAGGCGGCATCGCCAGCTGTTTCGCCAAGCGTTGTGGCTGCGATTTTGATTATCCAAAACAGCAGTGTGACTTGCGGAACCTTGACCAAGGTATCGGACATATTTTCTTGCATGAGCTATGTGCCTTTTCAGCACCAAAGTAGTGCCAGCCCACACAATAGTCCGCAGCGCCTGAACCCAAGCTTGCGGCTATATTAAGTTTTGCTCATGTTTAAGTAACGCGCTGCGATCAAACTAAGCTTAGAACAACTTTGCCCATGCCATCGCCTGATTCTAAATGACGATGGGCATTGGCTACGTGCTCTAGGGCAAAGACTTGATCGATCACCGGTAAGCAGCGTCCTGCGGCTAATGCCGGCCAGACTCGCGCGTGTAGTTGTTCGGCAATGGCCGCTTTCTGCGCACTGCTGCGGGCGCGCAAGGTCGAGCCAGTAATCTGCAAGCGCTTGAGCATAATCGGCATTAAATTTAGCGTGGCGCTGATGCCGCCCATCATGCCGATAATCACTAAGCGGCCGTCGTTGGCGAGCAGACGCAGGTTTTGTTCTAGGTAGTTGGCGCCAACAATATCGAGGATGACATCGACGCCTTTGCCATCGCTGAGCTGCACAATGGCTTCAGCAAAATCGTGCTCGCGATAGTTCACTGCAACGCCGCCTAAGTCTTCAATGAGCTGACATTTTTCCTTGCTGCCAGCGGTGGCAAAGCAGCGCAGCCCTAGCTCGCGCCCAAGTAGCAGCGCCGTAATGCCAATACCGCTGCTGCCGCCATGGATCAGCACGCGCTCGCCAGCACGGGCGTGGCCGAGCTGCACGAGATTGGCCCAGACCGTGAAAAATGTCTCTGGAATGGCGGCTGCCTGCTGCATGGATAAGCCGACGGGAACCGGCAAGCATTGGCCCGATGGCACGGCGCAGTAGTCGGCATAGCCGCCGCCATTAGTCAGCGCACAAACGTGATCGCCGATTTGCCAGCCGCTGACATCGGGAGTGATGGCGACAATCTCGCCAGCGACTTCCAAGCCAAGCACCGGATTGACGCCAGCGGGCATAGGGTAGAGGCCGCGGCGCTGCAAAATATCGGGCCGATTAACGCCGGCTGCATGCACATTAATCAGGACTTCGCCGGCAGCGAGTGTTGGTAGTGCGCCATGGCGGATGATCATGACCTCGGGGTCGCCGACGGCGGCGCAATCAACGAAGCGCATAGAAGCTGGTAGTACTGGTGAGGGCGCGGCTTTTGAAGACATAAGCGGTTGTTACTCACTAAATGAGTGGAAAAATGCCTAGGGCAATGTCACTGCGCGCTGGGCGTTACTCGCTTGTGACGTGCGACGATTAGCGAGAGCGCCAATAATGCACCACCAGCAGTCATGCCCGCCATGCCTTCGTATAGCGCTGATTGCCATCCTAAATAGCGCCAGGCAATGGCGACACTTAAGCCAACAATGACGGCGGTGAAGCGTGCCCAGCGCGGCGGCTGCGCGCCCATCACGCGGCAAATCAGCAGCGGTGCTAAGGCGCTGGCCAAGCCAGACCACGCCATGATGACCAAATTAAACACGCTTTGGGTGTTGCTCAGCGCCCATATAAGCGCCAAGGCGGTGATGATCACGGTGCCCCACTTCAGCCGCGATAATTTGTTCGACCCTGGCACAAGATCATGAGTGAGCGCGGCCGAGCAGCTCAAGATTAACGAGTCGGCAGTGGAGAGCGTGGCGGCGAAAACGCCTGCTAATACGAGGCCGACCAAGACCGGATGCAGCAACTCCAGCGCCATAGTGGGTAGGGCTAATTCGGCATCGAAGTTGGCCGTATCGGGCAGATACAGTCGCGAGAGCAAGCCAACGCCGGTAGCCATCGCGTAGAAGGCGATAAACCAGAGGTAGTACCACAGTCGTGCGCGATTCATATGCGCGCCGTTATTTAGCGCCATAAAGCGCACCATGACATGCGGCTGGCCGATCACCGAGAGGCCGGCAAAAAACCAACTCACGGCAAACAGTACGCCGCCGGCTAAACCCGGTAATGCGAGGTCTTTCGGGTAGGCATTCATATAGCCGGGAATGCTATGAAGTTGTTGCCAGACAGCTTCTAGGCCGCCAAGGTTAAGCGTGGCAACAATCAGCATCAGGCTCATGGCACCGATCATCACGAATGATTGTGCGGCGTCAGTCCACATGGAGGCGCGAATGCCACCGGCCAAGCAGTAAAGCAGCACAAGGCCGGCACCAAGGAAAGCACCAGTGGCCATTGGCCAATCAAACAGAACATGCAGTGCCTTACTGCCGGCAACGAGTTGCGCACTGGCATAGGCCAATAAAAATACCAGTGAGATGAGTGCGAGCAGGCGCTGTAGCAAGACATCGCGCTGGCCGTTCCAATGGCTGAGGATGTCGGCAAAGCTAACGGCGCCTGTGGCCTCGGTGAGGCGGCGCAGGCGGGCGTGGACATAGCGTGAGGCCACGTAGTCGCCGCTGATCCAGCCTATCATCAGCCAGATGGCGGCAAAGCCGGTGGCGTAGGTGTAGCCGATGACACCAATGAACATATAGCCGCTGTTATTGGTGGCGACCGCCGAGAGACCGGCGAGTGCCGGTGAGATGTCACGACTGGCTAAGTAATAGTCGTCGGCAGTGCCGCGACTTTTGCGCGCGGCACTAACGCCGACCAGCGCAAAGCCGGTAAGAAACAGCAGGAAACTCCAAATCACGAAACACCTCGTAGGCCATAACAGCGCCCAAGCGAAGCTCAGACACCACAGTTGTGCTTATGAAACAGGACCCAGTGGCCAGCCGAGGCTGAGCCAAAGTCCAAGAAAGCCGCCCCACAGCACGAGCAAAATCAGTGAGTAGGGCAGCATGAGAGCGACCAAAGTGCCAACGCCAGCGGCAGGCTGATAGCGCTGCGCGAAGGCGACGACCATGGCGAAATAGGGCATTAGTGGCGTGATGATATTGCCGACGCTATCACCCACGCGGTAAGCCGCGAGCGTGGATTCGGCGGGGATGCCGGCGAGCAGCAGCATGGGTACAAAAACTGGTGCCATTAGGGCCCACTTTGCTGAGGCGGAGCCGATGAATAAGTTGATGACAAAGGTGGCTAGGACGAACAGCAGCAGCAACGCAGTGGGCGCTAGGGTCGTTTGCTGAAGTGTGGCCGCGCCTTCAATGGCGAGTAGCTGACCGAGCTGGCTCCAGTTAAACCAGGCGACAAATTGTGCGGCGAAAAACATCAGCACGAGATAGCTGGCGAGACTTTTGAAGGTGTCTTCCATGGCGGCCACGGAGTCGCTGGCGCGCGACCATCTGCCGCTAAAACGTGCGTAGAGGATGCCAGCGACACCGGTGGTAAAGGCGATGACGACGACGATGCCTTGTACCAAGGGCGAGCGTGAAATGCTGCCATCGGGGCCGCGTAAGGCGCCATCGGCGGGCCATACGGCACATACGCAGGCGGCAATGATGAGCAGCGTCCAGAGCAGGGCGGCGAGGCTGCCGGCGCGATGCAAGGTGCTGTCGTCATGTTCATCGATGGTATGTGTTTGTGGCTGGGCGTTGGCGCTTGAGAGCTTGGCGGCGGTTTTATCTGACTCGGCAATATCTAGCGCCATGCCCGGTGCATGCTTCACCGCGTCATGCGCCATCATCGCTTCTGCCGCTTGCAGTCGCGGCTGAACAATCAACGCATTGATCGCGGTAATCACCAGCGTCACCAATAGCGTTGAAGCGGCAATAAAATAGTAGTTAGCGGTTATTGCCACGGTGGCATCGGGCGAGACGGTGCGTGCGGCCTCCGTGGTGATGCCGGCCAAAATGGCATCCACTGGGCCGATCGCGATATTGGCGGAAAAGCCCGCTGAAACGCCGGCAAACGCGCAGGCAATACCGGCTAATGGC
>JAGPVX010000047.1 GCA_018066805.1 Paraperlucidibaca sp. | reverse complement strand
TCGCTCTAAACCAAGATGGTGAAGTCGCCCATGCCGGCCTAATGCCAGTTGAAGATGCGCTTATGCTCGTGCTTGGCGGACGCTACACGTGGGATGCCGCACTGGTATTTATCTACGGCTTGCTACGCCAACGCTATTTTGGCCGCGATGGTAATGCCGCTATTCGCCAAACACTGATTGAGCTTGACCACTTAAAAGCAGATCACTCCGCACTCAATTTTTCGCTATGAGCACAACCGATACTCTGGTGTTTAAAGCACCACTAACAACACGCGCCGAATTAAAAGCGCTGGGCCTGCTCACAGCACCTATTCTGGTCAGTCAACTCGCCCAAGCCGCTTATGGCTTCATCGACACCTTAATGGCTAGCCAAGTTTCACCCATAGATCTCGCTGCGGTCGCCGTTGGCTCCGGCATTTGGCTACCATTATTTCTGCTCATCACAGGTATCTTACTGGCCACTACACCATTGGTTGCTGAGGCTTATGGCAGTCAACAGCGTCAGCGAATTGCCGGCATCACACACCAAGCGCTATGGCTGGCGCTTGGCGTGGGTGCCATTGGCTTCTTTCTCATGCGCAATGCCTATCCTATTTTTCAATGGCTAGGCGTGCCACTAGAGTTACGCGAACTCACCCAACAATATTTGCTGGGCGTATCTTGGGGCATGCCAGCTGTCGGTGTATTTTTCGCTCTGCGCTGCTATTGCGAGGCTCAAGGCTACCCAACCCAGGTCATGATCATTAGCGTCAGCGGACTGTCGCTGAATGTCGCCTTCAATACGCTTTTTATTCACGGCAGTGAGTCGGTAGCTTGGCTGGCATGGCTGCCAATACCAATTCCCGCCATGGGTGGCCCAGGCTGTGGCTGGGCCACCTCCATCGTGCTGTGGCTGATGTCCGGCATCATGCTCGCTTATGTGCTGGCCAGCCGGCATTTCAAGCATTCGCGCTTAATGCTGGCGTGGGAGCCGCCCAAATGGTCAGAAATTAAAGCCATTGCAACGCTCGGCCTGCCCATTGGCGTAGCTATTTTCTTTGAGGCCAGCGCATTCGCCTTGGTTGCCGTGCTAGTGAGTCCGCAAGGCGCTCTGGGCGTCGCTGGCCATCAAGTGGCACTATCCATTACATCTTTTCTATTTATGGTGCCGCTGAGTGTGGCGATTGCACTGACTATTCGCGTCGGGCAGTTTTATGGTGCTCGTGACTTTGCCGCCATTTTGCATGTGCGTCGTGTTGGACTTATCACTGCCACATGCATAGCTGCAGGCATGTCGATGATTTTGCTCTTTAGCCGCGATGCCATCACGGCAGTTTACACAGACGATATAGCAGTACGCGAACTTGCCGCGCAGCTCATGCTTTTTGCCGTGGCCTACCAAATTTTCGATGCCCTACAAGTTGCAGCAGCCGGCTGCTTACGTGGGTTGCAAGATACACAAAGCCCAATGCGGCTGACACTATTTGCTTACTGGGGCGTGGCTATCCCTGTGGGCTATGTAATAGGTAGCACCAACTTTGTTGGTGGCCACTCATGGGGCCCACATGGCTATTGGCTAGGCTTGGTACTAGGACTACTGGTGGCGAGTATTTTGCTAAATTGGCAGCTGGGGCGCACGTTAAGAGTTGTTAAAGCACGATGGCACGTCGCTTAAAAGCGCGATTATTTGCGCCTTCATCAGCTCAGCCTTTGCGCAGATTGTAGCGATATTGGCCAGGCTCCGGCTCATCGGCTAGCAGCAGCTCATGGCCAAGAAATTGGCAAAATTTCGGAATATCTCGCGTCGTCGATGGGTCGGTAGCGAGCACAATCAGCTGTTCGCCCGACTGCATTTCGCGCACGCGTTTATGCAGCATCATCACCGGTTCCGGGCAACGCAAGCCGCGAGCATCAAGTATGTTTTTATCATCGCCTTGCATCAAACCTTCCTCAACCCCACAGACTCCAGCTCATCAGGCTCGCGCGTATAACACCAAGCCGGCCACAACATTAGTGCGCCTATACCAGCAGCAATCAAGAAATGATCAGCATAACCAACGGTCTCGGCAAGTAAGCCTGCGGGCAAATAAAACGAGCCACCAAATAGCGCAAGCAAACTTACCTGTAGCGTGAAATCAACGCCGGCATGAGCTTGGCGTGCTCGATCCATTACTGCCGATAGCAACGCTGCCATCGCCATGCCGCCGGCGAAATGTTCAAGCGCATTGACCGCGACAGCAGTACTTGTAGCGCTCAAGCCGGCAACGCCATAACCCATCGCAGGAATAGCGTAACAAGCAATAGCGACGCATTGAAAAACACCAAACCACACCAAGCCTTGGCGGCGACCAATTGTTTGCAGCCAATAACCACCGAGCATAGCGCCAGCTATCGTGGTCACGGCGCTGATCATACTGACCTGCAAACCGATCTGCGACAGTGTCATGCCCATATCGACCATCATCGGCTTCACCATTGCTGATGATAGCGAGTCAGCCACCTTATAAGTCACTAAAACCCAAATCCAACCCGCCAACTCAGGGCGCTTAAAGAAACTGACCCACGCGCTCGTATACGACTCACCATCAACCGGCAAGGCTTCGGCAGAAATGGCCGGCTCACGATAAAAAATGGCAGGCAATAACAGCAACAAAGACATGATGGTGAGGCCAATAAATGCTTGTGCCCAACCTAGAGTATCGAGCACTAACAACAGCAAACCGCCGCCAATAATAATGCCAACACGATAGGCCGAAACTTGGATGCCATTGCCCAAGCCACGCTCTTCGCTGGATAAAATACGTACCGCCAAACCGTCAGTGGCGATGTCTTGCGTGGCAGCAAATAAGTTCACCAGAAACAGCAGGCCAAACAGCCAATACACGCCAGATGCTTCGCGTAAGTTTTCTGGGTTAAACCAACACAGACTGGCCATGACCATAGCCAAACCTGCGTTCATCGGCAAAATCCAACTGCGGCGATGCCCTATGCTGGGCCAATAATAGCGATCCACCAAGGGCGACCAAAACACTTTTAACGCCCAAGGAATTGCCAATAAACCACTCAGGCTAATAAGTGATAAAGGTGCGTCATAGCTGCGTAAAATGGCTGGTAATGCTTGCGAATACACGCCAAACGGCACGCCTTGTGCGAGATATAAGGCCAACAATAACCCTAGGCGCTTCGACAACGATGACATGATGTTTCTCTACGTTATATCAGCATGCTTTAGGAAAACACGATGGTTTTAGTACCATGCACCAGCACACGGTCTTCCAAATGCCAACGCACAGCACGCGCCAGTACTTGACGCTCAACGTCTTGTCCCATTTCACGCAGAGAACCGACTTCATCACGATGTGACACACGCTCTACATCTTGCTCAATGATAGGGCCTTGATCTAAGTCGGCAGTGACGTAATGCGCGGTGGCACCGATCAGTTTCACGCCCTTGTCATAGGCCTGCTGATAGGGGTTTGCGCCGACAAATGCTGGCAGAAATGAGTGATGAATATTGATGATGCGATGTGGCCAGCGCGCAGTAAAATCGGCGCTGAGAATTTGCATATAACGCGCCAGCACGATGAGATCGACACCGACCAACTTTTCCTCCAGCGTCGCCTCGGCCAAAGCCTTAGTTTCCGCCGTCACCGGCACTAGGTGGAATGGCACCCCAAAGCCCCCCACCGCCTCGCGTAAATCACTGTGATTGCTGATCACCGCGACAATGTCACAAGGCAAACTACCGCGCGACCAACGCCACAATAGCTCCATCATGGCGTGATCATGCTTAGACACCAAGATCGCCACGCGCTTGCGATCAGCTGCGTAAGTCAGCTGCCAATTCATCTGAAAACGAATGGCCACTTCCTGCTCAAACGCCGCCTCTAAAGCTTCACGGCTAATATCCATTGCTACTGTTTGCAGCTCTAGGCGCATAAAGTATGTGCCGCCAATTGGCGCCGTGGCGTGCTGATCAAGGTCGGTGATATTGGCGCCATGAGAAAATAGAAAGCTCGATACCGCACTCACGATACCGGGCGCATCGGGGCAGTTAATCAGTAAGCGAGCGGTGGTGTCGGTCATTCGGCTAATCCTAATAAGTGTCGGCGGCAGCTCGCTGGCGTCTGCCCAGTCCATTTTTTAAAGGCGCGATGAAAGGCGCTAGCTTCGGAAAAGCCCATCATCAGCGCGACCTCATCAATACTCAATGCAGGTTTGGCTAAATAAAACCGAGCCGCTTCTTCGCGCAATTGATCTTTAATTTGTTGATAGCTCGTGCCTTCCTCTTTCAGATGGCGACGCAATGTTTGTGGTGTTAATGATAGCTGTTGGCTGAGTGCCGTTAAATCGGGGAACTGATGACCATAGTCATTACTCAGGCGGTTTCTGACTTGCTCAGCTAGGCCCATTGGCCGTGAACGGCCAGCAATAATCAGCGCCAGTGAATCTTTCAAAAAGCGTGACAACGATAGCGGCGTTTGTGCCAAGGGCAAACTCAACCAGCTCGCAGGAAAGCGAATCATATTGCGGTCGGCACCATAGATTACTGGGCAGCGAAACATGGCGGCGAAATCAGTGGCACTTGGCGGCGCATCAAAACTAAATTCGATGACTAATGGACTCAAGCGCTGCCCGACCAGCCAACTCCAAAAGCGTACCGAGACGAAGACCATGAGCTCGAAAATCGTATCGCCGATAGCATCATGCTGACGCATGGTCAGTGTTAGCTGACCTTCATTGGAAGTGACGGTTAAGTCGGCAGCGGTAGGCGTTTCAAACAAGCCATAAAAAGCACTTGAGCGGCGTATGGCCTGCTCCAAGTTAGCGCAGTTAATCACTGCATGCGCCATCATCGAAAAAGTGCCTGGCTTAGAGCGTGCATCGGCAGCGAGACCAATAAATTCGTCACCGGTACGCCGCATCACTTCTTGCATCAGGCGGATAAGCTCGGTGCTGCTAATGCGCGCATCTGGCTCTTCCACGCGTGCCGGATCGAGGCCACTGTGCGCAAACAAAGCCGACATGCTCAAGCCCTGACGCGCTGCGCCCGAGAGCAAGCGCTCGACGTATTGAAGGCTAACGGTGTGGGCCTGGGAAACGGACATGAAAGCTCGCTAAAAATAGTACACGCGATAGTCTTAAGCTAAGCGCTGATTATCTCTCAAGACTAGCACAGCCACAGCTCGCGCATGTAGCTCAGGGGAGCTAAGCAGCCTACACTCCAGCCACTGCCACCGACTTAGGACCAGCCATGACTGCACTGCCAATATTTGACCTTGACCTACGATTAGCCAGTGACACGATCGTGCTCGGTGACTTTCCGCTGAGTCGCTGCCTGCTAATGAATGACGCGCATTATCCATGGTTAATTTTGGTGCCACGCCGCAATAATCTCACCGAAGTTTATCAGCTCAGTAGCGAAGATCAGGCACAGCTTTTACGTGAGTCATCTTGGCTAAGTCAGGCACTTAAACGCGCATTCAATGCTGACAAAATGAATGTGGCCAATCTCGGCAATGTCGTCTCGCAACTGCACTGGCATATTGTTGCGCGCCACAGCACAGATGCCGCTTGGCCCGGCCCGATCTGGGGCAAAAACCCAGTTCAACATTACAGTGTGCAAGCCTTAAAAGAGCGCTTGGAACAGCTCCACGCCCTACTAGCTCAAGCCGACTCCAGCCTAGCGTTCACACCCGCCTAACATGAGCTGGCTGCCCGATAGCATTAGCTTATTTACCGCTTATGGACTGATCGCGACCTCATTACTAACCTCACTAATCACCGCAGGCTTAGGCATTGGTGGCGGCTTATTATTGCTTGGCGTGATGGCAGTGCTCGTGCCTTCTGCCGCACTCATCCCGCTCCATGGCGTGGTGCAGCTGGGCTCAAATATTGGCCGAACAGCATTGCTCTGGCGCTTTATTCAATGGCAAACCGTGCTGCCTTTTACAGTTGGTGCTGTACTCGGCAGCGCTCTCGGTGGCAGCGTAGTGCGCGAGCTGCCGGAGTCTTGGCTATATGCCAGTCTGAGCGGATTTATTTTGTATGCCGTTTGGGGCAAATGGCCAATGCTATCGGCCAGCACTCAGCGCGCAGGCCTTTGGCTTGGCGGGCTAACACTGAGCTTTCTGAGCATGTTCATTGGCGCTACGGGACCTTTGGTTACCGCCCTGCTGAAAACTCAACAAATGCCGCGGCAACCACATATGGCGACATTCTCAGCGAGTATGAGCTTGCAGCATGGTGTGAAAATCGCCGCCTTTGGTTTTTTGGGCTTTCAGTTTCTACCCTGGCTAGGCTTACTCGCCGCCATGATAGCCAGTGGATTTATTGGCACTTGGCTAGGCCAACGCTGGCTCTCAGGCCGCGCCGATGCCAGTTTTCATCGTGGCTTAAACTGGTTGCTTAGCGCATTGGCGTTGCAGCTACTTTGGCGCGCAATTAGCACGGAGTTTTAGGGCTCATAAAAAAATGGCCCCGGCGCTTTGACGCCGAGGCCATCACAAACTCACCAATAAACTTAGTGAATATTTGCACCTTTCAGCAAGCCATTCATTGCGCCATTGGCACCGAATAGCTTCTCGCTCCACTCAGTCACGAGCGCATTAGTATCGTGATCGTTCGGGTGGAAGCTAGGACGGAAAAAGTCCAAATACTTCGGCAATAAGCGAGTCATACGACCGCGGCGACCAAACAGCGCGCGCATACCTGCTACGTTATCGCGCACATTGAGCAGCTTGCCATCGGCATGCATGAGACGGGCCGTCGAATACGCCATCACTGCACCTAAGATCGCGGTGGTCAGCGCCATAGTGGCCGTACGCACAATATAGCCACCGCCAGTTTGCTGATACACATCCCAAGCCACGGCTTTATGCTCAGTTTCTTCAAGCGCATGCCACATCCATAATGGGCGAATATCTTCCGCCACTGAACCATGATGATCAGCCTCAGCCAAGAGCTGCTCGCCCATTAAAGCGGTGAAATGCTCCAAGCAAATGGTTGCGGCCAAGTTCAAGCGTGGATGAATCTTGCCGACATTATCGAGCAGTATTTTAAGTTGGCTTTCAAGCTCAGCGGCAGGCAACTGTTTAGCGTTAATAAAATCATTAAGCACTTGGTGTCCCTGTGTGTGCAGAGCCTCTTGGCCAATAAAGCCAGAGATCGCTGCTTTAAGGTCATCATCAGTGATTTGGTCACGATAATGGCGTACGGCTTCCACGAAAAACTGTTCGCCTTCAGGAAGCAGTACAGAGAATGCCGACCAGAAATAGGTCAGGAATGGGCTATCGGCATACCAGTAGCCGGCGTCAGAATTATCAAAATTCATCATTACACGACGTGGTGGAATGCCAACGCGCGCACCAGCTGGTTGGCGATTTGCCGAAGCTTTGGTGGAAATAGCGGTTTGGGCAGCAGTCATGGTGAAACCTCAGTAAGTCGTTGTTGACGAGCTAACTGTGCCCTTGTCCCTGCGCTAGTGGCAGGTTATTTTGGGACATCTTCTTGTCATTATGTGCCATTACGCAATGTCATCATTTTCTGAGTCCCATCCCGGCCTACCTGCTGCCTATGTTTTGCTCCTACTCGACGTAGTCAAGCGCTGGCATGTCGATGAAAAGGAGCTGTTGGCGCCCTCTGGCCTAGATCGTGAGCAGCTCACCGCGCCCACACTGCGCCTGCCGCTCGACACCGTGAACACCATCTACACGCGTGCCCTTGAGCTCACTGAAGAGCCCGGCCTACCGTTTTATATCGGCATGCAAATGAAGCTCTCTAGCCACGGCTTTATTGGTTTTGCCGCGATGACTGCCGATACCGTGGCGCAAGCCATTGAGCTCGCTGAGCGCTTTATAAGTCTACGCTTGATGGGTTTCGCCCTACGCTTGGAAATCCACGGCGACGAGGCCTGCCTATACCTCAGCTGCGATCTAAACCTGCAACCCTTGCGCGATACCGCTGTAGCGGCGCTAATGGTAGGTCTAGGACAAATGGCGCAAGTACTCACCGGCGAGACGCTTTACGGCGTCGCCGATATAGACATCCCTGAAAACAAGCGCTTTGCCGAATTCAGCCACATCTTGCCGGCAAAAATACATTTTGCGCAGCCCGAAAATGTCATTCGCTTTGCCAAGGCCTATTTAGATTTGCCGCTAGTCATGGCCGATACCAGCTCAAGCCAACTAGCCATTGAGCAATGCGAGCGCGAGCTGGTCGCAATTGGTCACACCAACCGTTTTGTCCGGCAAGTGCGTGATTTAATTCACGATGAACACGATGGTTTTCGCAGTGTTGAGGCGGTGGCGACTATTTTGTGCATGTCGGAGCGCACGTTAAAGCGCCAGCTCGCACAAGACGGCACTAGCTTTAGCGATATTTTGGAGGATTTGCGCCGTCAGCGTGCGGTCTTGCTACTGCGCCAAGATGTGCAGAGCATCGAACGTATCGCTGAGCTGCTAGGCTACTCAGATGTAGCAAATTTCACCCGCGCCTTTAAGCGCTGGACAGGCACGACGCCGAGCCAGTATCGACGCAACGCCTAAGAGCAACAAACTTAACCACAAGCACTGAGGAAAACTCAAACGTATGAAATATAAAAACAAAAAATCACTTCGCATCTACCTAAAGGTTTTTCTTTCGCTCATCAGTAGCCTCTACCTCACTGGCTGCCTGTCGATGGTACAAAGGATGTCGGCACCTGAACTCGATGCTGCCCTCAGTCAAGCATACGCAGCATCAATGCTAGATAAATTTGAAGCCGACCTCACAAAAAGCATGGCCGATAAGACTCCAGAAGTGTTCAATGACTGGAGTTACTCCAAATCCATCGATATCGACAAGATGAGTAATAGTACTTGTATCTCGTTGAACGAGAATTGGATTAATAACAGTGTAAATTTCACTGATGACAACAGCGCACTTATTCAAGAAATTGACCGCCGCTACGGTATTCACTACTCAGGCAAGTCGCAAGATGGCTTTATGTATTTTCGCTTTGACCATGTCGCGCGCCGCACCTATCAGCAATACTTTTTAGTGGGTGACGGTAGCCAAGTTCTGCGAGTTTACCTCACGACCAAGAGACCATGGGGAAGCCAGCAGTGTAAGTCACTCATCCCGTTGAGCTCTGGGCCTGTCATCAGTTATGAACGCAGGATATCGCTGAATTCTTTCAATGGCACGCCACCGAGCATCGAAAAACTGCACGAAGAACTAAACCCAAAAATTGAAAAACCCTTCAAGCAAGCCATCAAATATATAGATAGAGCCGTTAAACGAGCCAAGGAACGTTTGGAAGAAAGCATTGCGAAACATAATAATGGCGTCCAGCGACGCAATGCTTATATAGCAAAGAAAAACGCTGAAAGTGCCGCGCGCTCCAATGCTCACTATCGTGAAACCATATCTAGAATAAATAATGACCTTGCTAAATATGGCAATAATACGAACTACATCGAGCAGCAAAATAGGATCAATCGCCAGAAGCGTGGTGGCGTGATAAGCCAACCTAGCAGCTATACGCCGCGCCCCCTCACTAAGTCAGAGTGGAGCTGGCAACAACGCCGACGTGATAACGAAGTGCAGGATATAAACCACAGTAGCATTTATACCAAGGCTGTTGATCGCAGTGTCGCCAAAGCGCAGAGCAAGCAAGCGCCTAAGCAACAGGCCAAGGAAGCAAAGACTGCGGGTGTCAGCTACAACATCCTAAGCCTAGAGGCGCATGGCACCACATCAATGTACTTCGGCTACGATCAAGCACTGAACCTTGCAGAAACAAACGCCTATAACGAAGCAGCGCAGAGTTGTGCTGGCCACAAAGGCCGCCTCGAAAAAGACAGCGGCACTATGGCTAAGAAAAACTGCGCGGCAAACGCCAATGGCGAATATAAGTGCAAGGTCACTATGCTCTTTAGCTGCAAAACCAAATAGCTAGCGAGCACCACTCTCTAACGAGAATAGTCAGCGCCTAGTCGGTCAAGTTTGCGCAGTAGCGCAGGCCATACAAACGCACCGCCTAGGCCGCTGGTTTGCACGCGCATGGACTCAGCAACACCCGCCACAATCTGCGGATTAACCTCTATCAGCGGCCCACCGACCTGAGCTGATAGCTGAATCTGGCAAGTACTTTCAAACACATACATGCTCAAAAAGGCATCAGCAATAGTTGGCCCAACGGTCAGCAAGCCATGATTACGTAGCATTAGAAAGTTTGCCGAACCAAGGTCTGCCTGCAAGCGCGGCTTCTCATCGGGGCGAAATGCCACACCTTCATATTCGTGATACGCCAAGCCAGCCAAGACAAATGTCGATTGCTGTGAAATTGGCAAAACTCCACCCTGCTGGGCGCTCACCGCGACACCCGCACGTGTGTGCGTATGCAGTACGCAGCCGGCATCTTCGCGGGCCTCATGCACAGCCGAATGAATAATAAAGCCAGCAGGATTCACCGGAAATGGCGAATCGATGACTTTATTGCACTCAGCATCGACCTTAACCAATGACGACGCCGTAATCTCGTCAAACATCAGTCCATAAGGATTAATAAGGAAGTGATGCTCAGGCCCCGGCACACGTGCCGTGATGTGCGTGAACACCAAGTCGCTCCAGCCGTAATGCGCCACTAAGCGATAGCAAGCTGCTAAATCGCAGCGCAACTGCCACTCTTCAGCGCTGACCCGCGTCTTTAGGCTAGGCATATCCACGCTGATTACTCGCTAGCCGCGCGATGCAATGCGCAGACCTTATTGCCACTGGGATCGCGCAAATAGGCCAAATACAGCTTACCTAATGGACCTTCGCGATAGCCGGGAGGATCTTCAAGCGTTGTACCGCCGTTCGCGAGGCCAGCCGCGTGCCAGGCATCGGCTGTAGCTGGATCTTTAGCAGCAAAGCCAATCGTGCTGCCATTACCGCAGCTAGCAGGTTCACCATTGATGGGAGGTGTGAGGGCAAAAATGCCGGCATCAGTGAAGTAGAAACAGCGGCCCTTAGGATCCATGACGCCGGGCTTATGGCCCATGGCACCGAGCACGGCATCGTAGAATACTTTTGAAGCTTGAATATCGTTGGCACCGATCATGATATGGCTAAACACGTGACACTCCTTAGATCTACAAAATGACGAAAGAATGTAATAGCCGCTTCAGGCGGCACATGCAATAGCGCAAAAAAAGGCCGCATCCCTGCGGCCTAAATACTGCTAAATCACTCGGTCATCTTTAAGCTTTAGTAAAGCCACCAAATAATCCGCTAAGCAGGCCGCCTAGAATTTGATTCAGCAAAGGACCTAACACTGGGATTTGACCAATCACATCACCAATTACGGGGATGCTTGGTGCAGCTGCTGTACTAGTGCCTCCAGTCGAATCAGTTGAAGTGCCACTGCCAGCCGGAGTCGAACCAGCTGGCGCTTGCGAGCCAGCAGGTGTCATTTGCGGTGCTGCAACTGGTGCTACTTTCGCTAACTCTTCACCAAAGAATGGCACCATGGCTACGATTACTTTCGTAAACAACTGGCCATTGGCAAGTGCTAATAAGCCTTGAGCAATCTCTTCAGGTGTTTGGCCATTTTCGCTGCCGCCAAGAATGCCGTTCAGCAATGCGATCAATGGGTTTAACGCCTCATCTTTAGTGTTAACCAGCTGATCAACCAAGCTGGTTAACGCACCTAAAGCACCAGACTCTTTGTCTGTCAGTTGATCAACTACACCAGTCAATGGCGCCAAGACGCCTAATTTAGGGTTTAGCAGGAAGTTCAACAGGTCATTGACTGGGCTTAAAATTGTGCCACCTAATAAACCGCCTGTTAGATTGGTCACTGCGGAAATCAGACCTTGTGTGCCAGGATTGCTAGGCTCACTTAATGCCAATATCGATTCCAAGCCACTCGCTACTTGCTCAGGAGTCAGACCTTGATTCAAGCCGACAAGCACAGTATTTAGCGTCAGCACTAGCGGCGATAACTTACCTAAGTCATCAGCTGCCGTCAGATGGCTGACAAATAATGCCAGTTCGCATTGTTGGCTAGTGCCTTTTTCTTTCAGCACTTTGATAGGTGCCAGCAAATCTGCCTGCGACTGTTTGCTTGGATCTAAAATTGCTTTGATCAGCTGCGGTACTGTCGTTGCAAATGGTTCGGCTAGCAAAACACTTTTCGCGCCTGTGGCATCGCTAAGCAATACGTCGGCGCAAACCACCGAATTGGCCACTGGTGGTTTAGTTTGAGGAGTGCCGTCCTCATTAAATTGACCGCTATCAGAGCCGCAAGCGGCAAGTGCTGCGGCAAATCCAGCTACCATCGAAAATCGAGCAATTGGTTTAAGTAAGTGCATAACAACCCCCTCTGTTTGGAATGGCGCCACTTTACGAGGAGGTTTACATCTATACAGTCGACATCATGTAAGGTAAAAACCGTACTACTACAAGATATTACAAAGTGAAATCCTAGCGACCAGCAATAAGCGGTTGATTTTCACGCGACAAACTGAAATAAATTACCAATACTCAGCGATTACTTACATTAAGTATCGATTAGATACATGAATTAACAATTAAGCAGAAACAATTAGTCGTATAGCTTACAAAAAAACACTTAAGTCAAGTTTAGCCAACGCGATACACTGCGCTTCGTTGTGAAATGGATGTCGGCGTGTAACGCCACTGTAATAAATACAGTTGATCAGAGCGCCAAGGTTAATACTATGAAAGATGATAGCGCACCGCATAAATGCACGCCTGATGCCAGTTTGTTGCGTGAAATTGAGTTACTTAATCAGCAAATAGCCTTACTGCGCTCAGAAATCAATGTGCTAAAGGCAGCTGCCGAGTTTTTCTATAATGAACATTTAAACCAAAGCAACGGCTGAGGCTGTGTTGCCTTATTGCTCTTTAACCCTAGCGCTCAAACCCATTTAGCACGACGGACGAGTATCCGCCGACTCCTCACTAACACACTTCACACAAGCCAAGACACGCCCAAGTGCCTGCTCTCGACCATTCACGGTAATAACCCAAGGACGACTCTGCCAAGGAGGATCATGGCGAACATGCTGATTATGACCGCACTTGAGCTGAGCAACCCAATGCTGCTCATCATCGAGATGAAATCCGACTATTTCGCGCTCAACGCCTTTCATTTGTTAGCTGCTAGCAACAAAGCTGACGTATAGACGCATCGTAATTATTGGCACTCACACTCTCTTGGCATAAAAGCTAAGCCTCTGCTTTAATCACATATGTTTTAGCAATCATGTCATGCAGGCTGCGCTTACGTTTGGTCCAGCCCGCCATCATATAGCCGATGCAAAAAGTAAGTGCAGACAGATATTGCGCAAAAAAGCGACCTGAGGCTCTGGCAAAACTAATTCGATGGCCATCTAGATCGACAACTTTTAGGCGCAGAGCGCGCTTCCCCAGTGTGGCCTGCCAGCTTGATGAATGGAAAAGTGAGTAATAAAGCCACCACATGCATATAGTTACTATCGACTCGATAAAATTAAGTACATCTAAGTCGATGTCCGTAACAAAAAAAATGCTCACCCTAAGCAATGTCGACACTAATAGGATCGGCATTAGCATAGCTAAGAAATCAATAATAACCGCTGCAAATCGACGCCAAAATCCGCCAAACTGAGTATCGTCAGTTATTAAAACTTTTTTGATGGAGTCATTCCCCATAATACTTACATCAGATTGCATTATTAATACCATTGAATTAATTCAAAATTGGCCATGTCGCCGATTAAACTCTTCATCGCTCATTATTAATAGTAAAACAAACTCAATAAAAGCAATGATTGATGGAATAACTGTCCAAAAGAAGATCAAATATAAAATGCCGAGACCAACTTGGCCAAGATAAAACTTATGGACGCCGAAGCCGCCTAAGAAAAACGCCAGCAAAGCCGCTGCGATTCGACTCTTACCATTGGGCGCTAAAGCACCGAGGTTAGCCGTGACCGAGGGATGCATTTGGCGTACGCCACATTTAGGGCATATTTCTGCTTTTGCGTTAATGATGGCAGCACATTCGCTACAGTATTTTTCGTCAGAACTCTTTAGCGAACTCTCGCTCATGCTGTCTTCCTGCCTATCACTAAGCTATTAAGAAGGCGAAAGCATGCCATGCAGTGCAGTTACGAACAAGAACTGCACTGCATGGCGCTTAGCAGCTAGTTAGGCTTTCTGTAACATGCGCAAAATGCTGGAGAAATCCAAACCACCATTGCCGCCTGCGCTGTGCAGGGCATAGAGCTGACGCGCTAATCCGCCCAGAGGAATGGGCGTCTGCGCACCAAGAGCTGCCTCTTCGGCGAGGCCTAAATCTTTCAGCATCAAATCAGTGCCAAAACCACCACTGTAATCGCGACTCGCGGGCACACCTTCCATCACGCCAGGCATGGGGTTGTACTTTTGCAATGACCAGTTGTCGCCCGAGCTTTGCTTCATGATGTCGGAGAGCACACTGGCATCGAGACCTAAGCTCACGCCTAAGTTCAGCGCCTCAGCACTGCCGATCATATGGATGGCAAGCAGCATGTTATTGCAGACTTTCGCGACCTGACCAGCACCATTGCCGCCAGCGTGAAAAATGTTTTTGCCCATGGCCTCGAGTAAGGGCTTGGCAGCTGCGACGGCTGCATCTTCACCGCCAACCATAAAGGTTAATGTGGCATTAGTAGCGCCGGCAGTACCGCCAGAAACAGGCGCGTCGATGAGGCTAATGCCTTTTTCGGCGGCCGCTTTCGCGACTTTCCGCGCAGTTTCGGGGGCGATGGTGCTGCAGTCGATAACACGCACCGAAGCCGCCAGCGTGGCTAATAAACCGCCCTCGCCCAAGTACAAACCTTCAACGTGACGACTAGCCGGCAGCATTGAAATCACTACATCGGCATCGCTCACGGCACCTGCGGCGCTATCGCTTACGCTTACACCTTCTGCGGCCACGCGAGCGCGGGCATCGGCGGATAAATCTGTGGCAGTAACCTTAAAGCCGGCCTTGTGCAGGTTGACTGCCATGGGGCCGCCCATATTGCCGAGGCCGATAAATGCGATGCTGATGGTCATTTTTTATTCTCTCTTTATTGAGCAAATTTAGGTGCCGCAACTATCAAACTCAGGCGCGTTAGCGTATCGACTCAGGCGCGTCGGCTTCGAGCATTCGGCGCGCAATAATCACGCGCATGATCTCGTTCGTACCTTCCAGTATCTGATGCACACGAGCATCGCGAAGCAGACGTTCAAGCGGGTAATCACGCAGATAACCGTAGCCGCCATGTAGCTGTAGCGCCTCATTGCACACGTTAAAACCGGCGTCAGTGGCGAAGCGTTTGGCCATTGCGCAATAGGTGCTAGCGTCACGATGGCCAGCGTCGAGTTTGCTTGCCGCTAAGCGAATCATTTGCCGAGCCGCAACCAACTCCGTGGCCATATCGGCGAGACGAAATTGCAGCGCCTGAAACTCGGCCAGTGCTTTGCCGAACTGCTTACGCTCACCAAGATAGGCTTGTGCGGCATTGAGCGCACCCTGCGCCGCACCCACCGAGCAGGTGGCGATATTGATACGTCCGCCATCCAAACCTTTCATAGCGATGCGGAAGCCTTCGCCCTCTTCGCCTAAGCGATTCGCGACTGGCACACGCACGTCATCGAAGAAAATCGCGCGTGTAGGCTGGCTATTCCAGCCCATTTTTTCTTCTTTCTTGCCATAGCGAATGCCAGGCAAATTCGCCGGCACAGCAATCGCCGAAATGCCTTTAGCACCAGCTGCGCCCGTACGTGCCATCACCACCAACATGTCGGTACTACCCGCGCCAGAGATGAACATCTTGCTGCCGTTGAGTACGTAGTTATCACCCTCTCGGCGTGCCGAGGTTTTTAAATTAGCGGCATCAGAGCCGGCATCTGGCTCGGTTAGGCAGTATGACGCGAGCTGCTCACCCGAGGTCAGGCGCTCACCCCACTCTGCTTGTAGCGCCGGCTGACCCCAGGTGCAGAGCATCCACGTCGCCATATTGTGGATGGTGAAAAATGCTGCCGTAGATGGGTCTGCCGCCGCCAATTCCTCAAATACCAATGCCGAGTCTAGGCGTGAAAGTCCCAAGCCGCCTTGCGCTTCTGGTGAATACAGGCCGCAAAAACCTAACTGCCCGCCCTTGCGAAAAGCATCGATAGGAAAGATAGATTCGGCATCCCATTGCGCCGCGAAAGGCGCAAGGTCTTGCCGAGCAAAATCACGCGCTAGCTGGGCAAAAGCTAGCTGCTCATCATTTAGTTCAAAGTTCACGCCAGCACCCTTAACGCATGCTAATGGTGGTGTTGACAGTGCTCACCGCATCTTCGTCAAACCA
>JAGPVX010000045.1 GCA_018066805.1 Paraperlucidibaca sp. | reverse complement strand
AGAGCAATGTAGGCGGTACCAACGTGCGGATCGCCAGTGGGCGATGGGGCTACACGGGTGCGAATAGGCTTTTGAGCGGCAGTCATAAAATAGCTTCAATGAACATAATCGAGGGCGGCAGTATAAGAAAAAACGCCGCCTCCTGCTTGGCTTTCAGGAGACGGCGTTTTTCTACAGCAGTACAGAAAGAAACTAGCGGTTAGCCGCTGGCGTTCCTTTCATCGCGCGCTCACTTATTTGTGTGGGCGATAGCGCGCCTGTTACACCTTTGGTGATGGACTCAAGTAAATCAGTCACCGCACTGATATTGACGAGGCCACCAGAGGCTGCTTGGATTTGAGAAAGCACATCACTGAGCTCTGCTGGCAGCAACTCAGTCAATAGCAGTGGCAACTCACTATCATTACAGCTGTTCTCATTTTGAATTTCGTCATTATTTTCAGCATTCACCCCTGGCAAGCCAGTGTTGACCCATTCATTAATCAGCGCCGATGCTTCGCCATGGACGACGCTTCGAGCAATTGGCGGCATACGAATACCCGCCTCGGCTGAGCCAACACGATAGCTCATGATGGAGGCTGCGGCATTGCCCAGCACAATATCGTGGCCACGATTACCTGAGCCACGCCCAGCTGCAACAGGCTTTTTACAAATACCGTAACGAACCCCAACAGTACGGAAGCTATCTAAGTACAAGCCCGAATTGGAGGCGCCACCATTGTTGTTATGGCAGTACGCACAGTTTACTTCTAAGTAAGCTCGCACTCGCTCATGAACATCACGCGGTGTTCCAGGTAGCGCCTTGCTTGGCCCACTGCCTGGAATCTCCATGGTCGCCATCGGAGTGTCACGCTTAGATGCATCAGCATTAAAGCCCGTTAGCCAGCCTTTACGCGCCATAAACGCTAGCTGATTTTCACCGGTTTTATCTTTGTTAATGCCACGATCCATATTGCGTGCCTTTGGCCCAATTGGTGCGGCACCCAGACGATCATCACCACCATGACAAGTGATGCAGTTCAGGGCGGCTGGTACGGCATAGGCAGCAGAGGCACCTTTATAGCGCGCACGTTCGTTATTTTTCTTCACATTAGGATTCGGATCTAAATAATCCCACTGCACAGCAACATTGTCGCCAGCTAAAGCTAGAACAGCTTTGGTTGGTTTGCCGTCACTGCCTTGCTGCCACACATAGGGCAGACCAATCCAGCGCTCACCAACGGCGGTATCACGTTTGATGATCAGACGTGTCTCAACAATGTGCTCGCGTAG
Organism: Paraperlucidibaca sp.; assembly: GCA_018066805.1. Lineage (GTDB taxonomy): Bacteria > Pseudomonadota > Gammaproteobacteria > Pseudomonadales > Moraxellaceae > Perlucidibaca > Perlucidibaca wandonensis. Next base: position 44,708 of record JAGPVX010000045.1, on the reverse strand, counting down.
CAGCTGTCCACCAGCATCCTCCGTGCGGAAAGTGAATGTCTTCGAGATCACGGTGCCAACTGGGAAGTCCAGTGACTCATTGATGCTATTGGTCGATTTCTTGTCTTGATACTTAGCTGGCTGCACACCACCTTGAGCATTTGGCGGCAAGAAGATCACGCGATACTTACTGGCATAGTCAGAAAACAGCGTGCTATTGAGCTCGTAGGGCATAACAAACGAGCCTTGGCCACCGCTCAGCGGGTCATTTGCCACCTTGAATAGGCCATATTGGCTCAACTCAGGGCAGTCAAACTTTGCCAATGCATTCCAGTTAACTTGACCAGGCTTAACCGCAGAGCACGCAGCAGCGATAGCAGCTGCAGATGGAGCCGCTTCCTCTGCAACTATCTTATAAGGTAGCTTCAGCACGGGAATTGGGCGATCTGGCAGGTCACACGCAAACGGTGCGGTATCACTGCTTCCGGGCACAATAATTTGCTGGATTAACTCTGGACCAATATCTGATCGATTCAAACCAGCATTTAAGAACGGTGTCACCAACGGGTTTGATTTGTGGGTGTTATTACTTAAACACAAACCATTTTCGGGCTTTTTAAGCTTTTTCTGAGCATCAAACTTCCATGCGTTGTATTTGCATTTCGGATCTTTATCTGAGCGATAGTAGTTAGGACGGCCACGCTCATCCACTCGCGGTTCATAGCGTGTTTCAGCATTGTTTGGCTTGTTGAGCGCAATACCATCTTCATCAACAGGATAGTCTGTGCAGTCGTTAGGCTCATCCTCACCACCGTCCCAAACGATATCAGCACCACGACCAAAGTTCTTCACGCGCATCAATAAAGGCAAGGCGGAGGCGACACCACGATCGGCTATTGGCAGCTGCGGACTCTGACCATTACCGGAGAAACGGTTGTTATGAATCTCAATACCTTCTGGATAAAAATCATAGCGCAGATCAGGATAGTTGCGATCGACTAAGCCATAGTTAACGACTGCAATACCGAAGGTGTCGTTGCCCGTAATATCGTTGTCGTAAATTTCTAGCTGATCTGATGCGAGAACCAACATACCGGTACCGCGTGGCACAAGACCTACAATATTGCCAGTTGGTGCAAAGTTATCCGTGTTGTTGTTATAGGATTTGTTGCGACGCACAACGTTTTTTTCGCCGTACTGGCGCAAGTCAGGCAAGTCAAAAATTAAGAACCCACCGGTATTTTTTGTCGCCACATTATCTTCAAATAATGCTCGGTAGGTATTTTCAAACTCGAAACCAGCGACGTTGTATGTCGCTAAACAATTTCGCACGATGACGTCGTTAGACTGGCCTACATAAATGCCCGCATCGGAAGCGCCATGAGACTCACAATCCTCCATCAGGACATGTTGAGTCTCAACAGGATACAAGCCATAAGCGCCGACATCGGAGCGTGGCGTATATTTATCGCTAGTCTCGTCACGGCCAGCGGCGTCGTGCCAGCGCACACGCACGTCACGAATCGTCACTGACTCAGAGCGGAACACACGAACACCGTTGCCCGGTGTGTCTTCCACGGTAAAGCCTTGCAAAATCAAGCCGTCGGCGTAGCTGGCATTAATGCCCTCACCACTGTCGCTATTAAGAAAATTAAGAATGGTTTTATCTTTACCCGCACCTTTCAGGGTAATGCCGTTTTTGCTATTGACCAGCAAACCCGTGGACATCTCAAAATAGCCTTCGCAAAACGCCACTGTGTCGCCGGCTCGGGCAAGAGATAGTCGCGTTAAGACTTGCTCGCGAGCATTTGGGCCAGCCTCAATACAGGCAGCATCTATGCGAGGAGTAGGAGGAGTTGTCGTAGACGTTTTAGTTGAGTCGCTACAGGCAGCTAAAAGTGCTGTAGACGCTGCAAGAGCAACAAGCGTTGCCTTTCGAAATGAAATGAACATGGGGTACTGCCTTTTTTGTATTACTTATGTTTGGCAATATACATCATGAGTGAAACTTAGTAACAACACTTTTCATACAAATCACCTTTCATACCGGCCAATCTGCTGGCACAAAATGGCGACTAGGCAAACTCACGCATCAGTTTTTGCGCTAATACAATGTCTGCAGGCGCTAGATCTACCATTGCTAAATGCCCTATTGGCACCCAATCGATTTGGTCATGCACACTGAGCACACAGTCCATCTCGGGCAATTCAGTAAACAGGCCAATTAGCTCGATGCTGACATCGGCATAATGATGCTGCGTGCGCGCAAATTCCTCACCAATATGCGCAGCAATATTGAGCTCTTCGTGCAGCTCACGCGCCAATGCTTCTGCTTCGCTTTCGCCGGCCTCAATCTTACCGCCAGGAAACTCCCAAAGCCCTGCTTGACGCTGACCGAGTGCGCGCCTAGCTACCAACACTAAGCCATCACGCAAGGCAATCGCTGCAACAACCTTAATCATCCCAGCTCCTTATTACTGACGGCTTTCTAGCCAACGCGCGGCTTGTGTTAGTGATGCAGTCAAAGACTCCGTTGTTGCATCGAACAATGGCTGCACTTGCGCGGTGTCATTGGCACTAATGGCCAACTCAAGCTGCAGTGCAATATGTGCAAAATGCTGTGCGCCCAATGAGCCTAGTGAGCCACGCAAACTATGCAGTATTCCAGCGGCACGATCACTATCGCCGGCGATCCAAGCAGCATTAGCATCGCTTAGTGGCGATACGCCTGCGGCAACCGCTTTAGCGATAATTTTAGCTAGAGCATCGACATAGCCTGAGTCGTTTTGCGCCAAGGCTAACAATGACGAGACATCGAAGTCTGCTAACATTTTTTGTGCTGGAATCGCTGGTCGTTTGCCAGCAACTAAGGCCGAAGTAGTAGCTTTAGGTTGGCTCTCTAAAATGGCCTTAATCGACGCCATCATTTGTTCATGGATAATTGGTTTGGCGATAAAGCCATTCATGCCTGCAGCCAAATACGACTCGCGCTCACTGTCGAGCACACCAGCAGTCATTGCCAAAATAGGCCCTTTCCACTGATCGTTCTGGCGTAAATACTCGGTCGCCGTGATGCCATCCATTACTGGCATTTGGATGTCCATCAAGATTAAATCAATGGCGCTAGGGTCAGACTTTATCGCCTCAATGGCCTGCTCACCGTGCTCAGCCATACGCACCTCAGCACCAGCCTGAGTCAACATTTGGCCGGCGACAAAACGGTTTAGCGCATTATCCTCAACCAATAAAATGCGCACGCCTAGTAATGGCTGCTCAACTGTTTTTGGCAGAGCCACTAGGGTTTCGCCGCGCTGCTTAGCTATCGCTTCATGCAAAGTGTCGAATAGATTTGAGCTAGTCACTGGCTTGACTAGCACCGCATCTATGCTGCGCTTGCCTAAGGCCAGCTGCATCTCTGACTGCTCAAAGGCGCTGACCATAATCACCATCGGCCAGGATGCTTCAGGATGCTCAGCCTGCACTGCCGACATAGTCTCCAAACCATCAAGGCCAGGCATTTGCCAATCCAGCACCAAAACATCGAAAGCGTTGTGTGCTGCTTGTGCGCGATTAATCACGGCTAAAGCATCTTTGCCACTGGCAGCTGCACTGGCGTGCCAGCCCCAACTCTTAATGGCTTTGCACAGATACTCACAGCTGGTGGGATTGTCGTCGACAACTAGTACGCGTAAATCGCCAAGCTGGGTTGCCGAGCGCTGACTATCTAAATGCAGGTCAGACACCGATAGAGGCACGCAGATACTAAACTCCGTGCCTACGCCAAACTCACTACTGAGCAGCAAGGAGCCGTTCATTAGCGCGACTAAGCGCTTTGAAATAGCCAAACCTAAGCCAGTGCCACCGAAGCGGCGCGTGATTGATGCGTCGGCTTGCGAGAATGGAGCAAATAGTCCTGCCTGTTGGTCAGCAGTCATGCCAATGCCGGTATCGCGCACACGAAAGCGCACGCAAGGGCCTAGTTCTGAGTCGCGATAATTGTCGACGAGTAAAGCCACCTCGCCCTCTTCCGTAAACTTGATGGCGTTGCCAACTAAATTCACTAGCACTTGCTGCAAGCGCTGCACATCACCTACATAGCTTTCAGCAACATCGGGCTCAACACCGATGATCAGCTCGATGGATTTATGCGCTGCGTTAACCGACATGATGGTGGCTAAAACATTCAGTACATCATTAAGACGGAATGGCGACTCCACCAAAGCCATGTGGCCGGCTTCAATTTTCGAAAAGTCTAAAATGTCATTGAGTAGCGTTAGCAGTGACTCGCCTGCCCCGCGCAGCATGTTTAGGTATTTGGTTTGATCGGCGCTGAGTTTCGTTTTGCCAAGCAAATGCGTGATGCCCAAAACCGCATTCATTGGTGTGCGAATTTCATGGCTGATATTGGCAACAAAGGCAGACTTGGCCTGACTCGCCACTTCAGCGCGCTCCTTAGCAACCAGCAGCTCCGCTGTGCGCTCCTCGACTTGATACTCAAGGTTGGCATTGAGCGCTAAAACCTCAGCCTCAGCAGCTTTTTCTCGGCTGATGTCACGCAGGCTATGCGCCACGGCGGAGACTTGTCCTTGCGCATCCAGTACCGGCGAAACCGAGCACGACACATAAATTACGTTACCGTCGCGCTGCTCCCGGCTTGTGCTGAAATGCGGCACCGTTAAGCCTTGGCTAAGCGTTTTTTGCGTACTCGCGGTTTCAGATGTATCGCCGCCAATCAACGTGGCTATATCGCAGCCAATGGCCTCTTCCGCTGAGTAATCAAAGAGCCGCGTTGAGGCTTGGTTCCAGCTCAAAATCGTGCCGGTTAACGTGGTAACAATAATGGCATCGCTGGCACTGGCAACAATCGCCGCTTGCCTACTTTGCTGCATATCAATTTGCCGCTGACGTCGCCTAATAATTAAGTACAACTGCAAAAAGATCATGCTAATAAGCGAGACTAACAGCATGTTCAGTAAGACTGTTTTTCGCGCCGCAATGACATTGTCCATGATCATTCGATCATCGGTTGCGATGGCAATACTCAACGGGTATGCAGTACGACCATCGCCAATAGTTACAGACCTAAAAGCAGCATGAAGTACGCGATCATCCATAGTATTCCAGAGGGTAATACCATGCGGAATATCTGCCTCAGTGACATTAGCAGTAGCCATGCCTTGCCAACGATAACGCTTGCCTAAGTCGAAGCCGTACTCATGTGAAGGGTTTGGATGCAGAATAAAATCGCCATCTGGATTAGTGATGTAGGCCTGAGCATAACTAGGCAGTCTCGCCTCGATACTCTGCAATAAGCTTTTACTGTCGTAATTCAGTACCACCATGGCATAGAGCTGGCCATCTGGCGTGTAGACTGGCGTGGCTAAGCGAAGCACTGGTGTGTGCGGGATCTCAACCTTGCCATACTCGCGATTAAGATTTAGTGGTGAGATATAAATCTCTTGTGGCTTAAGCTTTAAGACCTCACGGTAATACAGCGTATCAGCCTTATTTTGCAGCTGATCCATGGGTACAATTTTTGCCACTCCGCTACGCTTATTAACGCGAACAAGCTCTTTGCCATCATCTTTGACGCTGATTAAACGTATTTGTAGAAGCGCTGGATTGGTTTCAAGGTAGGCCAAATACACATTATTTAGTTGTTGCGCCCAAACATCGGAGCTTATCTGTAGCTGCGGATCTATACCGCCATGAAATGCCGCACGGGTCATGCCTTTTAACGGGGGTAAGCGCGAAAGAAAATGCACGTCATTGCGCAGCGCATCGATTCGACTTTTAAACTGCTCACTGCGCAGAGCGCTCATGCGTAGCAGCTCATTATTGAGCTTGATATTTGCAGCGTGTCGAGTTCGCGAATCGGACAAGGTCACGGCTATTACTGTGACAAGTAATAGCGAGGTTAGTAGGCCCAACCAAGCCAAAAAGCTCGTGGACGGTTTGTACCAGCGAAGCAACGCCATAAAAAACAGCCTTTTTAGCGCGTACGAAAATAAACTAACGCGTACTTATAGTAGTAAGAGTACTTATTTCAATGCAAAGATGTGCAACTTCCGTTAGTTATCATGTGGCCAAATTGTTGTCTTAGCTACGCGTTTGCCTCGCTCTCATGATACAAACTGTATCGTGGCGCATTATTAAATCAATCGGAGATGTCTATGTTAAGCATGATTATAGTAGGTCTAATTGCCGGCTGGTTGGCTGGCGTCGTGATGAAGGGCGGCGGCTACGGCATCATTGGCGATATCGTCGTGGGCATTGTCGGCGCTGTCATCGGCGGTAAACTATTTGAGGCACTAGGCTTGGCATCGAGCGGCGGTTTTATCGCCAGCATCATCGTTGCCACTGTTGGTGCAGTAGTATTAATTGCCATCATACGTTTCATCAAACGCGCGTAAAACCCACCAGAGTAATGCTATGCCAAGCGCCAAGGCACATGTCAGCAAGATGACAACGCCTAACCAACCTTGGCCAGCCCAGGCCACACCAGCCAAAGTGCCGAGCACGCTGGCGCCGAGGTAATAACTCAGTAAATACAGCGCGGCGGCCAATGCTTTATATTGGCCAGCGCGCTGCCCTACCCAGCTACTCGCAATGGCATGCGCACCAAAAAAAGCAAACGTTAGCAACGCCACACCTGCGAGAAGACAAGCCAAGTTACTGGCCAATGACAGCCATAAACCCAGAAACATCAGCAACCACATCCAAGCCAATGCTGCAGGTCGCCCTAGCTGCCGTGTTAGGCGACCCGACCACGCTGAAGCCAATGAGCCGGGTAAATACAGTAGAAATACAGCGCCGATAGCCGCCGAACTGAGCGAAAATGGCGGCAACTCAAGACGAAAGCTTAAATAGTTATACAGCCCGACAAATATGCCTAAAAGCAAAAAGCCCGTGATGTAGAGCGCCCAGAGCTGGGTATCGGAGGTAATGGCTTTTATCGCGCCGGCAAAGGCCTGTCGCCCCTGTCGAGACCATGGCAAAGCGCGGGCGTGAAAGTGCTGAGAAGGTGGTAAAAACCACCACATGACGATAGCAGCAAGTACGCCGACAACTCCAACTACTGCGACCGCATCTGCCCATGGCCAATGCTCAGCAACTACGGCGGTGACTAGACGACCACTCATGCCGCCCAATGCGGTGCCGGCAACATAGATGCCAATCACGCCACCCACTGCTCGTGGCTCAACCTCTTCGCCGGCATAAGCCATCGCTGTCGCAGGTAGGCCGGCGAGCGCAATGCCGGCTAATGCACGTAGCATGAGAAGTTGCTCGAGGTTTTGCGCCCACGCAGTCATCACCGTGAATACAGCAGCAATGAACATCGCCCAGCACATAACCGGGCGGCGGCCAAAGCGGTCGGCGAGTAGGCTTGCAGGGATTAATGCCAAACCTAATGCGGCGGTGGCAATAGAGAGGATAAATGAGCTTTGCGCTGGCGATAACTGTAGGTCGCGGGCAAAGTGCGGCAGCAATGGCTGCGGCCAATACAGCAGCCAGAAAGTGGCAAAGCCACCGAGCAAAAGCGCATACGAAACCCGGCGGTAACCGGGCATCTGTTTACTCATGCAAGGGCAGCAAACCCGCGCGCGCAATCCGCTTTCAAGTCGTCGATATCTTCAAGGCCGACAGCAATACGAATCAGCCCCTCACTAATTCGCGCCAACACTTTTGCCTCAGGACTTAAGCGCCCGTGAGTCGTTGAGCCCGGATGAGTAATTGTCGATTTCGTATCGCCCAAATTAGCGGTGATTGAGAGCAGCTGAGTCGCATTGATAAAGCGCCAAGCGGCTTCTCGCCCGCCCTCTACTTCAAACGACAATACGCCGCCAAAACCACTTTGCTGACGACAAGCCAGCTCATACTGCGGGTGCGACTTCAAGCCGGTGTAATGTACGGCTAGTACGTTCGGCTGCTGCTCCAGCCATTGCGCCAAGGCTAAGGCATTTTGCGCGTGCGCAGTCATACGAATACGTAAGGTCTCAAGGCCTTTGAGAAAGACCCAGGCATTGAATGGGCTCATGGTTGGCCCACAAGTACGCACAACACCCAAAATTTCATTAATAAGCACCGCTGAACCAACCACAGCACCGCCTAGCGTACGGCCTTGACCATCGATGTATTTAGTTGCGGAATGAATCACCAAGTCAGCGCCTAGCGCCAAAGGCAATTGCTGAGCCGGTGTACAGAAACAGTTATCCACGGCAAGCAAAATGCCATGCTTATGCGCCAATGTGGCGAGTGCGGCAATGTCGACTAACTCACCCAATGGATTGCTCGGCGATTCTACAAAGAACAATTTTGTCGCCGGCGTAATGGCCGCTTCCCATGCAGATAGATCGGCTAATGGCACGAAGGTGGTGCTAACGCCGAAGTTATGAGCGTATTTGGTGAACAAGACATTGCTCGTGCCAAATAGGCTTTGCGATGTCACGATAGCATCACCCGATTTCAACAGGCCTAGCACGGTGGACAAAATCGCTGCCATGCCGGAGCTGGTGGCAACCGCTTTTTCACCGCCCTCGAGTGCGGCTAAGCGCTCCTCAAAGCATTGCACTGTGGGGTTGGTATAGCGCGAATAGACATTGCCAGGCTTGGAGCCATCGAAGCGTGCCGCGGCTTCCTCTGCAGAGGCAAAAACATACGACGAGGTCAGAAATAAAGCTTCTGAATGCTCGCCATGATCGCTACGAATATTGCCGGCACGCACGGCAAGCGTGTCAAACTTCGGGGTGGAATGCTCGTTAGACATGCTTGCCTCACACTAAGAAATTAGTCGCCGTTGGATAAATCGACGAGGTTTGGCCCTTGCTGAACTCGATGCTTAGCGCCATCGCTACGCGAGGCTTGTAAGGCATCGAGGTAGCACTCATCGATATCGCCAGTTACGTATTCGCCATCAAATACTGAGCAATCAAAGCGCTCGATATCGGGATTGCCTTCGCGTGCAGCAGCGACTAAATCTTCCAGCTTTTGGAAAATCAACGCATCAGCGCCAATAAGCTCACAAATTTCTTGCTCAGTACGGCCATGAGCGATCAGCTCCGTGCGCGCCGGCATATCGATGCCATACACATTTGGATATTTCACTGCCGGTGCGGCCGAAGCGAAATAGACATGCTTAGCGCCAGCATCGCGAGCCATCTGGATGATTTCACGGCAGGTGGTGCCACGGACAATGGAATCATCAACCAGCAGGACATTTTTGCCCATAAACTCGAGCTCAATCGGGTTGAGCTTTTGGCGTACGGATTTTTTCCGCTGACCCTGGCCCGGCATAATGAACGTGCGGCCGATATAACGGTTTTTCATGAAGCCCTCGCGGTACTTCACGTTCAAATGATTTGCCAACTCTAACGCCGCCGTGCGGCTAGTGTCAGGAATCGGAATCACCACATCGATTTCTAGGTCGGGATGCTCTTTCAAAATGGTATTGGCCAGCGTCTCACCCATACGCAGGCGAGCTTTATAGACCGAAATTTTATCGATAAACGAGTCAGGGCGAGCGAAATACACATGCTCAAAAATGCACGGTGAATACACCGGATTCTCCGCACACTGGCGCGTGTGCATATTGCCTTCGTTATCGATGAAAATCGCTTCGCCCGGCTTCAAGTCGCGCACAACACGGAAGCCCACTGAAGTAATCGCTACCGACTCCGATGCGATGATGTATTCCTTACCATTCGCGGTGTCGCGTTCGCCAAAAATAATCGGGCGAATGCCGAAGGGGTCGCGAAAACCGATAATGCCGTAGCCACTGATCATTGCGACGACTGCGTAAGCGCCCTTGCAACGAACATGCACACCACTGACAGCAGCAAAAATATCGTCAATGCCGGGCACAATTTTGCCGCGAATTTGCAGCTCATGTGCAAACACATTGAGCAATACTTCGGAGTCAGAGTCGGTGTTGACGTGACGCAAATCGGAGCGATAAATATCTTTCGCCAAGGCTTCTGAGTTGGTCAGGTTGCCGTTGTGCGCGAGCGTGATGCCATACGGTGAGTTGACATAAAACGGCTGCGCTTCAGCTGAACTAGACGAGCCGGCTGTTGGGTAGCGAACATGGCCGATGCCATAGTTGCCGACCAAGCGCAGCATGTGGCGGGTATGAAATACATCGCGCACCATGCCGTTGTCTTTGCGCAGAAATAAGCGATGATTATCGCTGGTGACAATACCAGCAGCGTCTTGTCCGCGATGCTGTAACACCGTGAGCGCGTCATAAAGTGCCTGATTAACCGGGCCTTTGCCGGCGATGGCAACGATTCCGCACATGGTGACCTCTCGAGCTTAGTGGCTAGCTGACTCGCTAGTATTTGGGGAACGAATAATGGTAATCGCCTGATCTTTCAGGTGACGAGCAACGGATTCATATTTCAAGATGGCACGCGGTAGCTGGGCTTCGCGAAACCAAGCATCGTTAACGATAAACGGTGCCATCAGCATGAGCGCGACAAGACAGAGCACGAAGCCTCGGGCAACACCAAAGACGCCGCCAAAAAATCGATCGACAAGGCTTAAGCCGCCGGCGCGCAACATCATGCTAACGGCGTATCCGCCAAGGCTGCACACCACTAATGTGCCTAAAAATAAGCCGCCATAGGACATGACGAGGCGTATTGAGGGAGTGCCGACCCACTGTGCCAGCCATGCGGCCATGGGCTCGTTGTAAGTGCGGGCGAGATAAATTGCGAGAACCCAACCGGTGAGAGAGATCGCCTCGCGCACCAAACCACGCCAGAATCCGAAGATTAGCGATAGCGCGAGCACAACCAAGATGACGATATCTGCCGGATGCATAGAACTCAGAGTCAATGGCGGGAGGCTAAGGCCGGATGGCGCGCATCATACCAACTGCGACTTGCGCCGTCATGGACTTAAGGGCGATAGGGCACAATAAAACCGTTGAGTTTGAGCTCAGCATCGGCGCTTAAGCGCTGCTTTAAAGACTCGGCAATGCCGCGATCTAACTCAGGGCCAACACTCACTTTAAATACACCGCCCTGCTCTACAGCTGATGCACGGAAGCCATTTTTGCGCAATCGTGCAACTAAGTCATCGGCACTGGCTTTGCTACTAAGGCTGGCAACTTGCACAACCCAAGCGCTTGGTAAACCTGGGCCAGCCGGCTTGGCCTCAGCTTTAATGGCTGGTTTGGGATCTGACTTCGCTTCAGTTTTGACGACAGGCTTAGCTTCGGGCTTGCTGACCGGTGCAGCTTTGGTCTCGACAGCTGGCGCGGCTGCAACCTTGGCCTCCGCCGATTTAACCTCAACTGGCTTAGTTGTAGCCGCTACAGTCGGCGCAACTTTAACTGGCGCTGGAGCAGCTGGCTTCGCAGCAGCCGGAGCACTAGTTTTTTCATTTTCGCCCGCTAAGCGAAAGCGCTCAGGAACATCTTCGGTTGTTTCGGGTGCGGCCTGAGTAGTCGGCTGCACAGGATAAAATGTTGGTTCGCCATGACTATCGGCAATACTTGCCTCAAGCTCTGCTGCTTGGTCTTGCAGCGCTGGCGCAAGGTCATTGGCGGTAGGCACAGCGGGCTTCGCAGGGATCTCTGGCGGCTGCAACGCAGCAACACCGGCACCCTCCAATACCATGGGCAAAAATAAAATAGCGGCTGCTACTAACACCACACCGCCTAAAACACGCTGCCCAATCACTTTTTCCATAGCTTACTCGCTGAGTGCCAACACGGCGGCAACCGTGTAGAACGAACCAAAGACGACAATTCTATCGTGCTCAGTAGCCTGAAGACGAGCAGATGCTAACGCCTCAGCCACACTATCGTGCGCAGAACACGCAGTTAAATCGATACTTGCTGCTATATCTGCCAATGCCGCAGCGGACTGTCCGCGAGGGCACGACAAACTGGCCAAACACCAGCTGTCGACATAGGCCTTACTGCTCGCCATCACGCCGGCGCTATCTTTATCGGCAAGCATGGCCAAGACCGCGATGGTGCGCCCTGGTGCAGCCAACGGCGCTATGTGCTGCCATAAAAACTTAGCGCCATGAGGGTTGTGCGCGACATCTAGTATTAGCTCAGGCACAGATGCCTTGCCTGCAAGATTCTTAGGCCAAGGCAGGCGCTGCATCCGCCCTGCAACACTAGTTTGGCGGAGACCTTCAGCTATTTCTGCAGCGGCAATAGGTTTATCCGTGAGCTCTGCCAATGCTTGCAATGCAGCAATGGCCGTAGCGGCGTTGTCTAAGGCCACGCTCGGCAAAGGCAAAAGCCAATCACCATACTGCCATGCGCCCCGATCGGCCTTAACAGCAAAATCGTAGTCTCGGCCTTTCACCCAAGTCGGTGCATCTAAGGCTTGAGCATGCTCAATCAGCGCAGCTTGTGGCTCGCGCTCGCCTAAGATTACTGGGCGGCCGGCACGCATGATGCCAGCCTTTTCACGCGCAATGCTGGCTAAGTTATCGCCTAGCCAGTCGGTATGATCGAGGCCGATATTAGTGATAACAGCCACGCTGGGGTCTACTAAATTAACAGCGTCTAAGCGCCCACCCAGTCCCACTTCAAGCACAAGCAGGTCTGGGTTTTGGCGCTGAAACCAGTAAAAAGCAGCAAGCGTGGTGTGTTCGAAATAGGTCAATGAGGTGTCGGAACGCACAGCCTCAATAGCATCAAGCGAATTGACTAAATCTGCATCGGAAATGAATGCGCCATCGCAATTAATACGCTCATGAAAATGCACTAAATGTGGGGATGTATAGCTGGCCACGCGCCATCCGGCAGCACGCGCAATGGCGACAATAGTCGCCACGGTCGAGCCTTTGCCATTGGTGCCTGCAACGGTGATTACAGGGCAGGGAAATTGGCGCAGATTGAGTCGGTCGGCTACCTCGCCAACACGCTCAAGACCAAGATCAATCGCGCTTGGATGACGCTGCTCAAGTATCGCAAGCCAATCGCTGACGCTTTTGGCATTTTCATCTAACGCAGACATCATGCGGGCACCTACCGGTTTGATCACACGGGAAAGTGCATAAATTTAGCGAGTAGGCGGAATAAGCTATCGCGCATTTCGTGGCGATGAATAATGACATCGACCGTGCCATGAGCGAGCAAAAACTCCGAGCGCTGAAAGCCCTCAGGCAATTTTTGACGGACGGTTTGCTCAATCACGCGCGGGCCGGCAAAGCCGATTAAGGCGTTTGGCTCTGCGGCATTAATGTCACCAAGCATGGCTAAACTCGCTGAGACGCCGCCATAAACAGGATCGGTGAGCACTGAAATATAAGGTACGCCAGCCTCTTTCATACGCTCCAAAGCAGCCGATGTACGCGCCATTTGCATCAGCGAAAATAGCGCCTCTTGCATACGGGCACCGCCAGAGGCCGCGAAGCAAATCAGAGGCACTCTGTGCTTCAAGCAATACTCAGCTGCCAAAACAAAGCGCGAACCCACAACTGAACCCATGGAGCCGCCCATAAAGTCAAATTCGAAAGCGACGACAACAACAGGCAGCTCATTGATTGTGCCTTTCATCACCACTAGCGCGTCTTTTTCGCCAGTATTTGCTTGAGCATCGGCTAGGCGATCGCTGTAACGCTTGGAATCTTTGAAGCGTAAAATATCGACAGGCGATAGTTCCTGCCCTAGCTCTTCACGACCTTCGGTATCGAGAGTGATGTCGATACGGTGACGTGCACCAATGCGTAAATGGTGCTGGCATTTAGGGCAGACATGTTGGTTACGCTCAACCTCTGCTTGATAGAGTACGGACTCACACTTGGGGCACTTACGCCACAGGCCCTCAGGCACCGCAACACGGCGATCGGCTGCAGACTGGGCACCAACATTCGGAAGAATGCGCTCTAACCAACTCGAACTCATCGATGACTCCTTATGAGCCAGCTCACGCTGACTCGGCCCTCAGGCCTGATCTATTGCAGCGCGTAGCGGCGCTAAAATATTCGCTACGGCAGCAGGAATTTGTTGTGGCGTAGCGGCAAGCTCGCCCATACGCTGCACTAATACTGAGCCCACCACGACACCATCAGCGACACGCGCCACAGCAGCGGCAGATTCAGCATCCTTGATACCAAAACCAACGCCAATGGGCAATTGCGTCAAAGTACGCAGTTGGGCAATACGTGCGCTTACCGCGCCAACATCGAGCGCGGCAGAGCCGGTTACGCCATTAAGCGAGACATAATACACATAGCCGCTGGCTGCTGCGGTAATGCGGGCGGCGCGGGCCATGGTAGTGGTTGGTGCGAGCAAGTAAATTGGATCGATGCCCACTCGCTTATATTCTGCCATTAGCTCATCGGCCTCTTCTGGCGGCATGTCTACAGTGAGCACACCATCAACGCCCGCTTCAGCGCAGGCATCGGCAAAAGTGGCGTAACCCATGGCCTCGACGGGGTTTAAATAGCCCATCAAGACAATCGGTGTTTGGCTATCTTTGCGGCGAAACTCGGTGACCATTTTTAGTACATCACGCAATGAGACGTGATGTGTCAATGCACGTTCATGGCCCAAGGTAATGGTCGGACCATCAGCCATTGGGTCAGAAAATGGCACGCCAATTTCGAGCACATTGGAGCCTGCGGCGACTAGCGCATGCAGAACATCAACGGTAATTTCTGGTGTTGGATCGCCAGCAACAATATAGGGAATTAAGGCTTTGGTGCCGCTAGCTTTTAGCGCGGCAAAACAGGCTGTTAAACGGCTCACGCATTAACCCTCTTGATCAAGATTGGCGACAGTCATCAAGTCTTTGTCGCCACGGCCAGATAAATTCACAATGATGATTTGCTCTGGGCTCATGGTTGGTGCCAGCTTTTCGACATAGGCCAAAGCATGGCTGGACTCAAGCGCAGGAATGATGCCTTCAGTACGTGTTAAACGATGAAACCCCGCAAGCGCTTCAGTGTCATTAATGGTGACGTAGTCGGCACGGCCAATGTCTTTCAACCAGCTATGCTCTGGGCCGACACCGGGGTAATCCAAACCAGCAGAAATTGAATGTGTTTCGATGACTTGACCGTCTTTGTCGCTCATTAGGTAGGTGCGGTTGCCGTGCAATACGCCTGGGCGGCCGGCATTTAATGGTGCCGAATGTTGGCCATCGCCAGCATTAATGCCGTGCCCTGCTGCTTCCACGCCGAATATTTTCACTGACTCATCGGCTAAAAAAGGATGGAACAAGCCAATGGCATTAGAGCCACCGCCAACGCAAGCAACCAACGCGTCGGGCAACTTGCCAGTCTGCTCTAAGCACTGACGCCGCGCTTCACGACCAATGACTGACTGAAAGTCGCGCACCATCATTGGGTATGGGTGTGGGCCAGCCACAGTACCAATGATGTAAAAAGTGTTTTCGACGTTGGTTACCCAGTCACGCATGGCCTCGTTCAAGGCATCTTTCAGTGTTTTCGAACCAGAAGTCACCGGCACTACCGTCGCGCCCAAAAGCTTCATACGATAGACATTTGGCGACTGGCGCTTAACATCTTCGGAGCCCATATAGACCACGCACTCCATGCCTAAACGCGCAGCAATGGTCGCCGTAGCAACACCATGTTGGCCTGCGCCCGTCTCAGCAATCACACGGGTTTTGCCCGAAATCTTGGCCAGCAAAGCCTGGCCAATGGTGTTGTTTATTTTGTGTGCGCCAGTGTGATTTAAATCTTCACGCTTAAGATAAATCTGTGCGCCACCGAGCTCACGACTCCAGCGCTCTGCGTGATACAGCGGCGATGGACGGCCAACGTAATGCGCTAAATCGTAATCAAACTCTGCAAGAAAATCAGGATCATTTTTTAGGCGCGCATAAAGCTGATCGAGTTCATCAAGTGCGGCCATTAGTGTTTCTGAGGCGAAACGACCACCGTGGATGCCAAAATGACCGCGAGCATCGGGAAATTTAGAAAAATCAATGGACTGCGGTGCACTCATGCTGCTTGAACTCCTGCCATAAAGGCGATTAATTTTTCGGCACTTTTAATGCCTTTAGCTGATTCAACGCCACCGCTAACATCTACGGCATAAGGCCTGACGGCGCGAATGGCATCGGCTACATTAGACGCGCTTAAGCCGCCTGCCAACACCACACGCGTAGACATCTCTTTAGGAACTTGCTGCCAGTCAAAACATAAGCCCGTGCCACCGGGCTGATTTGGGTGCCATGCATCGAGCAAAATCGCTGCCGCAGATGGATATTCACGCATACGAGCGGCAACATCATCGCCGGACTGCACACGTAACGCTTTGATATAAGGACGTTGAAATTGCTGGCAGTAGGCTTCGGTCTCATCGCCATGAAATTGCAGCAGGCTTAATGGTGCGGTCGCTAGCGTAGCGTGCACTTGCTGGGCAGGAGCATCGACAAAGAGCCCAACGGTGCTCACAAACGGCGGCAAGCTAGCAATGATGGCGGCGGCCTGAGCTGCACTCACGGCACGTGGGCTAGGCTCATAAAACACAAAGCCCAAAGCATCTGCACCAGCTGTAATAGCGTGAAATGCATCTTCCTTGCGGGTGATACCGCAGATTTTAACGCGCGTTCTTGCGTGAATAGGCAATGACACTGTGCTGACACCCTTGGCCAAATCAGCCTGCGAGTGTAGCAAAGGCCGTGCCTAGTGGCACGGCCTGAGCCGCGTAATTAGCGACGATTACGTATTTTATCGATCAGGAAGAAAACCAGTAAAATCAGCAAAACAAAGAGGACCATGATACGGGCAAACCACTGATACGGCTTCAGTGTAGAGGTCACCGGAGCTACCAGTGTCTCATCACTGACAACTGTAGCCGCTGCTACTGCCTGATCATTTGCTGTTTCAGCATCAACCTCATTCTCAGTAGCTGCATCATTTTCAACGATGAGCATGTCATCTGTAGAAGCTACCACTGCGCCATCTGTTGCTGCAGAGTCCACATCAGCAGTTACGTTTGCGGCAGCAGCTTCTTTAGTCGCCGCACCTTTGGCGGCAGCGCTATCGAATGCAGCAATTTGCGCTTCCAAATCGGCCACTTGCGCTTTCGCTGCCTTCAGCCCTTGCTCAAGAGTGGCACGGTCTTGCGAACTTGTCGGGGCACTTGACTGAGCTGGCTGGGCAGGCTTGGCGGCAACAACAGGAGCTGCGGCGACCTCGGCAGGCTTCTTGGCAACTGGTGTGACTGGCTTAGCAGCTGGCTTCTTGCTTGGTGCAGGCGCTTCTGCAGCAGGCTTACTGGTTTCCGCTTTAGCTACTGGAGCTACAGACTCAACCGTTGGATTATAGGGCTTAGCCTGCGACTGAATAGATACCGGCTTAACTGCATTAGAGGCAGCGGGCTTTGAATCAACTACCTCAACCGGCTTCTTCTCAGGCGTAATTTTAATTACTGGACGCTCAGGTGGCGGGTTTTTCGCAGCAATGGGTTGCAGGCCTAAAGCCGAGCCCACTTGCTGTAAGCGGCCTTCGCCAGCTGTACTAATGTTCACGACAAACGACACGCGCTCATCGGGGAAAGCATCGGCAGTAGTGGCTCGTGCTACGACATGAAAATTGGGCAGCGTAATCATTTGGAAGCGAACGTTATCGCCCCAGCTTGGGCGCGTCAGGCCAAGGCGAGCGTGTTCGGCCTCACTGGCAACACGTACCTGAACTTCATTGGCATTGGTAATGGCCAAATCACCCAGCTCAATATCCATGCGTAATGGCTGCTTGGCAGCCGACCACGCCGACATATTTTCAACAGTGAATGCTTGCGCAGTTGCACTCAAGCCTAAAGTAGCTATCGCCAAACAAGTGGCTTGAAATAATTTCTGCACAGACGCTCTCCAATGAACACATTATTTTTATATGTTGCGCAGTAAACTCGCAAATGAGCTTGCTGCCAAGTCCTACGCCAATTTTATGACACTTTTCAAGCAGCTTAACAGCCTAAGCAATCGGCCAAGCCGACAGCCAGCTTGGGCCCAAAGTCTCACGCGGCAATGCATCAGGATAGTGCGCGTCGACAAAGTACAAGCCATCTGGTGCTGCCGTAATGCCACCAGCACTGCGATCGCCACTGGCAAGCACCTCAGCCGCCCAGACAGGCTCGGCATCCCCCTGCCCTATCGCGAGTAACACGCCCACGATATTGCGCACCATATGATGCAAAAAACCATCGGCCTGAATATCCAAACGAATCAATGGCCCGCGCCGCTCAATATTAATGAAATGAACATCGCGTACCGGTCGATTGGATTGGCAAGCGACTGCACGGTAAGCGCTGAAATCATGGACACCGACCAAGTGCTGAGCGGCCTCGTGCATGCGCTCTGCGTTGAGCGCATGGTAATGCCAAGTTGCTCGCCCGGTTAAATGGCTGGAGCGGCGCGGATGGTTATAAATAATGTAGTGATAGCGTCGCGCTGTGGCTTGAAAGCGCGCATGAAAATCATCACGAATCGGCGTTAGCCAGCGTAGAGTAATACTCTCGGGCAGGCAGGTATTGACGCCCATTAGCCAGTTACGCTCGGTACGAATCGATGGGCTATTGAAATGGGCGATCATGCCAGAAGCATGCACGCCGGCATCGGTGCGGCCGGCACCATGAACAATGACAGGATGATTGGCGACCTTGCTGAGCGCCGCCTCTAGCGTAGCTTGAACACTAGCAACGCCGACTTGCTGAGTTTGCCAGCCACGATAAAAACGGCCATCGAACTCGATGCCGATAGCATAGCGCTGAGTCATCAAATTCGCGCTTAGCCTAGCTCATCAATAAGTGCTTTAGCGCGCGCACGCTGCTCGCTAGTGCCACCTTCAACAACACGATCGAGCAATTGACGTGCAGCATCAACCTCGTTCATATCCAAATAGGCTTGAGCTAAATCGAGACGGGTTTGGAAGGCTTCGGATTCACTGTCATTGAGGAAGTCGTACTCACCCTCATCTTCGGCATCATCGTCGCCAGCGGGTTCATCATCATAGCTACCTAATGAGGATGAGCCTGCTGTCAAATTTGCGAAGGTATCGTCGAATGTGGGTTCGGTGCGATCTTCGGTAGCAGCTTCGACGGCATCCTCTTTCGAGCTCTCTGGAGCTGACTCTGCTGCGCTTGCAGCTTCTTTGTTTTGAGCACGTTGGCGCAGCAACACCACAAAAAGCAGCAGCCAAAAGATGCCAGCGGCTAGCCACCACAGCCAGTTATTGTCATGTTCCGATGATTCATCGCTGACAGCGTCGGCCGCATCATCTGCCACTGGCTCACCGCGCTCCATAGCAGCTAAGCGCTCATCCAATACCTGCAAACGCTTATCAGCATCGGCATTTTCTTCATTTAAAGCAGCTAGTCGATTGCTTAATTGCAGGCGTTTGTCGAGCAGACTCGTGCGCTCAGTCTCAGCATCGGCTAAAGCGCTAGCAGCGGCGTCACTACCTGAGTTTTCGGCCGCACCACTAGCGCCACCACTATCTTTTCCTGGTGAGACCAGTGTCAGATTAGCATCAGCGCTTGCGTCACCATTTTCAGCGCCTGCAGCAGCAACCACTGGCTTCTTCAGTGTCGGCTCAAGTAAGCCTTCGGCCTGCTTTAAAGCTTTTTGATACCAACGATTGGCAGCGCGCTCAGTTGGAATTTCGATAGTTTTAGTATCCGGTAAGCTAAGGCTAGCACCGGCACGGATAAGGTTTATATTGCCGCTGATAAAGGCCTGCGGGTTACGCTCACGAATGATTTTCTGGCGTTGATTCAGGCTTAAATCCTGATCCCACTCACTGGCAATTTGACTCAATGTATCGCCGTGGCGGACTAAAAGTTGACCACTACGAACCTGGACTGGGCTCTCGACCACCGGCACTGCGGTGAACTTTTCGACAGCTCTAGGCCGCACAGGAATAACGACAGTAGCTTCAGTTGTCGGTAATGCCGCTGGCCCTGCCGACTCTGCAACACTGTCGTTTGCTGGCAAGGCACTACCCGCAGCGGGCAAGCTAACGCTGACTTGCTGCAAGCGCACATGGCCAGGCCAACTGAGTTGCACTAAGAAGTTTTGCTCGCTATTGGGAGCCAATGCTGAAGCTTTACCACGCACCTGTAGCTGACCCTTGGCATCACGCACAGTGGTAAACACCATTTGGTCGAGCCAAATTGGGCGTTGCATGCCCAGAAGTGCGTGATCAGCGGCGGTTGCTGGCGTAACTAGAATGCTATCGTCAGCAAAACCTTCGCTATCGATGATGGCAATTTGCACTGCCAATGGTTCACCAACACGTGATTGCGGGCGTATTTCACCGACGGAGACAGCCAATGCAGGCGTCGTCAACATCAGGCCTAGGGCCACAAAGGCGGCGTATTGCAGGCCGTGGCGCATGGGGTGTCTCCTTGGCGAACGTATTCTTCTTGTCGCGATAATGCCGCTTTATCCTAAATTCATCAAGACGTTAAGCACGGGGCGTACCAGCCCAGCGCGAATTGGGTCGGCAATTATCCATAACGAACCGCGATTATCACTGACCTGCACACGGGCAATGCTAACGCCATCATGATCAGCACCATCGGACACTGGGCTTGGTAATTCGCTGGCCTGAGCCGCTGTCACTTGCGTATGCGGTAGCGTGCTCAGTAACTTATCTATATCTGCGGTAATGGCTGTTTCTGTATGCCAGCGCAGCTGCACCATAGCGCCGAAAAACAGCGGCATAACGACTTGCTCGACGCTAATCACTGGTGCGTAGGCGCTAAATGATTTTTCGATGCGGCGTTCGCGAGCAGTACGGCCTGAGCTATCGCGTTGGCCATCAGCTAAAAGTACGTTAAAGGCAATTTGCTGTGTCCAGACTGTAGGCTCAATGCCACGTCCGTTGAGTAGGTTGCCGGTTTGGGCTGCTAACTCTTTCACGCCAGCTTTACCGCGCAACGACACCGATGACAGTGCTGTAATGGCCAACTCTGTGAGCGGTGCTTGCTCAGCTAATGCATCGAGCACTGGCTGACACAGCGCGACTAATGGATCATCGCAGACGATCAACAGGTCAGCACCAGTAGCTTGTGACAAGGGCACGGCGCGTGGGTGAGCACGCAAATGCCCGGTGACATCCCAAACGCGAACGCCGGCCTGCAAAAGCTGCGCAGCTAACTCGTCGGCAACATCAGCAGGCACGGCCAAAATGGCTTCGCTCAAATCATCGAAGCGGTCGGCCGCTAACTCCTCGACCACCTCGATGGCGATGGGCCGATCACGATAGACGCGGGTTTCCTCGCCGGAGGCGGCACTGGCGAACAAACGCAAACGCCCAACGAATGCGGGTTGCGCTTCGAGACCATCGAAAAATGCGCGCCCGACCTCGCCTGTCACCCCAAACAAACCCACTGACTGCGTGATAGCGGCCATCTATTTTAAGCTCCTTGACGCGCGAGTAAGATGCGCAGCATGCGACGCAATGGTTCAGCAGCGCCCCACAATAATTGGTCACCAATGACAAAGGCCGAGACATACTCAGGGCCCATATTGAGCTTGCGAACACGGCCAACACCTATTTGCAAAGTGCCGGTAATAGCCGCTGGCGTCAGTTCAGCAACAGTCTCGTCGCGGTCATTCGGCACCCATTTCACCCAGTCGTTACCGGCTCGGATGATTTGCTCGATTTCTTCCAATGGCAGATCTTTTTTCAGCTTCAGCGTGAGCGCTAAGCTATGGCAGCGCATGGCACCAATGCGCACGCAGAGGCCATCAACAGGCACTGTGGCGCTAGTACCAAGAATTTTGTTGACCTCAGCCTGGCCCTTCCACTCTTCTTTGGTTTGACCGTTGTCGAGTTGTTTATCGATCCACGGAATCAAACCACCGGCCAATGGCGCGCCAAAAAATTCGCGCGGCACATCATTGCGAATGGTGTTGGAGACTTTGCGATCGATGGCCAAAATTGCTGACGATGGCGTGTCTAGCTCTTCGCTCACGGCATCGTGAATCACGCCCATACCGCGCAATAATTCGCGCATATGATTGGCACCACCACCCGAGGCTGCTTGGTAAGTCATCGACGTGACCCAATCAACCAAACCGGCTTTGAACAAACCGCCAACACCCATCAGCAAGATAGAGTTGGTGCAGTTGCCGCCGATAAAGTTTTTCACGCCTTTATCGAGTGCAGCGTCGATCAAATCGTCATTGACGGGATCGAGCACGATAACGGCATCGTCTTCCATGCGTAATGTGGAGGCGGCGTCGATCCAGTAACCATCCCAGCCAGCTTCGCGCAGTTTAGGGAAAATTTCGCTGGTGTAGTCACCGCCTTGGCAGCTAATGATGGTGTCCATGGCTTTAAGCGCGTCGATGCTGTGTGCGTCTTGCAATACACCGGCATCTTTATCGCCAAAATGCGGCGCGATGCTGCCTGGGCTTGATGTGGTGAAATACACGGGATCGATGTGATCGAAATCTTTTTCAGTGCTCATGCGTTGCATCAGTACTGAACCCACCATGCCACGCCAACCGACTAAACCTACTTTCATTTTCGTCTCCATCTCATCAAATTAAGTGGCGCCAAACTCATCGAGAATGACGCTTAAAATGTCTGTACTGGGTCTCAAGCCTTAGCCAGCAAGCGCTGCAACAACCGCATCGCCCATGGCTTTCGTGCCAACTCGCGTAGTGCCTTCGCTGAAAATGTCGGCAGTACGCAGACCTTGATCGAGCACGCGACCAACGGCGGCTTCGATAGCTTCAGCGGCCAGCGGTGCATTCAAGCTATAACGCAGCATCATCGCCACCGACAAAATAGTCGCTAAAGGATTGGCAATGCCTTGGCCGGCAATGTCTGGAGCCGAACCGTGGCAAGGCTCATACATGCCCTTCTTCTGCTGATCTAGCGAGGCCGATGGCAGCATGCCAATCGAACCGGTGAGCATGGCGGCTTGGTCAGAGAGAATATCGCCGAACAAGTTACCGGTGACGATGACATCGAACTGTTTTGGTGCGCGCACTAGCTGCATGGCGGCGTTATCGACATACATATGCGACAAGGCGACGTCAGGATACTCGGCCGAGACCTCAGTGACCACCTGCTTCCACAATTCAGTGACCTCCAAGACGTTGGCTTTGTCTACCGAGAGCACGCGTTTATTGCGCTTTTGCGCAAGCTGGAAAGCCACATGCGCAATGCGACGAATTTCTGACTCGCTGTAGATGTCGGTATTGAAGCCTTGGCGCTCACCATTTTCTAGGATGCGAATGCCTCGTGGCTGGCCGAAATAAATACCGCCAGTCAACTCACGCACGATCAGCAGATCTAGACCTGAGACGATTTCTGGCTTCAGCGATGAGGCAGCAGCTAACTGCGGATACAGCAATGCTGGGCGCAGATTAGCGAACAAATTCAGCTCAGCACGAATTTTCAGCAGGCCGCGCTCAGGGCGAATAGAGCGCTCAATCGCATCCCATTTCGGCCCGCCAACGGCACCGAGCAAGATCGCATCGGCTTTACGCGCGGCATCTAAGGTGACATCAGGCAGCGGCACGCCGTGAGCATCGATGGCGGCGCCACCTAATAGCTCATGGTTCCAGCTTAGGCCTAATGAAAACTGCTCATTGACCTGTGTTAATACTTTTTCTGCTTCAGCGACGATCTCAGGGCCGATGCCATCGCCGGCGAGTAAAACAATGTGTTGGCTCATGCTTATTTTCCTAAAAACTGTTCTAAAAGTTGTGCTTAATATCAGCGCGCGAGCGCGTTGAAAACCCATGGGCGTGCGGCGCGTGCTTTGACTTCGAAGGAGCTAATAGCATCGGCATCTTGCAAGGTCAGGCCAATATCATCGAGGCCTTTGATCAAGCAGTGTTTACGGAAAGCATCGACCTCAAAACTAAAGGCCGCACCGCTGGGCGTGCGTACTTCTTGGGCGGCTAAATCGATAGTCAAGGCATAGCCCTCACCGGCTTCGCATTCTTTAAATAGCTGGTCAAGTTCGGCTTCGCTTAACACCACGGGCAATAAGCCATTTTTGAAGCAGTTATTGAAGAAGATATCGGCAAAGCTCGATGAAATTACGGTGCGAAAACCGTACTCATCTAAGGCCCAAGGCGCGTGTTCACGCGAGCTGCCGCAACCAAAGTTTTGCCGCGCCAACAGCACTTGCGCGCCTTGGTAGCGTGCCTGATTCAACACAAACTCGGTGTTTAATGGCCGTACACTATTGTCTTGACCAGGATAGCCTTCGTCTAAATAACGCCACTCATCGAATAAGTTGACACCAAAGCCGGTGCGCTTAATCGACTTCAAAAATTGCTTTGGAATAATCTGGTCGGTATCGACATTGGCACGATCTAGCGGTGCAACCAAGCCAGTCATAGTCGTAAATTTTTGCATGCTGCTAACTCCTAAACTCGTGGTCGATTAGAACGAACGGACATCGACAAAATGGCCGGCAATCGCTGCCGCTGCCGCCATCGCGGGGCTGACCAAATGCGTGCGCCCGCCATTGCCTTGGCGACCTTCAAAGTTGCGGTTCGAGGTCGAAGCGCAATGCTCGCCCGAGCCGAGTTTGTCGGCATTCATCGCCAAGCACATTGAGCAGCCGGGCTCGCGCCACTCAAAACCAGCTTCAATGAAAATCGTGTGCAGACCTTCACTTTCGGCTTGCTGCTTAACCAAACCAGAACCCGGCACCACTAAGGCTTGCTTGATGCTGCTAGCGACTTTGCGGCCTTTTGCTACTACTGCGGCGGCGCGCAAATCTTCGATGCGCGAGTTAGTGCAAGAACCAATAAACACGCGATCTAAATAAATGTCGGTGATTGCCTGACCAGCCGTTAAGCCCATGTATTCATAAGCGCGTTCAAACGAGCTGCGCTGCACGGCGTCACGGGCATCGGCGGGTGTTGGCACATTGGCGGTAATCGGCACGACCATTTCAGGGCTAGTGCCCCAGCTCACTTGTGGCGCAATGGTGCTGCCATCGATGATGACTGTGGTGTCAAAAACAGCATCATTGTCGGAGTGCAAAGTCTGCCAATAAGCCACCGCACCAGCCCATTGCTCACCAGTTGGCGCATACGGGCGACCTTCAAAATAGGCAATGGTTTTATCATCGGCGGCAACCATGCCTACGCGTGCACCGGCCTCAATCGCCATATTGCACACGGTCATGCGGCCTTCCATGCTCATGTCGCGGAAGACTTGGCCGCCAAATTCGATGGCATGGCCATTGCCGCCCGCCGTGCCAATTTTCGCGATAATGGCCAACACCACATCTTTCGGTGTCACGCCAGCGCCAAGCACGCCATCGACACGTACCAACATGTTTTTACTTTTCTTCTGAATCAAGCATTGAGTCGCTAACACATGCTCAACTTCTGAGGTACCAATGCCATGCGCCAAGCAGGCAAATGCGCCGTGAGTTGCCGTATGCGAATCGCCGCAGACCACGGTCATGCCCGGCAAAGTTAAGCCCTGCTCTGGCCCCACCACGTGCACAATGCCTTGGCGAATATCATTGATGGTGAATTCGACAACGCCGAAATCATTGCAGTTGTCATTTAGCGTTTGCACTTGAATGCGCGAGGTAACATCGGCAATCGCCGCCACGCCGCCAGCACGCTCGACACTTTCAGTCGGCACATTATGGTCAGGCGTTGCCACGTTGGCATCCAAACGCCAAGGCTTGCGGCCAGCTAACTTCAAACCTTCAAATGCTTGCGGCGAAGTGACTTCATGCAAGAGATGACGATCGATATAAATTAAGCTCGAGCCGTCATCGCGGCGCGTCACTTCGTGGTCTTCCCACAATTTATCGTATAAAGTTTTGCCGGCCATGATTGCCTCCTTGTCTGCGCTGCATGAGCTTTTATAGCTTTGCTGGGCGCGTTTCAGTGTCTTTACTGCTTTTAGGCCTGCAAGAATAGGCTAGCGTATGTGATAAATCCAATTTATAGTTTTCATACAAGCCATTACCAAATGGAATGTGAATGGATAGCTCTTTATGGCGCGCTTTTGTCGAAGTCGCGCGCTATGCCTCATTTTCACAAGCTGCCGATGCTCTGCATATTACGCAGCCGGCAGTGAGCAAACGCATCAGCCAGCTCGAGGCGCATCTCGACGCGCCGCTATTTGATCGGGTTGGTCGGCACATCAGCCTGACCGAAACTGGCCATGCCCTACTGCCACGAGCACGTGACTGGCTGCACGAGCTAGACGATATGCATCGGCAAGCGCGCGATGTCGCCGCCACCGCACAAGAACCCTTGAGCGGCACTTTGCTGCTGGGCACCAGTCATCATATTGGCCTCCACCGCCTGCCGCCGACCTTGCGCGCATTTAGCCGCGCGCACCCCAAAGTCCGGCTCGATATTCGCTTTATTGACTCCGAGCAGGCTTATGAAGCAGTGCGCAGCGGCGATCTTGAGTTGGGCATCGTTACTCTGCCGCCAACGCCAGATCCTCGTCTGCATAACGAAGTTATTTGGCCAGACCCTTTAAGTGTAGTCGCAGCACCGACGCATCCGCTTGCTATCAAAGCCGCTCGCAAGGGCAGCATTGCGGCAGCAGACTTGGCTTTATATGAGGCTATTTTGCCCGCCAGCAACACCTTCACGCGGCAAATAACCGAAGCCATGTTGGCGCGTGAGGGGCTGCAATTGCAGGTCAGCTTAGAAACTAATTATCTTGAAACGCTAAAGATGATGACTTCAGTTGGGCTCGGCTGGAGCGTATTGCCGACTAATTTATGTGATGCCGACGTGGTGGCAATTCCTGTGAAAAAAGTCGCACTGGCTCGAGAGCTTGGCGTGGTTTATCACCCCAAACGCGCGCTCTCACGAGCGGCGCTGGCCATGCTGACACTATTACGTGAACACGCTTCTGGAGATGATTCGCAATGAAAAACACCCGCTTTATGCAACGCGGCGGCCTTTTGCTGCGCGCCGAACACTGGGGCTCACCAACAGCGCCCTTAGTTATGCTTGTGCATGGTTTTCCCGACACGCCGCACAGTTGGTATGGTGTTGCCGAGCAACTTGTTGACGCGGGATATCAGGTTCTGATGCCGTGGCTTCGTGGTTATACCGAAGACAGCGCAAAGCGCGATGCGGCCTATGATCTAATCTCTTGCGCTGAAGACTTAGCGGCATGGTGCAATGAGCTTGGCCAGCCGCAAGCGCATTTAGTTGGTCATGATTGGGGCGCAGTTTTAGCGCAAATCGCGGCACTACACGCCACACAAGCAGACCAGCCGTTATGGCAAAGCATCAGCTTGTTAGCCATCCCGGCCTTTTATCCGCTGCTTAGAAGCACTCACGCCCTACCCAGCCTGCCAAAACAGCTCAAGCTATCGTCCTATATGGCGCATCTGCAATCTGCACAATCGTGGCGATGGGTCAGTGCCGATCATGCCGCTTGGGTAGAAAAAACCTGGCAGCGTTGGTCACCAAGTTGGTTATTCACGCCAGATGACATCGCGGAAGCACGCGCGACACTGAGCCAGCCCGACATCGCCTGGGCCACCACTCGCTATTATCGTTCGCTATTTACACCGTGGCGGGCCAGCACTCGCCAAGTCTACGCATTGATGAGTAAGCCCATCCGCCAGCCGCTGCTTTTGCTAGCCGGCCGCGATGATGGATGCATGCACAGTGGCTTTCATGAGCGGCTCACGAAAGATCTAGTTGGAAACTCACAAAGCCATTTGCTGCCTGGCGTAGGGCATTTTCTGCAAGCTGAAAACCCACGAATGGTGGCAGATTATGTGTTGAGATTTATCACTACCCAGAAGCGATGATCAAACACCATCGGTAGCCGCCAATTTCGTCTTTTACGTATTAGAGTCCAGGCAGTTTTGCCGGTGCTTTATCAGGTTTGACGCGATAATCGATGCGCACATTGAAGGGTTTGCCCGTAGCACGATCGAGAATATTTGAGATGCCTTCATAACGCAGCAAGGACTTACTCTCTAAGCCGTAAATGACATTGAGAGGATCAACCACAAAGCGCAGCAGCGAGTCGGGCTGAATGCTTATACGAATGGCCGTCTCTCCAGCAAAATTCAACTGGCCTTTGGGTACAGCCTTAAAGCGATAAAAGTCGCGGCGACCAATTACTATCAAGCTTAAGTCGACAGACTTTTCCGCCTTAAAATCGTCTAGGTTATCGACGAGTAATGCATTAAAACCAGAGTCGGCTGCTAGGTTTTTTTGGCGGGCAACTCTCTTGGTTTCTATGTCTTTATCACGCTTAGTTTTCACCGTGACAGATTTGGCGCTGATCGCGGTAATGGAGTCTTGGTAGCGGCCGCCGCCAAGCGTGAATGTTACTAGTGGGATATAGGCGTCTTTGCTGAAATCTAAGGCTTTATCGCCCATGAAGCGGCCATCAGGAGCGTAGAACTTCATCGTGCCAGATAGCCAACGATCGCCATCGTATTGGTGATTATGCACCTCGGTATAAAGGTACTCGCCTGTCTTCAAATCGGTGGCATAGCCATAATAAGACTTCGTTTCTACTGCCGATGCAGGAGTGCTCAATAAGGCACTAGCAGCAATAACTAGCATGGCCACTACGTTAATCACACCCATCACATATCACTCCCGACGACATGCGCAGGTATCGAGACAGGCGCCAAGTATGAGGCGAGAAAATTAGTTGCCGCAGCGCTGCTACCACCGGTGAAAAGTGCTGCAAAAAAGTGGCCATAAAACCAGCGTGTATAGAGTGTGACTGGCACATCAGCGCGCGCTAGTGCTGCCTGCATTTGTTTAGCCTGCTGATAGCTCACCATCGTATCTAGGCGGCCATGATAGAGAAAATACGGTGGAGTCTGCGCGCTCACTTGCGTCACTGGCGAAGCTACAGCCCAGAGTTCAGGTGCCTCATCACGCGACTTGCCGAGCAAGTCTTTCACCATATTTGAGTTCGGCCATTCGCGCAGGTCGGCCGGTATGCCGCCAGCAATGACAGCTGCTATCGGCAATGCCTGTGGCTGCATAGCCAATAACGAAGCCAAGTGTGCGCCCGCCGAATATCCCCATACGGCAATACTCGACGTATCAAGACCATGCTCAGCACCCTGCGTGGCTAGCCAGCGCACCGCCTCACTCATGTCATCTAGCTGTGCAGGAAAGCGCCATTCAGGTGCTAGTCGATACGACACTGAGACAGCGGCATAGCCCGCAGCCTGTAAGTGTTCGCAAATTTCTTTTACATAGCCATCGTCACGCGCACCACTACTCCAGCCACCGCCGTGAATCACCAGGACCGTTGGCGCTAACGCTGAACTATTCGGGCGATAAATATCGGCCTGCAGATTAGCTGGCCATTGCGGCGAGCTATAACGCACAGTTTCTGGCGATGGTAACTCCTCGGCATGAAGCAATGGTGAGAGACCGCAAAGCAGCAGCGCGTGGAGCAGTACAGATCGAATCAGACACGGTAATCGCATAGTCATTACACTCATTAAATGGCCCATCTACACACTTAGACTCCGCAAGTTGGCAAGCGTTACACAACAAGAACGATCAATGCGCTAGCGCCATCATAAAAATCGCCGTAGTCTGCGAGCGCTAAGCACGAGTGCGAGAGCCGCCTAGCGTGACTTTTAATTGGAGTGGTCATGGCCAAAAATAGCCAAGAAAAAAATAACAATAACATCAGCCCCACCGCGCATTACACCGGCTATGTCTGGGTTGCCAACGGCCTATCCCACCCCTCTTTTGCCACACTTAAAGGCCAAGCCTTATACGCCGCATTACGCGGGCCACAATGGCTTTCGCAACGCCTAAGCGGCCCCAGCATGGATAATATTTTACTGGCGCGACACACACTCATCGACCTCCAGCTAGAGCGTGCCATTAGTAGCGGCGCAATCACTCAAGTGATCGAAATTGCTAGTGGCTTATCACCTCGCGGTTGGCGCTTTGCGGAGCGTCATGGTGATGCGATTGAGTATATCGAGGCGGATTTGCCGGCCATGGCTCAGCGCAAACGCGAGCTACTAAAAAACGCTGGCCTCGATAGCAGCAATCATCGTGTCGTTGATATAGATGCTTTTAGCGATGATTGCCCGCTAAGCTTGAACGCACTGATCAGCACCTTAGACCGCCGCAAAGGCACAGCCATCATCACCGAGGGTTTGATCAATTACTTCGATACCAACAGCGTGATTGGCCTTTGGAGCCGTATAGCCGATGCACTAGGCCATATGCAACGTGGTATTTATCTATCCGACATTCATCTGAGTAACCTCAGTAACGATCTAGCAAGCAAAGCCTTTGTGAAAATGCTGTCACGCTTTGTTCGCAGCCAGGTGCATCTGCATTTTGATGGTGAAGCGAGTGCTGAACAGGCCTTATTACTCTCTGGCTTTGGCAGCGCACATTTGCTACGCCCACGCGATTTTGCTGAGCGACTGCCTTATTGCCGCGCAAAAGGTGCTAATCAAGTACGAGTGATTGCGGCTCGAACTGGCAACTGGGGTTAGGCACTGATTGTTGGCAGTGAACGCCGTGCGCCATAGTGCAGTGCTATAAATGCCAGCACGCACAGGCCAGCAGCAGCTGTAAATATCCATGGTCCGGTATCTGGCGCCCACAACATGCCGACCCACCATGAACCCAACGCCACACCTGTGCCCCATAGCATGCTGTACACCGCCTGACCTTGGCCTTGGTTGCCATCGCCAAAGTAGCGATAAATTCGCGTCATAGCAGCGGCATGGAAGGTGGCAAAACTCGCGGCGTGCAGCAGCTGCGCCAACCAAATAACCTCTACAGTATCAACAAACTGCCCTATCAATACCCAGCGCAGAGCCGCCAGCAGTAAGCTAATCAGCATCAGCCGTTGCTCGCCAACCCACGGCAAAAACTTATGCATGACGATAAAAATTGCGACTTCGGCAAACACGCCAACACCCCATAACCAACCTATGTGCGTGCGCGAGTAGCCATGCTCTTCGAGAAAAATACTGTAGAAGGTGTAATACGGCGCATGCGAAAGCTGCAGCAAGAAATGCGCAAGAAAAAAGCTCCAGACCGGTGTCTGCTTCAGTAGCTGCCAGACATTTGAGTCGGCTTCGTGCCGTGTGGGTGTGGCGATGTCTGGCACAAATAAACTCGCCAACCATGTGGCTACAGCACAGGCGAGCAATGCCAGCGGCAACATTGCAACGTCATAATGATCAAACGCCAACCCTAGCCCCGTGCCGGTGACAATAAAGCCCAGCGAACCCCAGACGCGGACTTGACTATAGCGTTCACGCTGGCGGCCCAAGTGCGCCATAGTCACCGCTTCAAATTGCGCCAAAATGGCATTTTGAAAGAAGCCATAGGCCAGTAATACCGCGGCTAATGGCCAAAACTCGCGAGCAACAAAGACGCCCAACCAGCCGATGCAAATCATGAAGGCGCCGATACGCACCAAGCGCAAACGCTGACCGGTGCTGTCGGCGATATAGCCCCAGAAATTCGGCGCAATGATGCGCGTGGCCATGACCACTGCCATTAGCTGGCCGATAGCCTCGGCGTTGAAGCCAAGGCTTTGCAGATACAAGCCCCAATAAGGCATGAAGCCGCCGATGACGGCGAAGTAGAAGAAGTAAAACGCGCCCAGCCGAATAAACGGCGGGCGGGGACTCGAACTCACGAAGTCGTTGAGCCCAAGACTCGGCCTGGCACGACTGGCGTATTGCATTGCACCAAAGCATTTTGCGCACGATGACGCAGCGCATGATCGAGCAAAACGATGGCCATCATAGCCTCGGCAATCGGCGTTGCGCGAACGCCGACACAGGGATCGTGACGACCTTTAGTGACAACATTTATCGCCTCGCCGGCCAAGTTAATGCTGCGGCCTGGCGTGGTAATGCTCGATGTTGGCTTTAAGGCAATACGCACCACTAACTCTTGCCCAGTGGAAATTCCACCCAACACACCACCAGCGTGATTACTCAAAAAACCTTCCGGTGTGATCTCATCGCGATGCTGCTCGCCGCGCTGATTGACCACAGCAAAACCATCACCGACTTCCACGCCTTTCACCGCGTTAATACTCATCATCGCGTGTGCCAAATCGGCATCGAGACGATCAAATACCGGCTCGCCCCAACCCACGGGCAGGCCTTCGGCAAACACCTCAATGGCCGCGCCAATGCTCGAACCTTCGGTGCGCATGCTCAGCACCAAGGCCTCCATCTGTGTCACGGCGTCGCGATCACCGCAGAAAAATGGATTTTCACGGACATAATTCCAGTCGCAGACTTGCGCTTTAATGTCGCCAATTTGCGAGACACGACCGCGAATACTGACGCCAAACTGCTCGCTTAAAACCTTGCGAGCAATGGCACCGGCAGCCACACGCATTGCGGTTTCACGCGCACTGGAGCGACCACCGCCACGGTAATCACGAAAGCCATATTTATGCGTGTAAGTGTAGTCGGCGTGTGCGGGGCGAAAGGTGTCGGCAATATTGCCGTAGTCTTTCGAGCGCTGATCGGTGTTTTCAATCACCAGCGCAATCGGCGTGCCGGTGGTTTTCCCCTCAAATACGCCGGATAAAATACGCACCACATCGTCTTCGCGGCGCTGCGTAGAAAACGAAGATGTGCCAGGTTTACGGCGATCTAAATCGCCCTGCAAATCTGCTTCAGACAGCATAATGCCCGGCGGCACGCCATCGACAATCGCTGTTAATGCCGGCCCATGCGACTCACCTGCGGTCATCACGCGAAACACTTGCCCAATGCTATTGCCGGCCATTAGATGCTGCTCTCAAAAGTGGCTTGATGCTCACGGCAATCGGCCGCGGTCAAGACAAACACGCCATGCCCGCCACGGACAAAGTCGACCCAAACAAAGGGCACGTCAGGGAAAGTTTGCTGCAAGGCCCATTGCGAATTGCCCACTTCCACCACCAATACGCCGTCTTCAGTTAAGTAGTCGGCAGCTTCGGCCAAAATGCGCTTAGTGATGTCTAAGCCATCAATGCCCGAGGCCAAGCCCAACTCCGGCTCGCGAGTAAACTCTAGGGGTAAATCGGCCATGTCTTCGGCATCAACATAAGGCGGGTTGCTGATAATCAGATCGTAGCGTTGGCCAGGCAACTTGTTAAACACATCAGACTCGAGCAAGCCAACGCGCTCTTGTAAGTCGTGATGCTCAACGTTGAGCGCAGCCACACTCAAGGCATCGATGGAAATATCCGTGCCATCGACCAAGGCATCGGGGAACTCCACAGCGCAAGCAATCGCGATGCAGCCAGAACCAGTGCAAAGATCTAAAATGCGCTGTGGCTCATGGTCTAGCCAAGGCAAAAAGCGGCTTTCAATCAGCTCAGCAATCGGCGAGCGCGGTACGAGCACGCGCTCATCGACATAAAATGGCAGATTGGCGAAGTAAGACAGATTCAGTAAATAGGCCAAAGGCGTGCGGTCATTGACGCGGCGCTTGAGAATATCGGCAATCGCCGCTGCCTCGCTGGGCAGTACGCGTGCATCGATGATTTCGCCATCGGCGGACCACGACAGGTTCAGTGTTTGCATGACCAATGCTGTCGCCTCAGCAAAGGGATCGTCGCTGCCATGACCTAAATGCACATCGCAGCCACGAAAGCAGCTAACGCAAAAACGAATCCAGTCACGAATATTGACTAAATGTTGCTGGGCTTCAGCCAAAACCTCATCGGATAAGGTTAGTTCAGCGCTCGATTCGCTCACATGCACTCCCAGGCCATCACGTAGATAGCAGAAAAAACGGCAACCTCGTGTAGGCTGCAAAGACTTTGGATTTTATACTAGCTAGCGCCCTTAAGGGGAGACTGTCGCCGACAGACGAGGAATTAGCGTCATGAAAGACCCGTTGTTGACCACATTGAAGCGTCAACTTAAAGCCGAAACGCCAGTGCCGAAGCTGGCCAAGCCTATTGTGGCCGCACCGCCACCTGAGTTGAGCGAAGAAGAACTGTTCACTCGAGCCATGCAGGGTGCCACGCGCATGGAAGCTCCACCGCCACCGCCTCGACCCAAGCGCCGCCCCACGCCTAGCTCACAAGCCTTAATGCGGCGCGCCCAAGCCGAAGGTGAGCTTGAACGTGCCAACCAACCATTATCAGACACTGTCGCCCTACTCGCTGGTGTCGCACCCGAAGCCATCTTAGAGTTTCGGCAAAATGGCGTGCAGCCTCGCCAATTCGAGCAACTCAAGCTCGGCAAACTACCATGGCAGGCAGCGGTTGATTTACACGGCTGCACACTAGATCAAGCTCGTGAGGCAGTACTTAGCCTGCTCGATAACTGCCAAAAAGAGCAGCTGCATGTCGCCAAAATCGTTCACGGCAAAGGCCTGATTAACGGCCAAGCCGTGCTAAAAAGCGCTGTTAATGGCTGGCTCAAACAGCTGCCGCAAATACTGGCTTTTAGCTCAGCACCAGCACGCGAAGGCGGCACTGGCGCGGTGCTATTGCTGCTAAAACGCGACCGGCAAGCGCGAATTGATCCAAGACTAGACAAGCCCGAAGTGCTGTAGGCTTTACTCCCTGAGCGTTAGTCGCTAGCGTGCAGGCCTTATCAATCAAGACACGAGAATAATCATGGAAAACGCCTACGCAGATATTATCCGCGCAGTGGGTGAAGACCTGGGCCGTCCTGGCCTGCTCGACACACCAAAACGCGCCGCCAAAGCCTTTAAGTATCTGTGCAAAGGCTATAACGAAGACCTAGACACCTTGGTCAATGGTGCAGTCTTTCCGTCGGACAATGACCAAATGGTGTTGGTTAAGGACATCGAGCTGTATTCGCTCTGTGAGCACCATTTACTGCCCTTCATTGGCAAGGTTCATGTTGCCTATATTCCATCAGGCCAAGTTTTGGGGCTTTCGAAAGTAGCTCGCATCGCCGATATGTATTCGCGCCGCCTGCAAATTCAAGAAAACCTCACCAAGCAAATTGCCGACGCAATTCAGCAGGTTACTAATGCTCATGGCGTGGCAGTAACGATTGAGGCCAAGCATATGTGCATGATGATGCGTGGAGTCGAAAAGCAAAATTCAGTGATGAAAACGTCCATCATGCTAGGTATGTTCCGCGATAACCCACAAACACGTAATGAGTATTTGTCACTCATTACAGGATAAAAATCGCCACGAACCATGACAGTCGTCGCTGAAAGCCTGCGAAAGGTTTACAGCGGCGGCTATCTCCCCTAGGGTAAAAAGGCAGCACCTTATTGAAATCAATAAGATAGCTACTTCCCTTGGTTTGGAGAATTTCTCATGGAACATTTTTCCTTAGCCGAGCGCCTACAAGACACCCTCAGCGGTCAAGTGCCTGCCATTATTGGCGCGCTCTTGCTTCTGCTCGTTGGCTGGATTGTCGCGCTCATGGCTGCGGCCCTATCGCGTAAAGTCTTAAGCAGTGTTGGCCTCAATACTCGCGTGCAAAGCAGCACCGGCATCGAAGCCAACTTAGAGGCAATCGTGTCTCGCATTGCATTCTGGTTTATCTTCCTAATCGCGCTAATTGCTAGCTTCAATATACTCAGTCTGTTCAATGTCTCAGCGCCCCTGTCGAATATGCTCGGCGAGGTCATGACGTATTTGCCGCGCTTAGTGTCGGGCCTTGTGCTTTTAGTCGTGGGTTGGGTATTGGCATCGCTAGTACGCACCGGCATTACCAAGCTCCTAGACTCTACCTCTGTCGATGAGCGCTTAAGTGCCGAAGCAGGCATGCGTCCGATCAGCGAAAACATGGGCCACGTGGCTTACTGGCTGATTTTATTGCTCTTTGTGCCACTGATCTTAGGTGCATTAAACCTCGATGGTTTGATGCAGCCGGTGCAAAACCTTATCGATAGCTTGATGGCTTATCTGCCCAATATCATCGCCGCTGTTGTCATAAGCGTCGTTGGTTATGGCGTTGCCAAGATCGTTAGCGGTGTCGTCAGCAATCTATTAGGTGCCACACGCTTATCTTCTGCGGCCTCGCAAATGGGCTTAAGTGACAGCATTGACCTAGCAAAAGGCATTGGCAGCATCGTGTTTCTGGTGATCTTCGTGCCAGCATTGATCTCTGCTCTCGACGCACTCGCCATTGAAGCGATTGCAGGGCCTGCGAAAAACTTGCTAGACCAGTTGGTTTCAGCCGTACCAGGCATCATCGCAGCCGCGTTGATCATTGTGCTGACCTACTATGTCGCGCGCTTCGCCTCGGCCTTTGTTACTCGCCTAATGGCCAGTGCCGGCTTCGACACCTTGCCAGAAAAAATTGGCATGGCTAAAGCCCTAGGCTCACGTCCACTGTCAGCTGTGATCGGTCAGTTGGTGATGTTCTTCGCTATGCTCTTCGCCACCATCGAAGCCGCTAATCAGCTCGGCTTTAGCGCCGTCAGCCACTTAGTCAGCGCGTTTATCCTGTTCGGCGGCGACATTCTGCTGGGCGCGGTGATCTTGCTGGTGGGATTCTGGCTAGCGAATGTATTGGCGCAGGTCGTTGCCCAAAACAATCGTAGCGAAAGCACTTGGCTCTCTGGCCTAGTGCGCACCTTGGTTATGGGCTTAGTCATTGCCATGGGCCTACGCGCCATGGGCATTGCCGACTCCATCGTCAATCTCGCCTTTGGCCTAACGCTAGGCGCTGTGGCCGTGGCATTCGCCCTCGCCTTTGGCTTGGGTGGCCGTGAAGCCGCCGCTAAATTGCTTGATCGTTGGGTATCACGCAAAGAAGACTAAAGCGTTGCTCATGGCGTAGCTGCTTGCAGTAGCGCCATGAGGATGTTGCCAGTTGGCTCTATTTGCAGATACGCATTAAGGGCTAACTGGCAATATCACTCTTGCCCTAGCTAGCGCGCCAACTAGTGCACCTAAAAAGATAAGCATGAGACCGATAGCCGACGCCGGTGTTAACACCTCACCCAGTATGGCAATCGCCAATAACGTACCGGCTACTGGCACCGCAGACATCATCACCGCCACACGCACAGCACCGAGCAATTCGGTGGCCTTAGCAAAGGTCCACATCGCGCAACAGACAACAATTCCACCCTGATAAAAGCCCTGCAGCGCAATATCGCCCCAGCTTGCCTGTGATAAAGCTTTTGGCAGAAACACGGCATAAATCGGGATATACACCAGCAGCGAAAACGCCACCACGCCCAAGGTCACATCGAAGGCGCGGGTTTGCCAGTGCCGCAGCAACACCGCAAATAACGACCAACAAATGCTCGCGCCAAGAAACATCAGATCGCCAGGCAAGCTCTCCCAGCTGGCGCCGCGCATCATGGCGACAAATAGCGTGGTTACACCGGAGATGATTAATGCCAAGCCCAGCATGCGCTGAAAGCTTGGCTTTTCGCGCAACAGCGCCAAGGCAAATAAGGTAGTAAAAAATGGCAATGTGCCAGCGATTAGCACCGCGCCGTGATTAGCCGGTGCGTATTGGAAGCCGCCATAGGCAAACAAGGGATAGCTCACGCCTGCCAATAAGGCAAAGGTAAGTGATTGATACCACGGCAATTTGCGCTTAGAAGAGTTCAGTACGCGAGGCAACCACCACGGCATCAGGATGGCAGCGGCAAACACCGTGCGCAGTGCGGCAACATCGAATGGTGTTAGCGGACTTTGCCCGCCAACACGCGATATGACGATGAAGCCTGACCAAATGCAGATAGTTAACAGCGCGAAAATATAGCCTTTTTCAATGGGTTGCAGCGCACGCATGGACAGACCTCAAGGGGGATGAGCTTATTTAGTGCGCAATGGAACGCCCCACTCCTCCAGAACGAACAATGGCCCGATCAGCAAAAACACTAAATCATCAAGAAAGCTTGGTTTGGCACCTTCAATATTGTGGCCAATAAGCTGGACAAGCCACGCCGCTATCCAAGCGATAACTGCCGTCCAAATCAGCGGCAAGGGACTGCTTTCGACCGCCATAATAACCGCGATGGATACGCCTAAGAATACGACCATAGCCGTAACGGCACGCCATCCTAAGCGCGAATAAAAAGCCGACAACATCAATATCGAAGCCACTGTCGCGACATTGACATAAGGCGCCCAAGCGGCCTCACTGCCTAGCATCACCATGCTTAATGGCCAACCAAACGCCAATGAACTGATTAAAATAACCGGCACGCAAACAAAATGAATGAGCTGATTGCGTGGATTGCGATGGGTTTTGCCATATTCGTTTAAAAATTCGTCAATACTGCGCATAAAAACTCTCCCTGATTAATCCGCTTAGTTATAGGTGTGAAACTACGCTAGAAACGCATTAATAGCATCTGCAACTTGCTCAGGGCAATCATCTAAATGTAAATGATGGCCTCCGGCCAAACTCACCTGCTCAAGCTGATTAAAGTGGGAAAGTCTTGCGGCGTAACGTGGTTTATTTTTGCCCAACTGCTTAGGCAGGCCAGCATCGCCGGTGACTAATAAGCACGGCGCAGTGATGGCGTTAATACAGGCCAATACCTGCTCTTCGCTAAAGCGCATCAGCGAGTTTAAGCGTAAGCGTTTATCGGTGCGCCAACGCAATTCGCCAGACTCAAACTCGATTAAGGCGCGTTCGCATAAATCCCGTGAGGCAGATTCGCTGAGCATGCCGGTGATGCCTTGGCGGCGTGCGGCCACGGCCTGCTCTACCGTGGCGATAGGCCTTCGGCTTGGGCTATAACTCATTAAGCCTTCCAATGCCGCGCGAGTATCGGTTGCGTAGTTGCTAGGGTCGGCACTGATTGGGCCGAGACCATCGATCATGATTAAGGCTTGGATGCGCTCAGGGAAAATGCCGGCCAAGAGCATGAGTAAGCCGGCACCAAGCGAATGCCCGAGTAGTATCAACGGGCCATCATTTGGCGCGATATGCTGCATGGCGGCGTAAATGTCATCGAGAAAATCGGCGTTGTGATAGCGCATGCCATCGGGGCGCGGATCGCTAAGGCCGTGGCCAGCAAGGTCTAGGGCATGAATGCGATGGCCTTTGAGCATGGGCGCGAGCCGATTAAATGTGCCGGCGTTGTCCATCCAGCCGTGTACTGCGAGGATGGGCACGGCTTGAATCGATGCGTCGTGCCATGTTTTCACCGCCAAGTCGCCACGGTCTAACGGTAGCGCGATGCGATAGTCGCTCATTTTGCTTGCGAGCCAGTGTTGATCGAGCGTGGCATGCTGGCATGCGTACCAGCGTGCATCGCCAAAATATGCTCACGTACACGCGCAGCCGTATGCTCAGGCTGCTCTAGCGGGAACATATGATTACCAGCGGTTATCTCTAGTGGTACGCGCTGGGCTTTCGCCAACTTCGCCATTTCGCCGCTGCTCAAAAACTCACTTTCAGCGCCGGTCATCACTACGCGCGGCATATTCAGTGGCCGCCAATAACGCCAGCTATCGCTCGGTGTATTGCGGAACATTTCCACTTCACGCTTGGGATCAAATGCCAAACGCACGCCATCGCCGTCGGCGACTAGACCATGCTCCACATAGAGCTTAAAGCTTTCATCGCTAAAGGCTTTAAACAGGCCTTTAGTGCGCAATGAGTCGTGCATAGCTTGCGCGTTGGGCCACTGCGCTCGACGATTTTTACTGCGACCAGCGGGCGTGATGCGATCGACTTGCCTAATCGCCTTCATAAACGCAACAAATACCCCGGCCAGAGGGCTAACACAGGCTGGGTCCATCAGGATCATGCCTTGAAATAACGTGGGGTCGCGATGTGCAGCAATTAATGAGCACATGCCGCCCAAGGAATGACCTACAGCAATAACCGGGCGGCCATTGGCTTGCGCGCGCACAGAGTCGGCAAGCTCATCGCCTAAACCATGCCAATTTGGCGCAATGGCATAGCGCGGATTGTGGCCAAGCTTAGGTATAGAAATAACGTCGATGTCATCGCCTAGCGCTTTAAAAAAAGCGCCGTAGCTGCCACTAGGAAAGCCATTAGCATGGCCAAAATGCACCAGCGGTCGTGTTGTGTTGCTCATGCTTGCGCTCCTGCGCGCTGCCCTGCCGCTGCTTTGAGCGACATGGGCATAATCAAAGTTAGAGTTTTTGTACGTTCAAGCCCAGCGCGGCAACCTGTTCAGCAGCAGCAACCGGCGCAATAACTGCTGTTTGTGCCAGCTCAGGCCGCAAATAGTCGCTGGCCACGCGCACAATGTCATCGCTAGTTAGTGCCAACAGTTTCTCGCGCAGCGATTGGCGATCGGCTAGCGTGCGGCCATAAAGTTGCTGATGGAAATCTTGACGCGCCTCGCCAGCAGGCGACATCGGCTTATCGAGATCAGCAAACACGCCAAGCAAGACTTCTTCCAAGGCCGATGCCGGCAGTGGCTGGCTATGCAGCCAATCTAAGCTGGCGTCGAAGTCGGCCAAGGTTTCGGTTAAGCGTGGGTCGCGATAGGAGAAGAAGCGGAAGGCACAGCTATTGCCATCGAAGCTCGCACCACCACCATAAGCACCGCCCTGCTCACGGATGGCGCGATGCAAAAAGCCATTTCGCAGAATGCCGCCCAATGCCATCAGGGCCGGAGCATCGGCGTGACCAGTCGGCA
Source organism: Paraperlucidibaca sp. (assembly GCA_018066805.1). Taxonomy (GTDB): domain Bacteria; phylum Pseudomonadota; class Gammaproteobacteria; order Pseudomonadales; family Moraxellaceae; genus Perlucidibaca; species Perlucidibaca wandonensis. The sequence continues at coordinate 4,239 of JAGPVX010000045.1, read as the reverse complement.
CTGCCGGATAAGCCCTGGCGCAGAAATGCACCTGAGTCTGCGTGAGCCACGCCTCATTGACGCGCTCCGTTGGCACTACCCACGGCATGGTCTCGCCACCGGCAGCTGTGCGGCTTGTCCAGATGCTTTGCGCCTGCGCACTGGCCTGAGCCAGCGTTTCAGGCTCTGCAATCATCAAGAGTTGGCGCGGCATCGCCAGCACCAAGCTGTGCATGGCTGAGAGCTCAGCAGCCAGCGCCGTTAAATCATTTGCGCTATGTAATTCGCGCAAGAAACGAATGCCAAACAGGCCGCTATGGCTTTGCTGAAACGCCGCCAAAGCGCTCATGCCACGAGATGCCGCGCCCATTGCCAAAGCGTGGCCTTGACCAGTAACGCTACCTTCCCAGCGACCTTTGAGTTGAGCCAAGAGCTCGCCAATACGCGCGATTTCATCGAAGCGTTGGTTAAATAAAGTCTCGTCTAGCAGCTGCTGAAATGCGCCTTGGTTATAGCTCAGAGCCTTACCGCTAACGATCAAATGCGCCTGCGCCACATTGGCCTGAGTGCGCGTGGTGCGCGCCGACAAGCTCATGCGCAAGCCGCCAGTAACGGCACTTTGGCGTTGCTGCAGCTGCTTATAGTCCTGCGTGCCAGCACCGAGCTCGGCAAATACCGAGGTATAAAGCGGCAATAATTGCGTTTGGCGCGCGCTGAAATGCGGCAGCTCGATGATCACTTGCTCGTAAAACAGACCATTAGTGCCCTGAGCGTAAGTCGTTAATGGCAGCTCGGCGTGCTTAACCGGCACTCGCTCGCCAGTCAGCGCTTTCGCCTTCGCCGGCACATCGGCCAGTGTGACTTTCGGCAAGATGTCGGTATTTGGCGTTTCTTCTTGGCGCTGCTTCAAGGCCTCGGTTTGAGTACGAATATCGGCACAATCGGCCTCACTCAAGCGGGCGCGCTCAGCGGCTAATTGGCTAGCTTCAAGCGCATCGCGGCGAGTTGACAGCTCGGCATCGGGGCGCAAGGTGAGGCGCACGCGATGCGGGTTATCAAGCAATACGCGCTGCACCAGATCAGGCACAAAACGTGGGTCTTTAATGGCCTCACGCAAGCGCGCCAAGGCTGGCTCAACATCCCAGACAGCGATCGGGTCGGCATCTTGCAGCGCCGGACTTAGGCCATTGAGCAATAGTTGCAGGCCGTAGGGATAGCTATCGCCACCAATTTCGCGCTGGCTGAGCTCGAACTGATGCAGCACAGCCTCAACATCGGCCAGCGGGATGCCATCGCGCGCAACCTGCTCAAGCGTTGAAAGAATCAAAGCCTCAACTGCGCCAGCGCGCTCTGGCTCGGAGCCCTCCATCCCGCACAAAAACGTCATCTCACGGCTATTGTCATCAACGCCACATAGGCCTGATGGCGCTTCGCCTAACTCGCTAGTTTCTAATGCCGCGCGCAATGGCGAGGCCGAGTTTTCCAACAACACGCCGCTTAATAAATGTGCCTCAAAGCGCGCATTGGTATCACTCGCCGAACCCAGCAACCAACCCATGACATGATGCGTTTGCGGGCCTTCATCGCTCTCAGGTGCATACGCAGCTTCAACGCTTAATGGCGCGACATAGCGCTTCTCATCGCGGCCCAAAACTGGCGTGGCAACATCATTAAAGCGCGCCAATGCTTGGTCCTGAAAGCGCGTTTGCAGGCTCAGCACCGACTCATCGCCAAAGGTCATGAACACGGCATTGGAGGGATGGTAATGGCGGCGGTGAAACGCCAGCAGATCATCGTGAGTTAAATCAGGAATATGCGCTGGGTCGCCACCGGAATTATTGTGATAAGTCGTGTTGGGGAATAGATAATGATTGAGCGTTTCGTAGAGCACGCTATGCGCCGAGCTCATTGCGCCTTTCATTTCGTTAAACACCACACCTTTATAGACCAGTGGCGCATCAGCGGCGTCGCTAGCAAATTCGCGGCGTATACCCTCTTGAGCGAAATCTAATTCGTGCAAGTGCGGGAAAAACGCTGCGTCTAAATACACGCTGAGCAAGTTATCGAAATCTTGAGTATTGGTGCTGGCGAATGGATACGCTGTCCAATCACTGGCGGTGAAGGCATTCATAAAAGTGTTGAGTGACCGCCGAATCATCAAAAAGAATGGGTCGCGCACGGGGTATTTTTCCGAGCCGCACAAGGCCGTGTGCTCAAGAATATGCGCCACGCCGCGCGAATCTTCGGGCATGGTTTTAAACGCCACCAAAAATACGTTCTCGGGATTATCTGCGGCTAAATGCAAATGGCGCGCGCCGGTAACGCGATGGCGGTACTCCGCAAACGTGGCCTGTAAATGCGGCAACTCCACCACGCGCAAGCACTCAAAAGCAGAATGGTTGACTAACTCAGGGGATAAAGAAGAATTCAACATAGCCTCCAAAGAAACACACTACAAAGTCGTAATAAATAACTAGACAAAAAACATACAGTGACACGCCGCTTTCCATACTCTAAACGGATGAACGAGGCTTGACCGCATGGTAGCATCGACGTTTTACAATTGTCGGTACTGTACTCGATTATGGCCATCAATCCGAAAATCGGTCGCTTAAAAGCTGCCCGCGAACAAGCTAGTAGCTACGGCGAATGGCGCAAAATCTCACTCGAACTAGATGCACTAACTGGCCTAGATTTATGGAAAATTGAGACTGCATCGAGTCAGTACCACCACGAACTATTGCGCGAGCGCATGCTCACTCTGCGCCAATGCCAAGCGACGCATAATCACAAGCTGCTGATTCGTGCCTTACGCGAAGGTCTGCACCACGACCTCGGCAATATGAGTAACCCTTTATTGTTCACGCGCACGCATGTCGGCACCAAACGCCTGATTGAAGATTTCGTCACTCAAGTTTGCGCCAGCATGGAGTATCTCTGCGACTCCGAGATCGAGCACCTCAGCAATGACGAGAAGCTCACACTGTTTGAAGACATCTTAAGCAGTTTCGGCCGCCCTGCCCTGCAACTCTCTGGTGGCGCCACACTCGGCATGTTCCATATTGGTGTTTGCAAAGCGCTCGATGAACAAGGCCTATTGCCCAATGTCATCTCCGGCTCTAGTGCCGGCTCACTCGTCGCCTCCATGATCGGCACCCATACCCGCGAAGAAATGGAATCCTATTACGATGGCGATGCGCTTTATAAGCACGCCTGGAGCTGGAACAAAATTAGCGATGGCCTGCGCGGCAAAGGTTTTGCCAATCAGAAGCAGCTAGAAACCTTCATCCGCCAAAATGTCGGCGAGCTGAGCTTTCAAGAAGCCTTCGAGAAAACTGGCCGTCACATCAACGTCAGTATCTCGCCTGTGGGTAGCAACCAAAAATCACGCCTGATGAATGAGCTAACCTCTCCATATTTACTAGTCTGGAGTGCTGTGCTCGCCTCATGTGCCGTGCCCGTACTATTTCCGCCGGTCACACTGACCACGAAAACCGCAGATGGCTCGCACTCGCCCTATATGCCGCTAGAGCGTTGGGTCGACGGCTCCATGCGCAGCGATATGCCGCGCCGACGCCTGATGCGCCTGTACAACGTGAACTATTTCATCGCCAGCCAAGTCAATCCGCATATCGTGCCACTACTGGCCTCGGAGCAACGCCGCTCGGGTAAGCAAAAAATCAGCTCGCTGCCCAAGCGCATTTTGAAAACTCAGGCGCGCATGCTCGGCATGGGCACGCTACAGACCATCCACGACAACTCCCGCAATGAAGTTTTGCGGCAAATGCTCAGCCACGCCTACACCATGATCTCGCAGAGCTACCACGGTGACGCCACCATCGCGCCAGATGGCTACACGCGCCAGCACTACAAGCACATGCTGCAAAATCCCACAAAAGAATCCGTGGTTTGGTTCCGCCAGCAAGGCGAGCGCGCGACTTGGCCGAAGATCGATCAGATCCGCACACAGTCCGATATCAGCATCACACTCGAGCGCTGTATTGCTCATTTACGCAAACGAAAAGCCCATAATTGGCACGATGCAGAGGTTCGCGCCATCATTAGCCAAGAAAAATCACATAAATTGGTAAAATCTTGATCAGTTGAACCTAAACGGTATTGCCCTACTGCCAGTGTGCCCCTAAACTACGCCCCGCTAGCACAGGCCAAGCCCTGCAAGCACTGGGCCGTTAGCTCAGTTGGTAGAGCAGTTGGCTTTTAACCAATTGGTCCCGCGTTCGAGTCGCGGACGGCCCACCA
>JAGPVX010000012.1 GCA_018066805.1 Paraperlucidibaca sp. | reverse complement strand
GATACCGACATCAATCATGGAGTCGCCACTAACGCGAATGAAGAACGTGGCCTCTGGGTTGTGAATGAGGCGCTCGTGGAGATCAATAGTGTTTTGCACATAGTCGGCGGCAGGCGATGGAAAGCCAGCCGGCACGAAGCCCTGCAGCAATGGCAGACGTGGGTGCGAAGCGGAAAGTGCGGGCATGCCGATGATACTGTTCATTTGTACAGTATCTTATGGTAAGTGCTAAGTCGTCAACGACAAGTGAGGGGCAGGCAAAATCTAGGTAGGCTCTGATGGTTGCTACTTTTGGCAGTGTAGAGGTAATTTTGTTTTGTGACTTGGTGCCAGTGGGCGAGATTATCGTCGATGCAATCACCGGGGAATGTGATCTACTTTCTCGTGCAGACATTGAGGCAGGTTATTTTGACCAGCAATCACAATGGGCCGCCTTTTGTGGGGTGCTTTCCTTTTTGGGGGCACGCTTGGGGGCACGGCACAATATTTTTTCTTACATAGTTCAGTATTTATGCATATTTTAGTGGTGCAATTGAGTTCCTATCTCCGGCACCATCTTGATAGTGCAAAAAAGTATCTTAGCTAAATCAGTGTGAAGCAGTGAAGTGCAGTAAAAGACACATTTTTGCGATGCAGCGGTGACAAGAAATATGCTTCAAACCAATGTGAGTCTAGGCTCATTAAGCTACTGCGCTGGGCTAGTGGATAGAGTCACCTTCAATAAATAAAGATTGCTTCGCCGCCTCAGTAACCGCGACGACAGCCGGATGGGTCAGTCTGCGCTCAATAGAAATTGCGTAGTAACGCACCATGACCTCATGAGCGTAGCCGATGGCCTCGACCCCATACTGTTCCCTAATTTCATCGCTCAGTATTGCCGGTGCAGGAAAAATGCCGGCACCGGCCTTGCCGAAGGCTTTCATCAGTGCACCGTCATCGAACTTACCGATGATATGTGGCCGGATCTGATGCTCGTTGAACCAGCGCGTCAGCGGTGCCTGCACTGCCGCTTTATCTCCCGGCAGTAAAAAAGGAGCACCATCTAGGGAGCGTGGAAACGTCGGCCGGTAGCGCTCGGCCAGTTCCGGCACGCCATAAAAAGCGATGGTGCATCGCCCCAGGGTGTGGTTGTAGCCCTTTACTCCTAACTCAGAAGGCAGTGGCCGATCAGCGATCACCAAGTCGAGTTGGTGGATGGCCAGCTCTGCGAACAGGCGCTCTAATTTATCCTCGTAGCATATGAGGCGCACAGGTTCAGCCAGTGCCAGTGCTGGCGCTAACAACTGATAAGCGAGCGATTTGGGCACCGCGTCGGCAACCCCCACCCGAAATGACTGCTCTCCGCTGCCGGCACCATGGCGTAACGATTGCTCGAGCTCGTTGCCTATCTGGAAAATCTCATCGGCATGGGACAGTGCCAGCTTTCCCGCAGATGTTAGCTCAAGACGCCTACCAATACGGCGGAACAGATCCGTGCCTAATGAACGCTCAAGCTCGGCGAGCTGGCCACTAATCGTCTGGGGAGTGAGATGCAGTCGCTCTGCGGCACGCGTGATGCTTCCGGCCTTGGTGATGTTCCAAAAGTAGTAAAGCTGTTTGTAGTTGAGCATGGGCAGTGCAACTCGCTATCAGTCTGTGACGAACTAATCGCAAAGAATAATCTGATTTTCTTGATGCAAAAGCAAACCTAGGATTGCTCCCATATACTCCTGCATTGGAGTTAAAGGAGAATGGAATGCAGATGGAGATTCAGACCCGCGATATCACGTTGACCGATGGCTATCCCGGTATCCCCATCGAAAACACCAAATAGAGAACAGCAATGAATGTAATCGATCCTATTATCCTGTTTTTCCTGCTGGGTCTCGTCGCTGGCCTGCTGCGCTCTGAACTGCGTCTTCCGGCCGCTATTTACGAGTTTGTGAGCATTCTGCTGCTGCTCGCCATCGGTCTCAAGGGCGGCGTCGAGCTTGCCAAACAGCCGTTTGCTGACTTGCTGCCAGATATGCTGGCTGTGGTGGCAATGGGGTTTTTCCTGACACTACTAGCCTTTCCCGTGCTGCGCTTCTTGGGCCGCTTTAAGCGCGCAGATGCGGCTTCAATCGCCGCGCATTACGGCTCGGTGAGCGTTGGCACCTACGCCGTCGCAGTCGCTTACTTTGGCTCTCGTCAGATTACTTTCGAAGAGCACATGCCTCTGCTTCTGGTGATGTTGGAGATTCCCGCCATTTTGGTCGGCATCGTTCTGGCCCGCGGTGTGTCACGGCAGACACGCTGGAGCGAGGTCGCCCATGAAGTGTTCCTGGGCAAAGGCATCGTGTTGTTGGTCGGCGGCCTGCTCATCGGCTGGGCCGCTGGATCTGACGGACTGGCTTCGATCAAGCCTTTGTTCTTTGATCTCTTCAAGGGCATTCTGGCCCTGTTCCTGCTGGAGATGGGGTTGCTGACTGCGACACAGATGGGCGGTCTACGCAGGTACGGGCTATTCTTGGTTGTCTTTGGCGTTGGCATGCCCCTGTGTTCTTCGCTTGTGGGCATCGGCCTAGGGTTGGCACTGGGCTTGTCCGTCGGTGGCACGGCCATGCTTGCCACGCTGGCTGCCAGTGCTTCATACATCGCAGTGCCCGCCGCCATGCGCATATCGGTGCCCGAGGCCAACCCCACTTTGTCGCTGGGCGCTTCGCTGGGCGTCACATTCCCGTTCAATGTCTTGGTGGGCATCCCAATCTATTATGCGCTCGCCGTGTGGGCGCACACTTTCGTAGGAGGATGAAGCTAATGGAAGGACATACGCGCAAGCTGTTGACCATCGTCACCGAAGCAGCGGTCGAGGCTACTCTGCTCCGGGATATCGAGCGCTTAGGTGCCAACGGATACACCATCACCGACGCTCGTGGTAAAGGCGGTCGTGGTGTTCGCAATGCCGGTTGGGAAGCAAGCAGTAATATCCGCATTGAGGTGGTGTGCGACACCGATACAGCCGCAGTAATCGCCACTTACCTGCAGACGCATTACTACGACAATTACGCGATGATCTTGTTCGTGAGCGATATTGACGTGCTCCGGCCAGAAAAATTCTGAGCGAGAAGGATAAGGGTTGTCGTGGCAGTGGTAGGAAGGGAGCGAAAGCTAAACTGCTCGTAGAAGTGAGCATCGCCCTCAGCTGCACTCGAAATGACGGAAAACCGGCGTGTAGTCCACGCCGGTTTTCCGTCTATTTTTTTTGTGAGCGAATGGTCTGGTGCCGAGTTGATCAGCCCAGCGTTGCGATTTTCTCGCGTTGAGCCGCCAGTGAGGCTTGTGCGCGCTGGTTGTCGGTAATTTTTTCGCGCTCCTTGGCAACCACGTCGGCTGGCGCGCGCGCCACGAATGACTCGTTGGAGAGCTTGGCCTCGACGCGCGCCACCTCTTGACTGAGACGCGCAATCTCCTTGTCGAGGCGAGCCAATTCGGCACTAACATCAATCAGGCCAGCAAGCGGTACGCCTAGCGTCATCGTACCAACCAACGCCGTCGATACCGGCGGTAGCTCGGCTTCGTTGGCGATTACGGCAATGCTTTCAAGGCGACCGATGAAGCGCAGTAGTGCACCCTGGCGGTCGAGGCGGGCGATGTCGTCGGCAGCGGCATTGCTGATTAGCAGCGGTAGCGGCTTACCTGGTGAAATGCCGAGCTCGCCGCGAATGTTGCGTAGGCCGGCAATGACCTGCTGAATCCACGCCACTTCGGCGGCAGCTTCGGCATCCACACGCGACAGATCAGGCTCTGGGAAGCGGGCCAGCATAAGGAACTCGCCACTGACATTGGCCAGCGGTTTCACGCGCTGCCAAATCTCTTCGGTAATGAAGGGCATTAACGGATGCGTAATGCGCAAGATGGTTTCGAGCACGCGCACCAAGGTGCGGCGGGTGGCTCGTTGCTCTTCGGCGCTGGCTGTAGTGCCCTCTGCCAGTACCGGCTTGGTCAGCTCTAAATACCAATCGCAGTATTCGTTCCAGACAAAGTCATAGATGGTTTGCGCGACGTGATCGAAACGATATTCCTGCATCGAGGCGATGACGGCGGCTTCGGTTTCTTGCAGGCGTGAGATAATCCAGCGGTCGGCCAGCGAGTAGGTCAGCGGCAGCGATTCATCTTGGCCGCAGTCTTTGCCTTCGGTGTGCGAGAGCACATAGCGCGTGGCATTCCAGAGCTTGTTGCAGAAGTTGCGATAGCCTTCGACACGGTTCATGTCGAACTTGATGTCGCGGCCGGTCGAGGCTAGCGCACAGTTGGTAAAGCGCAGAGCGTCTGTACCAAAGGCGCGAATGCCTTCGGGGAATTCTTTGCGCGTGGATTTCTCGATTTTCTCGGCCATTTTCGGCTGCATGAGGCCGGTAGTGCGTTTCTCCACTAGCTCATCGAGGGTGATGCCATCGATGATGTCGAGCGGGTCGAGCACATTGCCCTTGGATTTCGACATTTTCTGGCCTTCGCCATCACGCACCAAGCCGTGCACATACACAGTCTTGAACGGTACTTGCGGCGTGCCGTCGTCATTTTTCATGAAGTGCATGGTCATCATGATCATGCGCGCGACCCAGAAGAAGATGATGTCGAAGCCGGTGACCAGCACATTGGTCGGATGGAAAGTGGTCAAGTCTGGCGTTTTATCTGGCCAGCCTAGCGTGGAGAAAGTCCACAGCGCCGAGCTGAACCAGGTATCGAGCACATCATCATCTTGGCGCAAAGAAACATCGACGCCGAGCTTATGCTTGGCGCGCACTTCTGCTTCATCACGGCCAACATAGACGCGGCCAGTGTCGTCATACCAAGCAGGGATGCGATGACCCCACCAGAGCTGACGCGAAATGCACCAGTCTTGGATGTCGCGCATCCAGGAGTAATACATGTTTTGGTATTGCTCAGGCACGAACTTGATGCGTCCATCTTCAACCGCTTCTAATGCCGGTTTGGCGAGCACAGAGGCCTTCACATACCACTGGTCAGTCAGCCATGGCTCAACGACAACATTGGAGCGGTCGCCGGTGGGCACTTTCAAATCGTGTGGCTTGATTTCGCCAAGCCAACCTTCGGCTTCGGCTTGAATAACCACAGCCTTGCGTGCGGCAAAGCGGTCGAGGCCAGCGTAAGCGGCGGGGCAGACTTCAGGCGCTAATGGCGCAAAGGTGCTGCCGGCCATGATTTCGAAAGTCGCTAAAATGGCGGCGTCACGGTCGAGCACATTGATCAATGGCAGGTCGTGGCGTTTGCCCACTTCATAGTCGTTGAAGTCGTGCGCTGGTGTGATTTTGACGCAGCCAGTGCCGAAGTCTTTATCGACATAGGTATCGGCCACAATAGGAATTAAGCGACCAGTAATTGGCAAACAAACCTGCTGACCAATCAAATGCGTATAGCGTTCATCTTCAGGATGCACAGCCACGGCTGTGTCGCCGAGCATGGTCTCGGGGCGCGTGGTGGCAACGATCAAATAATCCGTACCCTCAACGCCTTGCAAACCGAGCGTCGAGCCCGCGATGGGGTAGCGAAAGTGCCACATCGAGCCTTTCTTTTCTTCCGACAACACTTCCAAGTCGGAGATAGCCGTGTGCAGTTTCGGATCCCAGTTCACTAGGCGTTTGCCGCGATAAATCAGGCCATCTTCATGTAGGCGCACAAAGGCTTCTTGCACGGCTTTCGACAAGCCGGCATCCATGGTGAAGCGCTCGCGCGACCAATCTACCGATGAGCCAAGGCGGCGAATTTGACGGGTAATAGTGCCGCCGGATTGTTCTTTCCATTCCCAGACTTTTTCGAGGAATTTGTCACGGCCAAGGTCATGACGATTAATGCCCTGCGCCGCGAGTTGGCGCTCCACCACCATTTGCGTGGCGATGCCGGCGTGATCGGTGCCTGGCTGCCATAGCGTGTTGTGGCCGCGCATGCGGTGAAAACGCACTAGTGCATCCATGATGGCGTTGTTGAAACCGTGGCCCATATGCAGCGAGCCCGTCACGTTCGGCGGCGGGATCATGATGCTATAAGGCGTGCCTGTGCCAGATGGCTTAAAGCAGCCAGCGGCCTCCCAGCGTTCGCTCCAAGTGGCTTCAATATCGGCGGGGTTAAACGTGGGTTCCATAGATTTCTCGCAACGGCAAAACGAATGGTCAGCGGTGTGACCGAAAGGCGTGATTATACCTGCAGCAGCGGCTCAGTGCGTGAGCGCTAGAGCGGCAACTCGTGCGCATCGACTTTATAGCCTTGGCGCTTATAGGCTTTCCAATGCTCGCGAGCCTGTTCGCGCTCGGTGTCGGTGCCAGCCACTATCTCGATGACGCGATTAAAGCGCTCAAAGCCTGGCGCTAAATCAGCACCAAGATTGACCAAAATGTCGCGGCATTCAGCTGGCGGCGCTTGCCATGTCACCCGTACCGGTGGCGGTGGCGTTGGGCCATCACCGACTAAATGATGTGGAATAAATGACTCGGCCTTGAATGTCCACAAGGCCTCATCGAGCGCTTCCGCCTCGGCTTTGGTGTCGGCAACAATCAACACTTGGCGCTTTTGTTTCAAGGCCTTTTCCGTCAAACGACAGACGGTGGTCGCCCGAGCGCTTAGAGGTGCTTCGGGCGGTAGCACATAGAAAGTGATTTCCACTGCTTAGGCTGCTGCGCGCGCGCGTAAAAACTCGAGCAGTAGCGGCACCGGGCGGCCAGTTGAGCCCTTTGCAGCGCCGCTAAGCCATGCGGTGCCTGCGATGTCTAAGTGCGCCCAGTCATAGGCCTTGGTGAAGCGAGCCAAATAGCAGGCGGCTGTGATCGAGCCAGCGGTAGGTCCACCAATGTTTGCGATGTCGGCAAATGGTGAGTCGAGCAATTCTTGGTAGTCATCCCAGACTGGCATGCGCCATGCGCGGTCATCAACGCGTTGGCCAGCAGCGAGCAGCTCATCGGCGAGTTCATCTTTGGGTGAGAACAGGCCGGTCGCGACTTTGCCCAAGGCCACCACGCAAGCGCCGGTGAGGGTAGCGATGTCGACTACGGCAGCAGGTTTGAAGCGCTCAACATAGGTCAGTGCGTCGCAGAGCACCAAGCGGCCTTCGGCGTCGGTGTTGAGAATTTCCACGGTTTGACCCGATAGCGTGGTGACAATATCGCCGGGGCGTGTGGCGGTGCTGGAGGGCATGTTTTCCGCGCAGGCAATAACGCCGATGACATTGAGCTTGAGCTTGGCGAGCTTGATCGCGGCCATCACGCCTAAGACCGAAGCTGCTCCGCACATATCGTATTTCATCTCATCCATGCCGCTGCCGGGTTTCAGGCTGATGCCACCGGTATCGAAGGTGATGCCTTTGCCGACCAACACCACCGGCGCATCTTTAGCCTTGCCGCCGGAGTAGGTCATGGTCACTAGCTGTGCTTCGTGAGCCGAGCCTGCCGACACCGACAGCAAGCAATGCATGCCCATTTTGCGTAGTTCGGCATCGCCTTTGACGTCGACTTTCATGTTGCCATCATCACCGAGTGCCAAAGCCATTTCGGCAAGATAGCCGGGGTAGGCAACATTTGCTGGTTGGTTGCCTAAGTCGCGAGCAAAGTTCTGACCGGTACCGATGCATTGGCCCCAAACTAGCGCCTCTTTCGCAGTCTTCAGCTCAGCTTTATCGGCAATGGCCAAAGTGAGTTTTACTTTGGCTGCTTCTGTCGTTGGCTTCTTGGTTTTGTAGGCATCGAAACGGTAGCTGGCGGCCAGCGCAAAGCGAGCGTGGTCGCTAATGCGCTCATTCAGATCGCGGCCAGCAACGGGTAGTTCGCACAAAGTTGATGCCACTTTGCTCATTTTATTCGGCAGAGCTTTCATCGCGCTGGTGATGATTTTTTGCCATTGCTGCAAATTAATAGATTCAGTATCGCCAGCACCAACGACCAAAACTAAGCTCGCCTTCACGCCATTTAGACCATAGAGCGTTTGCGTTTGGCCAGGCTTGCCTTCAAAGCCAGCAGCATCGAGCGCGGCTTGCAGAGCGCCTGCACTGGCCTCGTTTAGTGCGGTGGCAGCAGGGCTTAAGCGCGTGCCTTGGGCGGCAATAACGAGTGCTGTGTGGGCAGCCTCGGCAAGATGATCGTGAGCAATAACGGCAACAGCCAAATCCATAAGAACCTCATTGTGGCGAATTCAGCGAATATCTACCCTTTAGATGATGCATTGAGGGCAGACACAGCCGAGTGGATGTCTGATAATCTGCGGCTAGTTTACTGCTCATCGGCCCTTTTGCCAGTGCCATCTCGCGCGCTGGCCGGCAATGACCCTCATTATTTATAGGATGCTGCTGTGATCATCCGGCGATACATCAATAAGCAAGTGCTAGGCACAACGATGGCGGTGGCGGGTTTGCTCACCGTTATCTTGATGAGCGGGCGCATCATTCAATTTTTTGAGCGCGCCGCCTCAGGCAAATTATCAGTCAATTTATTAGCAGCGGTGGTGTGGTATCGCCTGCCGAGTTTTCTTGAGCTGATTTTGCCATTAGGCCTTTTTATGGGGCTGCTACTCGCGCTTGGGCGCATGTATTTAGACAATGAAATGTCCGTCTTGTCGGCATCAGGCATTGGTCAACGGCATTTGATTCGTTGGCTATCGCCAGTAGTCATGCTGATCATTATTGCCACGGCCGTGATGTCGTTATGGCTAACATCACTGGGTTACGCGGCATCTGCCAAGCTTTACGCAGAGCAAGCCGAGCGCAGTACCTTTGACCTAATTCAGCCCGGCCGCTTTCAGCAACTCGGCGACCGTATGCTCTATGCCGATCTCAGCCCTGATCGCGAGCGCCTGCAAGATGTCATCATGTTGGAGGCGAAAAAAGACGCGAATGGCGTTGAGCGCCAAGTCATTATTCAAGCCAAATCGGGCCAGCGTGTTTACGATGAAGACTTAAAGGGCCAGGCCATCGAGCTCAGCGAAGGCTCACGTTGGGATGTGCGGCCAGGTGATGGCGCTTATCAGCGTATGCAATTTGATAGCTATCGCCTGCGCTATAAGCAAGCCGATGCGCCATTGGAAAAAGCCGATAGCCCACGCGCTATTTCAACGGCTGAGCTTTGGCAGCAGCGCTTCGATGACCCGAAAGCCGCCGCTGAAATAGGCTGGCGCTGGTCACTCATCGTGTTGGTGCCTATTATTTCTCTGCTGGCTTTGCCGCTGGCAAAAGTTAATCCACGCCAAGGCCGTTACCTGAAATTGTTACCGGCAGTGGTGCTGTATTTGAGCTATGTCGTACTGCTAGTCGCCACGCGCAATGCCATTGAGAAGTCGCAACTGGGCGAAGCTGCTTATCTTGCGGTGCATGGCGTGTATCTAGTCTTGGCGCTGGTGTTGTTTCGCTTAGGCCGTCCGCGCCGTGTGCCACATACGGCAGTCGCCATATGAAGCGTTTATCACGTCATGTAAGCGTTACCGTATTGCTGGCCATGCTTATGGTGCAGGCGATGTTGCTCGGGTTAGATCTCGTGTTCTCTTTTATCGGTGAGCTCGACAATGTTCGCGGCGGATTTGGCGCTTGGCAGGCCTTCCAATACACGCTATATATTTTGCCCAGCCACAGCTATGAAATTTTGCCGATGTCGGCACTGATTGGCGCTTTGGTCGGCCTCGGCACATTGGCCTCGAACTCCGAGCTGACCATTATGCGCGCTGCCGGTGTGAGCTTGGCGCGCATCGTATGGTGGGTTGTTCGCGGCGCATTGGTCGTCATTTTACTAGGCATGGCCTTGGGCGAATACGTGGTGCCGATTACCGAGCAGCGCGGCGACGCCTTGAAAGCAAGAGCTTTAGGCCAGGATTATCAGCCCGGTCGCATCACCGGTTATTGGCAGCGTGAGGGCAATGAGCTGATCAATATTCGTGTCGTCACCCCCGAAGGCGAGCTGCTTGGTGTTAGCCGTTACGCTTACAACGCCGATGGTCAGTTGCAGCAAGCTGTTTTCGCCGCACGCGGCGATTATCATGGCAGCCATTGGCAGCTGCACGATGTGAAAACCACCGAGTATTTGCCCGATGCTAGTGCGCAGGTAAGTACGCTAGCTAATTTAAATTGGCAGATTGATTTAACCCCAGAGTTTTTACGTGTCGCCGCCGCGCCACCGCAGCAATTAGGCTTGGTCGACTTGCACTCATTCTCGCAATACCTCAAACGCCAAGCGCTAGATTCAGGCACTTATGATCTGCAGTTTTGGAAAAAAATACTCAGCCCATTGGCGGTACTTTCCATGATGCTAATAGCCTGCTCATTTATTTTTGGCCCGCTACGCTCGGTGACCTTGGGCTTTCGAATTATCACTGGTGTCTTGATCGGCTTAAGCTTTCGCTATGTGCAAGAGGCCGCCGGCTTTGCCAGCCTGATCTATCACACACCACCATTATTGTCGGTGATTATTCCCATTGTATTGACCATGGCCCTTGGCGGCTTTGCGCTGTATCGAGCGCGCTGATGAGTTTACGTTGGCAGCAATGGGCGGTGACTGACATTGGCACTCGCCGTGCGCAAAACGAAGACGCCATTGTGCTGCGCGATGATGTTCAGTTATGGGCAGTGATTGATGGTCTTGGCGGCCAAGATACCGGCACTGTGGCCAGTGCAGCGCTAGCTCATGCGCTTGCGCACTTGAGTTTGTCGCCTCAGCTTGCAGATGCCTGCGATCAGCTCGACGATGTATTGCTTGCTGTGCATGAGCAAATTCACGCTTTTTCGCAAGCGCAGGAGCCGACGCGATTGGTCGGCGCCACAGTTGGCGTGCTGCGCGCAACAGCAACGTGGAGCCTATTTGTTTGGGTTGGCGATGTGCGCTTATATCGTCTGCGCGATGGTCAGTTTTCCTTGCTCAGCCAAGACCATATAGACGAGAGCGGCAATCTCACACGCCTCATTGGTACCGATGAACCCTTGCCAGATGCCCTAGTGTTACGCGCGCAAGCCGGAGATCGTTACTTGCTCTGCAGCGATGGCTTGCATGCGCAAGTGCCGGAAAATCGCTTACGGCATTGGCTAGCCCGAGACCCCGTTACAGCCGTGCGCGAGTTAGTCGCTGAGGCATTGGTTGCTGGCGGTCATGATAATGCCAGCATGGTATTACTAGAGGTCAGCAATGGCGACGATTGACCTAGACGACGTGAATTTTGCACTGCAAGAGCTGGTGCGCTTGCAGCTATCTGGCGAGCTTGCCGCTGAGGAGGCTTGGCGCGAGCGCCAGCAATTACTCGATGCGGTGGAAGCCAATTGGGATGATGTGCCCGAGCAGCTTGCGCAAACTAACAGTGCCGCAGATGCTCCCACGGCAAGCGATTCTGATGATGAGCGCAGGCCATCAAGTGGGCAGCGCTTGCTCAGTTTTGTGTCGACGAAACTGTGGTCGCGTCTTCGCGAGCTAGGCTTGGTTTGGGTCTTGCTCGGCTTAACGCTAGCCACCTGCTTTTATGTGGCGTCGCTCTAAACCATAGCTAGGGGTTATTTGTCGCCAAAAAGCCCGAGAAAGCGGTAGGGCTTGCGGGTTTTTGGGCGCACTGGCACGCGCACGACTTCGGTATCACTCATGACATCGTGCAGGCAGCGGCCGTGGCTTAAACCAGTCAGTGGTAGCCAGCCCCAAACATAATTCACCATGAAGCCGAGCAGTACGCTAAAGCCAAAGGCTTTGCCGTTGCCATCTTGCAATACCCAGGCGATTGCGCCGCAGGTCACTGGTAAAACGCAGGCAGATAAAAAGCGGCGTAGTGCGTCGCGCCAGCGCGGACGCTGACCATCGCGGCGAATAAGCTCTAGGCGCCAAGTTTGCATGCCTAAGGTTTGCCCGCTGCGTGTCCAGCAGTAACCATAAAAACCAAAGATGATGAGTACGCTGGCGGGGAATTGCAGGCCATAGCGGACTTCTGCCGAGAGTAGTTCAATTTCTTGCGCATGGGCCGATGTGCCGCTGGTGAAAATGCCGACCAAGATGACATTAAGCACGGCGAGTAGGGCGATAAGCAGCAGGGCATCATAAAGCAGGCAGATTAAACGCACACTGACGCCGGCACGCGGATATTCCAAAGCGCTAGGCGATTGTGTCTGAGTATTGCTTGGGGTTTTCTGGCGGCGTTTGCGCTGAAAGGGTGCAGATGAGCGACTCATTTTTAGATCCTGTCGTGGGGCGCTTAAAGCATAAGCAGACAAGGATCAAAGCATCGCGGAGCAAGGTCAAGTGGTGCCGAGGAAGGGAATCGAACCCTTACGATGTCTCCACCGGCGGATTTTGAGTCCGCTGCGTCTACCAGTTCCGCCACCTCGGCTTGAACTTGCTGCGTTGCGAGGCGCGATTATAGCGATGCAACACGCAGCGTCAAGACAAGACTGTTATACTTCGCCACCTTTTTTCACGATGCAGTGGGCATGAATCGCCGCGACTTCTATTTTGACCTGCCCGACGCACTCATTGCCCGCTATCCATTGGCCGAGCGCAGTGCCTCGCGCCTCCTATGTTTAAGCGGCAGCGATGGCAATGTGGTGCATCGCCAGTTTCGCGAATTGCCCGAACTTATCGCGCCCGGCGACCTGTTGGTGTTTAACCAGTCACGTGTGATGCCGGCGCGTTTGTTTGCGCAAAAAATCAGCGGCGGCCAAGTCGAAATTCTTATCGAGCGCCTGCCTAGCGCGACCACAGCGTTAGCACATTTGCGCGCCAGTAAGTCGCCGAAGCCTGGTAGTGAGCTCATTTTGAGCGATGGCACGCTTGTGCGCATGACAGCGCGAGCCGACGCACTCTTTGTGCTTGAGGCCGATGAGCCATGGGCAGGCATTATGGCGCGTGCTGGCGAGATGCCATTGCCGCCGTACTTTCAACGTGAAGCTGAGGCCAGCGATAACGAGCGTTATCAGACGGTTTACGCTCGCGATGAGGGCTCGGTGGCTGCGCCTACTGCTGGCCTGCATTTCGATGCTGGCGTGCTGGCAGGCTTAAAGGCGCGCGGCATTGAGACTGCATTTGTCACCCTGCATGTAGGTGCGGGTACTTTTCAGCCAGTACGCAGCGATCAGCTCGAAGATCACATCATGCATGCTGAGTGGTTAACGGTATCGAATGAAGTGATCGCTGCCGTGCAAGCCGCGCGTGCTCGTGGCGGTCGCGTCATCGCGGTTGGCACTACTAGCGTGCGTGCTTTGGAGTCGATGGCTTGGGCCAGTCGCGGCATTGATCCTGAGCAATGGCGAGTAGGGCAGAGCCAGCAAAGCGCCACCCAGCCGCAGTCGGCAAGCGCACAGCTCACGATTGACAAAACCACAATCGCCCAGCAGCTCAAGTCTTTTGCTGGCGACACACGACTATTCATTACGCCGGGTTACGATTGGCAAGTAATCGATGCCATGGTGACCAACTTCCATCTGCCCGAATCCACACTATTAATGTTGGTCTCGGCGATGGCAGGCCGTGAAGCCGTGCTTTCGGCCTACGCAGAGGCCATCGCGCAGAATTATCGATTTTTCAGCTATGGCGATGCCATGTGGGTCACCGGCCCTGATTGGCATGAGCAAAAAGCCGAGCTGCCTATT
Source organism: Paraperlucidibaca sp. (assembly GCA_018066805.1). Taxonomy (GTDB): domain Bacteria; phylum Pseudomonadota; class Gammaproteobacteria; order Pseudomonadales; family Moraxellaceae; genus Perlucidibaca; species Perlucidibaca wandonensis. The sequence goes on along the minus strand of JAGPVX010000012.1, from coordinate 21,051 downwards.
ACACGAGAAAACTCATGAAGTTCACCCTACACGCCACCGATGGCAAAGCCCGTCGCGGCACGCTCACTTTCGATCGCGGCACAGTCGAAACTCCAGCATTTATGCCAGTCGGCACCTATGGCACGGTCAAAGGCATGCTGCCGCGCGATATCCATGCCATCGGCGCAGAGATTATCCTCGGTAATACCTTTCACCTCTGGCTGCGCCCTGGCACTGAGGTCATCAAGCAGCACGGTGATCTACACAATTTCACGCAATGGCAAGGTCCCATCCTCACCGATTCTGGCGGCTTCCAAGTCTTTAGCTTGGGCAAGCTCAGAAAAATCACCGAAGAGGGCGTACGTTTTCAATCGCCGGTCGATGGCAGCAAGGTGTTCTTGAGCCCCGAAGAAAGCATGCGGATTCAGCGCGACCTCGGCTCCGATGTAGTCATGATTTTCGATGAGTGCACGCCGTATCCCGCCACGCATGAAGAAGCCGATAAGTCGCTAGAGTTGTCATTACGCTGGGCCAAACGCTCGAAAGATGCACATGGCGACAACCCCAATGCGCTCTTTGGTATTGTCCAAGGCGGCATGTATGAAGACTTGCGCCTAAAGTCGCTGGCCGGCCTTGAGCAGATAGATTTCGACGGCTATGCCATTGGCGGCTTGTCGGTGGGCGAGCCGAAAGAAGACATGATCCGCATCTTGGATTTCCTGCAGGAGCATTTGCCGGCTAATAAGCCGCGCTACGTCATGGGCGTTGGCAAGCCCGAAGATTTGGTCGAAGGCGTGCGTCGCGGCATCGATATGTTCGACTGCGTAATGCCCACTCGTAATGCCCGCAATGGTCACTTTTTCGTCACTGATGGCCTCGTGCGCATTCGCAATAGCCAATACAAAACCGATACCGGCCCGCTGGACCCGCATTGCGATTGCGAAGCTTGCACTGGTTTTTCGCGCGCCTATTTACATCACCTCGATAAGTGCGGCGAAATGCTTGGCGCACAACTCGGTACCATCCATAATTTACGCTACTACCAACGCCTCATGGCGGGTTTGCGCGAGGCCATTGAACAAGGTAGATTGCAGCACTTTGTCGATGACTTCTACGCCCGTCGAGACCTACCAACACCCCCGCTTAATGTGGATATTTCGGAGTAATATCAATGAGTTTCTTTATTTCTGACGCGCTTGCTGAAGGCGGTGCTGCCGCTGCTGGAGCACCATCAGCAACTGGTCAAATCGTCATGCTGTTAGGCTTTTTGGTGATCTTTTATTTTCTCTTATGGCGCCCGCAAGCAAAACGCCAAAAAGAAGCGAAAAATTTGATCGAAAGCCTAAGCAAAGGTGATGAAGTGGTTTTTGCCGGTGGTTTGCTTGGCCGCATTAACAAACTGGAAGGTGATTTTGCTGTTGTAGAAATCAACGACAACATGACTGTAAAAATTCAAAAAGCAGCAGTCATTGCTAATCTGCCCAAAGGCACTCTGAAAAGCCTTTAATCTTCACCACCCCCGACTCGCTCGGGGGTATTTATTTGTACAGGTGTCCGCATGCGTTTCCCCGCTTGGAAATATGTCCTGATTGCTTTTGTTTTAGTCATTTCGGTGCTCTATTCATTACCCAATCTTTACCCCGATGAACCAGCCCTGCAGGTTTCCGGTGCTCAGGCTGCTACGCCTATCGATGCTGAGCTGCTCAAGCGAGCCGCGTTTGCGCTCGATGAGGCCAAAATGGCCCATCACGGCGATGAAGTGCAAGCCAAGGGCGTCCTTTTGCGTCTCAATACGCCAGAAGAGCAGGTGCAAGCTCAAGCTGTTTTACGCCGAGCCTTAGGTGACAACTATGTCGTTGCCTTAAACCTAGCGCCAACGACACCAGATTGGCTGTCGGCCATTGGTGCCAAGCCAGTCAAGCTGGGCTTAGATTTACGCGGCGGTGTTCATTTCAAGCTAGAAGTCGATGTCGACAAAGCTCTAGAGCAGCGCCAAGAAGGCTATGCCAGCGATATTCGAAAGCAATTTCGTGATGCCAAAGTGGCCTATCGTGGCGTTAGTGAGTTAACTGGCGGCTCCTTAGAAGTTCGCTTTGCCGATGATGCGTCGCGCCAAGCCGGCCTCGATATTTTACGCGCGCAGTTTAGTGACTTTGCACCAGAGCTGATTAGTCACTCCGAAGGCCCAAGCATTCGCTTGGATTACACGCCAGCCAAACGCCGTGAAATTGTCGACTACGCCGTGGGTCAAAACTTAACCACTTTGCGCAATCGTATTAATGAAATCGGTGTATCTGAGCCAATTATTCAGCGTCAAGGCGCAAACCGCATTGTCGTTGAGTTGCCCGGTCTACAGGACACCGCAGAAGCGAAGCGTATTTTGGGCCGCACCGCGAGCCTTGAGTTCCGTTTCACTAGTCAAGAAGCAGACTCTGGCTTTAGTGCGCCGCCAGGCACCGAGCGTCTTGAGCGTTCGCAAGGCGGTACGGTATTGCTAGAAAAACGCAAAATCGTGACCGGTGAGCGCGTCACCAATGCGCAATCAAGCTTCGATGAGTACTCTCGCCCACAGGTCAACATCAACCTCGACAGCCGTGGTGGTCGCCTAATGGCTGATGCCACGCGCAATAGTGTTGGTCGTCAAATGGCGGTGTTATTTGTCGAAAACAAACAGCGCATTCGTTTTGAGACCGATGCCAATGGCAAAGCGGTAGAGATTCGCGACCCCTATATTGAGCGCCGCGTGATCAACGTTGCTACCGTGCAGTCCATGCTCGGCTCGCAGTTCCGTATTACTGGCCTAGACTCACCTGCAGAGTCGCAAGAGCTCGCCTTGCTGCTGCGCGCGGGTGCGTTAGCGGCGCCAATGTATTTCGTTGAAGAGCGTACCGTTGGCCCAAGCTTAGGCCAGGAAAACATCGACAAAGGCTTGCTATCGACACAAATCGGTTTGCTTTTGGTCGCCTTAGTCATGCTCGCGGTCTACAAAGGTTTTGGTCTTATCGCCAATATTGCGGTGATGCTGAACTTGGCCGTATTGATGGCAGTGATGGGTGCTTTGGGCGCTGCGCTATCGCTACCCGGTATTGCCGGCATCGTGCTCACCATCGGTATGGCGGTAGACGCTAACGTGCTGATTTGTGAGCGTATCCGAGAGGAGTTGCGCAATGGCATGAGTCCGATGGCCTCGATTGTCGCCGGCTATGACCGCGCTTGGGGCACCATTCTCGATGCCAACTTGACCACGCTCATCGTCGCGATAATTTTGTTTGCCATCGGCACGGGCCCGATCAAAGGCTTCGCTATTACCCTGGCCATCGGCATTCTCACCTCCATGTTTACCGCCATCACCGTGACTCGTGCCATCGTGCAAGTGGTCTATGGTGGTCGCCGTATCAACAAAATCAGTATTTAAGAGGCCGTCATGAACGAAGTTCGTATCATCCGTTTCATGCGTTTTCGCCGCCTAATGGCCATTGTGTCAGGCGCAGTAGTGATAATTGGTCTCGTGTCGCTGCTGACACAAGGCTTAAACCTAGGACTGGATTTCACTGGTGGCACGTCGATTGAATTGCGCTTTGAGCAGTCTGCGCATCAGGCAGAGGTAGCCGATGCACTAGAGAAGGCTGGCGTTAAAGATGCGGTGGTGCAGTATTTGGGTGGTGCGAACACCATTCAGGTACGACTACCGCCGCAGCCGGGTGAGGCTACTGCATTTGGTCAGCGTATTGCTGAAGCGGTGTCTACGCCAGGAAACCAAGCGACTGTGCAGCAAATCGATAGTGTCGGTTCGCAAGTAGGTGATGAGCAATACACGCAGTCATTGATCGCGATTTTGCTCGCCTTAGGCATGATGATGGTTTACGTCGCGATTCGGTATCGCTTCAAGTTCGCCGTTGGTGCTGTTATCTCGCTAATCCACGATGTGATCTTCACGCTCGGTGTGTTTTCGCTATTTCAGCTGCCATTCGACTTAACCGTCTTGGCCGCCGTGTTAGCGCTAATTGGTTATTCGCTAAACGATACGATCGTGGTGTTTGACCGCGTTCGTGAAAACTTTCGCAAATTACGCAAATCCGACCCTATCGAAATTGTTGATATTTCACTGACCGAGACTCTGCGTCGTACCATCATGACGGTAGCAACAGTGGTTGTTGTAGTCTTAGCCATGTTGATTGCCGGCGGCCCAGCACTACATTGGTTCTCGGTGGCAATGCTGGTTGGCCTATTTGCCGGTACGTATTCGTCGATCTATATTGCCTCAGCCTATGCCTTATCGATGGGCTTATCGAAAGAAGATTTTATCGTCGAAGTGAAAAAGGCCGAAGATGAGCGCCCATAGGCCGTTTGTCGCCGATAAGTTGATGCTAAGTCTCAGTCATGTAAGATGGGCGAGCTACTAATCTTTTGGAGTTTTACGTATGAATATGAAATTAGCTGCTGCAGTCACACTGGTTATGGGTTCTGCGCTTTTGGCAGGTTGTGAGAAAAAACCAGAAACCGTGATGGACAGCGCTTCAGAAGTAGTTGACGAAGCTACTGATGCAGTTGGCGATGCCACTGATACACGTGAAAACGAAAGCATGAAAGATGCTGTAGAAGATCTGAAAGCATCAGTATCTGATGCTGGTGAAACAGTAACTGATGTAGCTAAAGATGCAAAAGCTGCTGGCGAAGCAGCCGTTAGCGGTAATTAATAAAGCCCGCGAATTTCGCAAGCTTTAGCCTGAAAAGCCCGACTTAGCCCTGTGCGAGTCGGGCTTTTTTAAGCCTAAAGCTTGGCAGTGCTAGACAAAAAGTATACAAATGCAGGCGCAATGCGCATTGCCATTGGCGAATATATAGCCAACCATGGGGTCATATTGCGAAGAGCTATGCCATGAAGCGATTACTTCTTATTAGCCTTGTAGCAGCATCGCCCTTACAGGCTGCTGAACTGCTGCCTATTCTCACGTTGAAGAATTTATTCAAAGGCGTGCCGGCTAAACTTGGCCTGATGAGCAAGCAAGAGCGTTTATTGCAAAGTGAGTTCGAGCGTTCAGAGGGCGGTATTAAAAGCCCAGATGCTGGCATCGGCCTAGTTTCTAGCGAACGCGATATGGATACTCGATTCTGCCAATTAGGCGACTGCACATCGGGCAGCTCCTTGCGTATGCGTCAAGATCGTAGCGGTTTGGCCTGGAACTTACCGATCAGCAATGACTTCCGCGTTGCTGCAAAAGCTGAATGGGTGCGCTATCAAACTTACTCATTAACACAGCGCAGCAGCGAAGGTTTGTTTGGCATGGGCATGGGGCTAGATAGCAGCTGGCGTTTAAGCAGTGCAATCTCAGCTTACGCCAGCGCAGGCGTGCTGCAACTCGATCAGCAAACTGGGGTAGAGGGTTTGTTTGGTTTGAGCACGCAGATCAATAAAGCGAAACTGTTTGTAGAGGCAACTTGGATGGATATGGACGCTTCTGATCGTACAACCGCAAGCGTTGAATCGAGCAATGTGCGCGTGGGCATCTCGCGAGCTTTTTCAGGGCTCTAAAAAATGCCCTGCTGTTTAGGCAAGGCATTTAGTTTTCTTACGGCGTTTGTTTCAACTTAACGCTTCAAGCTCGCCGGAATATGCGGTGCCAGTGTCGTCAACAAACCTTTAAATATTTTCGGATTGCCCGCGACAATATTGCCGCTGGTTAAATAGCCGTGGCCGCCCGTAAAGTCAGACACCAAACCACCGGCCTCACGAATGATGAGTTCGCCGGCAGCAATATCCCAAGGCGCTAAGCCAAATTCAAAAAAGCCATCAAGGCGACCGGCTGCTACATAAGCCAAATCTAGCGATGCTGCACCGGCGCGGCGTAGGCCTGCGGTTTGCGTGGCAACGGCTTTAAACATGTTTAGGTAGCCATCCATCGCGTGCATTTGATCTGGGCGGAATGGGAAGCCGGTACCAATCAATGCGCCTTCGAGCGTGCGGCGATCCGATACGCGGAGGCGGCGGCCATTCATGGTCGCGCCACTGCCGCGGCTAGCAGAGAATGCTTCACGCTTGAGCGGGTCTAGCACCACAGCATGTTCAGTCACACCTCGGTATTGCACAGCAATCGAGATCGCGTATTGCGGAAAGCCGTGAATAAAATTGGTGGTGCCATCGAGTGGATCGATGATCCACAGCCAATCCGCATCTTCACCTTTGCCAGCGGTAGCGCCTGACTCTTCAGCTTGGATGCTATGGCCTGGGTAGGTTTTACGGACAAATTCGATGATGGCGCGCTCGGCGGCAATATCGACTTGGGTGACATAGTCGTTTAAGCCTTTGGCTTCAACGTCAACTAGATCTAAACGATCGGCGGCTTTCGCGATAATATCGGCGGCCAAATTGGCGGCGCGAAGCGCCATAGTCAGCATGGGTTGCATGAAGCGGACTCTGTATAAAGAACGTGGATTGCAGCTAGTGTAACATAGGCGGCCTTATGAATATCTCTACTCGCATCATCCTTGTGCACACAACCTTACCGGCAAACATCGGTTCGGCTGCGCGTGCCATGAAAACCATGGGCCTCACCGATCTGGTGTTGGTCTCCCCTAAATTTTTCCCACATGCCGATGCAACCTCATTGGCGTCAGGGGCTTCAGACATTTTGGCGAATGCTAGAGTGGTCGAAACCTTGGCTGACGCCATGGCCGATTGCGAGGTGGTACTGGGTGCCAGCGCGCGTAATCGCACCATTAATATGGCGCAAATAGATGCACGTGAAGCAGGCCTGATGGCTCAGCAATACGGCGCTAAAGGCGCAAAGTTGGCATTTGTCTTTGGTCGAGAAGACCGTGGCTTAACTAACGAAGAGCTACAGCTTTGTCATGGCCATGTATTTATCCCAACCAACGAAGCCTATGGTGTACTCAATGTGGCCTCGGCAGTACAAGTACTAAGTTATGAGGCACGCATGGCGCATTTGCTCGCCGACAATGCCGAGTTGACTACTGCTGCTTCAGCTATTGAGCCTGAGCGTATGCCGATTACCCTAGTGCCATGGGATGAAGAGTTGGTGGCCGGCGCCGACATGACGCAATTTTATGCTCATATGGAACAAGCACTGGTGGCAGTGGACTTTTTGGACCCGAGTAACCCCCGCCAAATCATGACACGACTGCGCCGACTATTTGGCCGCACGCGTCTCGACAAGCCTGAGTACAATCTTTTGCGTGGATTTTTTAAGCGCGTTATCGCCATGAAACCTGCTGCGCCAAAACAGGAAAACGTATGAATAGTAATGACAGCAACCCGCCTGATGGTTTGTTTTGCCGCATCCGAGAAGACATCGATTCGGTGTTTAATCGCGACCCAGCGGCGCGCACTCGGCTTGAGGTGCTGCTTAATTACCCCGGCCTACACGCTGCTTTAGCGCATCGCTGGTCGCATCGTTTATGGAATGCCGACTGGAAGGGATTAGCGCGTTTTATCTCGACCTTGTCACGCTTTTGGACCGGAATTGAGATTCATCCAGGTGCGAAAATTGGCCGTCGATTCTTCATTGATCATGGTATGGGCGTGGTCATTGGTGAGACCGCAGAGATTGGCGATGACGTTACGCTGTATCACGGCGTGACTTTGGGCGGCACATCTTGGAATGGTGGAAAGCGTCATCCAACATTGGAAGATGGCGTGGTGGTTGGTGCGGGCGCAAAAGTGCTGGGACCTATCATCGTAGGGCGGGGTGCGAAAATTGGCTCTAACGCCGTCGTGGTCAAGGCTGTGCCAGCAGAGGCTACGGTCGTGGGCCCAGCGGCGCGCGTGATTATTCCCGCCGCTTGCCAAGATGCGAAAGAGCAAGCTCGCCGCGACTTTGCCGAACGCATAGGCTTCCCATCATATGCCGCTCAGCCTGACTTGCCAGATCCAGTGCTCGCTGCCATGCGCGATATGCTCGACCATATGCAGGCATCAGAGGCGCGTATGGATCGCATTTGTGGAGATTTGCATAAGGCGGGTATTGAAGTCTGCAGCGAAAGGCCCGAGGCCATTCGTGCAGAAACATTGGCGACGGTACATGAAGATGACGTTGAGCCTACGCCTCCACAGCAGTAAGCGAGCGTTTCCTTGGGTGACTCAACGACTCAATCGTCGAGCTGAGTCACCAGTAGTTGATCGATGCGATGGTTTTCAATATCGACAACCTCGAAGCGGAAGCCGGCATATTCCACACTATCGGTGAGCTTGGGTGTTTTGCGTAGCTGATAGCTCATGAAGCCGGCAATGGTTTCGTAGTTTTCATCATCTGGAAAAGCATCAATCGCCAATACATGCATGACCGTTTCGACCGGCGTGAAGCCATCAATAAGCCAGCTTTTGTCGTCGCGGCGGACAATTTGCTGCTGATTAGCACTGACTAAGTCGCCCATCACTGTGTTCATCACGTCGTTGAGCGTGATCAAACCAACCACCAGCGCGTACTCGTTGAGCACGATGGCGAAATCTTCGCGGCCTTGGCGAAACTGCGTAAGTAGCTCCGACAGCGTTAGCGTATCGGGCACGGTCATGATGGGCTTTATCCACGGCGCACCGGTGAGTATCAGCGGCTCATTATTGATGATGCGTAGCAGCAGATCTTTCGAATCGGCATAGCCGACCATGCGATCAATGACATCGTCGCAGACCATAAATTTCGAGTGCGCGTGCTGGCCGATCAAGGCACGTAGCTCGGCTTCAGACTCCTGCAGCGTGAAATAAATAATGCTTTCACGCGTGGTCATAGCCGAAGTCACCAAGCGCGACTCTAAATCAAACACATTGCCAATAACTTGCTGCTCGGTCATGTGCATGATGCCGGCCTGTGTGCCGGCTTCCATCACGGCATGAATATCTTCACTGGTTATCTCATCGCTGCGTTGGCCGGGTAGGCCGAGAGCCACCATAAGCCGGTCAGATAGTGAGTCAAAGGCCCAAACCAGCGGCTTTAGTATGCGAATAATCCATTGCATCGGGCCAATGACGCGAAGTGCCACAGCTTCGGGAGAGGCCATGGCTAGGCGCTTTGGAATCAAATCGGCAAACAAAATAAACAAGGAAGTGATGGTGATAAACGACATCACCAGACCAATTGTGGCGCTATAGGCGCTGGGGTAGAACCATAAAACGATGTTTTCAAATGCGGGTGTCAGCGTTGCCTCGCCCAAAATGCCGGCGAGGATGGCGACCGCATTAAGGCCAATTTGGATGCCGGTGAAAAAATGCCCGGGGTTGTCTTGCATGGTCAAAATTTGCACGGCGCGAATGTCACCATCATTAGCTAACACGCGTAAGCGCAGGCGTCGTGAGGCGGCGAGCGCGATTTCTGATACTGAGAAAAATGAGCTGATGGCCATCAACAACACTAACAATAGCAACTCTTGAGCAAAGCTCATGACACTCTCCGGCAGGTATTACGTAGTCACGGTGCTTGAGCTAACGGAGCAGCAGTTAGGCTGCAAGCCGCGGCAGTATAGCCGTGATTAGGCAGAAATTATGCCGTCTGCTACTGGCAATTGCAGCGCTCACTGCCTACAATTCCGACTGCTTTAGTAGGCTAAATAGTTGACTAAAGTAGTCGGATTTAATACCCTAGTAAAACACTCGGAATTAACCGGAGCTTCGCGATGCGTTTGACCACTAAAGGCCGCTATGCCGTGACAGCTATGCTTGACCTAGCGATCAACGCGCAGCATGGCCCAGTCAATTTGAATGATATCTCGGATCGCCAGTCGATTTCCGTGTCGTATTTAGAGCAGTTATTTGCCAAGTTGCGCAAAAGCGCCTTGGTTAATAGCGTACGCGGTCCCGGTGGCGGTTATCAATTAGCACGCGCTGCCGATGGCATTTATGTCGCACAAATTATCGACGCAGTTGATGAGTCGGTCGATGTCACACGATGTGGCGGCCAGGGCGACTGTCAACAAGGCGTTAAATGCCTAACCCACGAATTGTGGACAGATTTGAGTCAACAGATTCATAGCTTTTTAGACAATATTAGCCTGCAAGCTTTGGTGGCGCGGCGTGAAGTACAGACCGTGTCGATACGCCAAAGCGAGCAGCAACAACGCCGCCGCCAAGATGGCGCGCAGGCCGATACACCCATGCAAGCCGGCGCCCAATTGGCAACGGCTTAACGCGTTAGCTACGCCTGACACAGACATACAGAGGTTTATATGAAGCGTCCGATCTATCTCGATTACTCCTCCACCACGCCAGTCGATCCACGTGTGGCTGAGGCCATGATGGACTGTTTGCGACTGGAGGGTAACTTCGGTAACCCAGCCTCTCGCTCGCATATGTATGGCTGGCAGGCTGAAGAGGCCGTGGAAACCGCGCGTGGCAATGTGGCCAGCTTGGTCAATGCCGATCCGCGTGAGATCGTTTGGACTTCGGGCGCAACCGAATCAAATAACCTCGCTATCAAAGGCGTGGCGGGTTTTTACGGCAATAAAGGCAAGCATATCCTGACCTCGAAAATCGAGCACAAGGCTGTGTTAGACGCCTGCCGTCAGCTTGAGCGTGAAGGTTTTGAAGTTACTTACCTAGACCCCGAGGCTGGTACTGGTTTGATTCAGCCAGCGATGGTCGAAGCTGCACTGCGCGATGACACTATTTTGGTCTCGCTGATGCACGTCAATAACGAAATCGGCACCATCACCGACATCGCTGCGATTGGTGAAATTACTCGCGCTCGTGGCATTTTATTCCACGTAGATGCCGCGCAATCAACAGGCAAAATCGACATCGACTTAGACACCATGAAAGTTGATTTGATGAGCTTTTGTGCGCACAAAACCTATGGCCCGAAAGGCGTTGGTGCACTCTTCGTGCGTCGTAAGCCACGTGTGCGTCTAGAAGCGCAAATTCACGGCGGCGGTCATGAGCGCGGTATGCGTTCGGGCACCTTGCCTACGCACCAGTTGGTGGGTATGGGCGAAGCTTTCCGCCTCGCGAAACTTGAGATGCACGCTGAGCAAGAGCGCCTGCGTGGCCTGCGCGACCGCCTCTGGGCCGGTTTTCAAGATCTCGAGCAAGTCTTTGTTAACGGCTCGCTGGAACAACGCATTGCCGGTAACTTAAACGTCAGTTTCAACTTAGTTGAAGGTGAGTCGCTGATCATGGCGTTGAAAGATCTAGCGGTGTCGTCGGGCTCGGCCTGTACCTCGGCTAGCCTTGAGCCATCCTATGTGTTGCGCGCTTTAGGCTTAACCGATGAGCTAGCGCACAGCTCGATTCGCTTCACCACTGGACGCTTCACCACTGAGGCCGACATCGATTACGTCATCGGGCATGCCAAGGATGCGGTTAATCGTTTACGCGATTTATCACCACTTTGGGATATGTACAAAGATGGTATTGACCTATCAACCGTGCAGTGGGCAGCACACTAAACCTACCCAGTAGACGAGGAGAATTATCATGGCCTATAGCGAAAAAGTCATCGACCATTACGAAAACCCGCGCAACGTTGGCAAGCTCGACAAAGGCGATGCCGATGTTGGTACTGGCATGGTTGGCGCACCTGCTTGCGGCGACGTTATGCAGCTGCAAATCAAGGTCAACGCTGCTGGCGTGATCGAAGATGCCAAGTTCAAAACTTACGGCTGTGGCTCGGCCATTGCCTCGAGCTCGCTGGTCACCGAATGGGTGAAAGGCAAGAGCTTGGACGAAGCAGCAGGCATCAAAAACACGCAAATCGCAGAAGAGTTAGCACTACCACCAGTGAAAATTCACTGCTCAGTGTTGGCCGAAGATGCGATTAAAGCAGCGGTTGCCGATTACCGTAAAAAGCACGGCGCTTAAGCGTCGTACAGACACAAATAGCTACGAGGAGTTAGTCCATGGCCATTAGTCTCAGCGAACCCGCCGCACGTCATATTGCCGCTTGCCTAGCCGGCCGCAGCAAAGGCGAGGGCGTGCGCGTGGGCATTAAAACCTCGGGCTGCTCTGGCTTGGCTTATGTGCTCGAGTTTGTCGACGCCATTGCTCCAGAAGATCAAGTTTTTGAGTCGCATGGCATCAAAGTCATTGTCGACCCGAAAAGCTTGGCCTACCTAGACGGCACGCAAATGGACTTCGTCAAAGAAGGCCTCAACGAAGGCTTTAAGTTCACCAACCCCAATCAAAAGGGCGAATGCGGCTGCGGCGAATCGTTTACGGTGTAAGCCGCGGTTTGGCCCATGAGCCCGTTTCCGGAGTCGCGTGTGGATAGCAGTGAAAACTACTTTGCCTTATTTGGTTTGCCGGTGGCTTATGGTCTCGACGCGCAGGCCTTAAGCCCTGTATGGCGTCAGTTGCAGCAGCAATACCATCCCGATCGCTTTAGCCACGATGAGCAAGCACAGCAGCAGGCCGTGCTGATGTCATCGCGCATCAATTCTGCCCATGACACGCTGCGCGACCCTGTGCGTCGTGCGCGCTATCTGCTCGAGCTTGCAGGCTTCGGCATCGACAACGAAAGCACGACGGTTTCCGACACTGACTTTCTCATGGCGCAAATGGATCTGCGCGAACAGCTCGACGAAGCCGACAGCATTGAAGGCTTAGAAGGTCTGCGCGATGAAGTTGGGCAATGGCAGGCGAGTTTGCAGCGCGAATTTGCCATCGATTATGCCGAGCCAGACTGGTCAGAGGCACAAGATACCGTGCGTAAAATGCAATTCATGCAGCGCTTGCTGAGCGAGATCGATCGCCATATTGAGCGCCTAGAAGACGAACAGGATCCGTATTAATGGCTTTGTTACAAATCGCCGAACCCGGTCAAGCCCAGGCCCCGCATCAGCATCGTTTGGCGGTCGGCATTGATCTAGGCACCACCCATTCATTAGTTGCTACTGTGCAAAGTGGCTTGCCTCGCGTATTGCCCGATGCCACTGGGCAAGTGTTGCTGCCATCTGTCGTGCATTACGCTGCCGATGGTGCGGTGACAGTCGGCGAGGCTGCGCGCGAGCGTGGCGGTCATGACGCCATCAATACACTGGCTTCGGTAAAGCGCTTTATGGGTCGTGGAGCCGATGCCGCTCAAGCGTTGGGCGACCAGCTGCCATACAACATCGTCACTCATGACAATGGCGTGCCGTATTTTCAAACCGCCGCCGGTGAACGTAGTCCGGTGGAAGCATCCAGCGAGATTCTGAAAGCGCTACGCATACGCGCCGAAGTCGTGATGGGCGGCGAGCTGGCGGGCGCAGTGATTACCGTGCCGGCGTATTTTGATGAGTCGCAACGCCAAGCCACTAAAGATGCCGCCCGTGTGGCTGGCCTGAATGTGTTGCGCTTGTTGAATGAGCCAACTGCAGCTGCGGTGGCTTATGGCTTAGATCGTGAAGCTGAAGGCGTACACGCCATCTATGATCTCGGCGGCGGCACCTTCGATATTTCTATTTTGCGTCTGCATAAAGGCGTGTTTGAAGTACTCTCAACCGGTGGTGATTCAGCCCTCGGCGGCGATGACTTCGATCATGTCATCGCGACTTGGTTGATGCAGCAAGCTCAGATTACTCAACCGGATGCCGATGCACAGCGTCGTTTGCTAACCACCGCGCGTAAAGTTAAAGAAGCGCTTACCGAGCGTCAATCGGTAACGCTGAACATTAGTGAAGGCACTGGTGGTGCGCCTGCCGATTGGCAGGGCACACTCACGCGCGAAGCTTTCGAAGCGCTGATCATGCCACTGGTCGATCGTACGCTGAAAGCCTGTCGTCGCGCCCTGCGTGATGCTGGTTTAAAGCCCGCTGATTTAAGCGAAGCGGTATTGGTTGGTGGCTCAACACGTGTGCCTTTGGTGCGCGAACGTGTTGGTACATTTTTCGGTAAGCCAGCACTGGCGCATCTCGATCCCGATCAAGTCGTCGCTATTGGCGCAGCTGTTCAGGCCGATGTCTTAGTCGGTAATAAGCCCGATAGCGACTTGTTATTGCTCGATGTCATCCCGCTGTCTTTAGGTTTAGAGACCTATGGCGGTTTGGTGGAAAAAATTGTGCCGCGCAACACGCCGATTCCGGTCACGCGCGGGCAAGAATTCACTACCTTTAAAGATGGCCAAACTGCGATGAGCCTGCACGTATTGCAAGGCGAGCGCGAGTTAGTCGCCGATTGCCGTTCGTTGGCGAGATTTGAATTACGTGGCATTCCACCGATGGTTGCTGGTGCTGCGCGAATTGTGGTGACCTTTCAAGTCGATGCCGATGGCCTGCTCAGCGTTAGCGCCATGGAAACCACTTCGGGTGTGCGCGCCGATATTGTGGTGAAGCCTTCATGGGGCTTGGCGGACGACGATATTTTGCGCCTGCTCAAAGAGTCGCAAGCGCACGCCAGCGATGACATGCACGCACGCAGCTTGCATGAGGCCAAAGCCGAAGCTGAACGCTTGTGGTTAGCTATCGAGGCAGCGCTAGCGAAAGACAGCCATTTGCTCGATAGCGCAGAGTTGCAGCTACTCAATGAGCAAGTCGGTGCACTCAAAACATTAGCCAGTGGCGATGATAGCGCGGCCATTACTGCCGCCGCAGAAGCGCTCAATGCAGCCAGCGAAGCCTTTGCCGCCCGGCGCATGGATGCTGGCATACAATCGGCCTTTACCGGCAAAACCCTGACTCAGCTCGAGGAGAAATAACATGCCGCAGATCATTATTTTGCCGCATCACGAGGTCTGCCCTGATGGCGCAGTGATCGAAGCAAATGTTGGCGAAACTGTCTGCGACGCGGCCTTGCGCCATGGCATAGAAATTGAGCATGCCTGCGAAAAGTCCTGTGCCTGCACGACCTGTCACGTAGTGGTACGCGAAGGTTTTAATTCGCTCGGCGAGCTCGACGAATTGGAAGAAGACTTGCTCGATAAAGCCTGGGGTTTAGAGGCTGAGTCACGTTTGTCATGTCAGGCAAGAGTGGCGAACGAAGATTTAGTCGTCGAAATCCCGCGCTACACACTCAATCACGCATCAGAAAAACACTGAGGTCGTCATGTCATTAAAATGGACTGATACGCTAGAAATCGCCATTGCTCTGTGCGATGCGCACCCTAATATTGATCCGCTTACCGTGCGTTTTACCGACTTACGGGAATGGGTAATGGCGCTGCCTGAGTTCAATGACGACCCCGCGCATTGTGGCGAAAAAGTCTTAGAAGCCATTCAAATGGCGTGGATAGACGAAGTTTAAGCGCGTATAATTTGCGCCCATTGACTGGCACTGGGCCAGCGCAGACTAATTTTTTTGGAGTGCCTCATGGCGATCGAACGTACCCTGTCTATTGTTAAACCCGATGCTGTTGGCAAAAACGCTATTGGTGCTATTTTCAGCCGCTTTGAAGCTGCTGGCTTGGTTATTGTTGCTACTAAAATGAAGCACCTGTCGCAAGCCGAAGCTGAAGGCTTCTACGCTGAGCACCGCGAACGCGGCTTCTTCAAAGACTTGGTCGCTTTCATGACTTCCGGTCCAGTAGTTGTTAGCGCCTTAGAAGGCGAAAACGCTGTATTGGCTCACCGTGACATTCTGGGTGCAACTAACCCTAAAGATGCAGCGCCAGGCACTATCCGCGCTGACTTCGCTGTTAGCATCGATGAAAACGCCGCTCACGGCTCCGACTCAACTACGTCGGCTGCTCGCGAAATTGGCTATTTCTTCAGTGAATTAGAAGTTTTTGCCCGCACCCGCTAAGGTGTGAAAGCTCATGTTCTGATACAGTCCATGAGCTGCGCATGCGACACAGCTTTCGAAGCTAAACGTCGCCGTGATAGGCCGCAGCATTTCGATGCCGCGGCCTTCGCACACCAAGGTTTATGATTTCCTGAGCCTTGAGTAACGACATAATTGGTGTAGCAACCCGTCGAGAATGATATGACTGATACCCCTGCCAAGCAAAATTTGCTGGGCTTGAGCCGCCAAGAAATGGAAGACTATTTCGCCACCATTGGCGAGAAAAAATTTCGTGCCGGTCAAGTCATGAAATGGATACATCAGCAGGGCGTCAGTGACTTTGCCGAGATGACTAATCTGGCGAAAACACTGCGCGTTAAGCTCGAGCAGTACGCTGAAGTACGCCCACCGGAAGTCACCTACAAGCATTTTTCAGCCGATGGCACACGCAAGTGGATCATCAAGGTTGGCGACAACGCCATGGTCGAAGCCGTACTCATTCCTGATGGCGATCGCAAAACTTTATGTGTGTCTTCGCAAGTCGGCTGCGCGCTCGATTGCAGCTTTTGTTCGACTGGCAAACAAGGTTTCATGCGCGACTTATCCGCTGCAGAAATCATTGGCCAAGTCTGGATAGCTAACCGCTCATATTTAGATGAAGGCGAGTTCACTGGCCGCAATGCCGATGGCGAACTTACTCGTACCCGCGCACTCACCAATGTGGTGATGATGGGCATGGGCGAGCCCTTGCTCAATCTCGATGCGGTGATGCCCGCGATGAGCATCATGCTCGACGACTTTGCTTATGGCCTGTCGAAACGCCGCGTTACGCTGTCGACCTCGGGCGTGGTGCCCATGCTCGACAAACTCACGCAAACCATGGATGTCGCATTGGCGGTGTCATTGCACGCGCCTAACGATGCGCTGCGCAATGAGCTGGTGCCGATCAATAAAAAATACCCCTTGGCTGAGTTAATGGCTGCCTGTAAGCGCTGGCTATTGCATCATCAAGGCAAAGAAATTGGTCGCCGCAAAGTCACCATGGAATACGTCATGCTCGATGGTGTGAATGACCAGCCTGAACATGCGCGTCAGCTCGCTGCACTGCTGAAAGATGTGCCGAGCAAGATCAACTTAATTCCGTTTAACCCGTTTCCGCACACGCCCTACCTGTGTTCGCCGCGCGAGCGCATTTTAGCGTTTCAAAACACATTGATTCGCGCCGGATTTACCACCACCATTCGTGCCACTCGTGGTGATGATATCGACGCCGCTTGCGGCCAATTGGTGGGGCAGGTGAAAGATCGCACACGTCGCGCGGAGCGCTGGCAAGCCAGTACCCGTGATGCCCAAATAATAACAACACGTTCGATAGATTGAGGATGATGCCGTGAGCACTGCCGACGAATCCAAACAGGCGCAGGAAGTGCCCGTACCAGAAGCTACGGAAGCGCAAGTCGCCGCTACAGCCAAGTCAGACTCGCTGAGTCCTGGCGCAAAATTACGCGTGGCGCGCGAAGGCAAAGGCATGAGCTTGGAGCAAGTCGCGAAAGAGACCTTGCTGACCTCACGCTACTTAAAAGCGCTTGAGGCCGACGACTACGACACCTTGCCAGGCACCACATTTGTGCGCGGATATTTACGTCGTTATGCCGGCATCGTAGGCGTATCTGCCGATGCATTAGTAGCCGAGTTTGATGTTATTTGGCAGGCTCGTACGGCAGCTGCAGCATTGGTGGCCGATGAAAAGCCTCGGGTCGCGCATAAGCCTGCGGCATATAGCAGTTCAGCATCCAGTCGTCGCACCTTTTTCACGCGCACGGCCCGCCAGTTTCCTTTGGCGACCTTGCTGTCGTGGGGCTCTGTTTTATTGCTGTTGGCTTTATTGCTCGGCAGCTTGTTTTGGAATGACTCGACGACTGTTAGCCCAGCACAAGAAACTAGCGAAACCATCGATTTAAATGCCGCGGTTGCACCAACGCCGGCCACGGTCCTTGGGTCACCGGCCTCTACAGGTGTAAACGCTGAGTCATTAAGCAATGCGCCGGTGACTGCAGCTGGCACAGTGAATCCAACAGCGGCTTCAACACCTGATGCCTCAACAGTTGCCACAGCACCTGCAACATCAGCCACAGCACCTGCCTCTACGCCAGCGCCAGCAGCTAAGCCTGTGGTGCCTGCAACGACACCAGTTATTGCCCCCACGGCAAGCCCTGCAGCGGCAAACACCGCCGCGCCGACCACAACTATTCCCGTGGTGAGCTTGCCAGCTGCTCCGGCAGAAGCAGCTGCGCCAGTGCCGCCACGTAGCGATACCCTGAGCTTTAATTTCACCGGTAAGTCGTGGATCAGTGTTCGTGATTCCACCGGTCAAGAGCTGGTGTATGGCCTAAAAAACGCGGGCCAGTCGGTTACTGTCACCGGCCAGCCACCATTTGCGATTAATATCGGCAGCGTCCGCGATACGCAGATGAGCCGCAATGGCACGCCTATAAACTTGAAACCGTACACACGTGGTGAGATCGCCAGTTTCCGTCTCGGCCGCTAAACCAGTCGTATAACGAGGTAGCCATGAGCATGCACGAGTCACCCATTAAGCGCCGTCTGACCCGCAAAATTCGCGTCGGCAATGTCTTTGTGGGCGGTGATGCGCCGATCACTGTGCAAACCATGACCAACACCGAAACTTGCGATGTCGCTGCCACCGTGGCGCAGATTCAGCGCTGCGCCGACGCCGGCGCCGATATTGTGCGCGTGTCAGTACCGACCATGGAAGCCGCGAAAGCCTTTGGCTTAATTCGCCAACAAGTCGACGTGCCGCTGGTTGCCGACATCCATTTTGACCACAAGATAGCGCTGGCCGTGGCCGACTACGGTGCCGACTGTTTGCGCATCAATCCCGGCAATATCGGCTCCGATGACAAAGTTCGCGAAGTAGTTGCCGCCGCGCGCCATCATGGCATTTCGATCCGCATCGGCGTCAATGCTGGCTCTCTGGAAAAAGATATTCAGAAAAAGTATGGCGAACCCACTGGCGCGGCCTTGCTTGAATCGGCCATGCGCCACATCGATATTCTTGACCGTCTAAACTTCCACGAATTCAAAGTTAGCGTGAAAGCATCCAATGTGTTTTTAACGCTTGATGCTTATCGCCTGCTGTCGGCGCAAATCGATAATCCGCTGCATTTAGGCGTGACCGAAGCCGGCGTGTTTCGCTCCGGCACCGTGAAATCGGCGGTGGCGATGGGCGGGCTTTTGCTTGAAGGCATTGGCGACACTTTGCGTGTTTCCCTCGCTGCCGAACCAGAAGATGAAGTCAAAGTCGGCTTCGATATTTTGAAGTCACTCGGCATTCGCTCAAACGGCATTAATTTCATTGCCTGCCCCAGCTGTTCGCGCCAAGAATTCGATGTTATCCGTGTCATGAACGCTCTTGAGGCGCGCCTCGAAGATGTGCGTGTGCCCATGGATGTCTCGGTTATTGGCTGCAAAGTGAATGGCCCAGGCGAGGCCAAAGAGGCCGACATTGGCGTGGTCGGCGCGGCACCAAAAAGCTTGGTGTATCGCAATGGCGAAAAAAGCCATCTCATCGATACTAATAATCTAGTCAATGAAATCGAAGCCATGGTGCGTGAGCGCGTGAAAGAAAAAACCGCGCAAGATGCTAAATTAATTGTGAAAACGGCCGCTGACTAAGCAGCCCAAAAGAGAATTACTGATGAGTCGCTTATCTGCCATCCGTGGCATGAATGATATTTTGCCCGAGGCTACGCCGCGCTGGCAGCAACTGGAAACCACGCTGCGCACCTTGATGCAGCGCTATGGCTATCGCGAGATTCGCCTGCCAGTCGTCGAGCCCACATCGTTGTTTAAACGCGCGATTGGTGAAGTCACCGACATTGTCGAAAAAGAGATGTACTGCTTCGAAGACCGCAGCGGTGAGTCCATCACCTTGCGTCCAGAAGGCACTGCCGGATGTGTGCGCGCCTGCCTAGAGCACGGCCTCACGCACAATCAAAGCCCCAAGCTCTGGTATGCCGGCCCGATGTTTCGCTACGAGCGCCCACAAAAGGGTCGCTACCGCCAGTTTCATCAGTTTGGCATCGAAACCTTTGGCCAAGCTGGTGCCGACATGGACGCCGAACTCATCCTAATGACCGCGCGCTTATGGCGTGAGCTAGGCATTAGCGATGCGGTCACGCTAGAGCTCAATAGCTTAGGCGAGCTAGAAGCACGTGCTGCATTTCGCCAAGCCTTGGTAAAATACCTAGAGCAGTTTCGAACTCAACTCGATGATGACTCGCAGCGTCGTTTAACCACAAATCCGCTGCGTATCCTCGATAGCAAAGACGTAAACACCCAAGCCATCTTGAACGATGCACCTAAGCTTGCCGACTACTTAGATGACGGTTCGAAAGCGCACTTTGCACAGCTCTGCGCGCATTTAGATGCCTGCGGCGTTAGCTATCGCATCAACCCAAACTTGGTGCGCGGCTTAGACTATTACAACAAGACCGTATTTGAGTGGGTTACCACCGCACTTGGCGCGCAAGGCACTGTCTGTGCTGGCGGTCGCTATGATGGCTTGGTTGAGCAGCTTGGCGGCCAAGCAACGCCAGCCGTCGGCTGCGCCATGGGCTTGGAGCGCTTGGTATTGCTGCTAGATGCATTGCTGCCAAGCACAGCTGAGCGCGATGCCGACGTCTTTGTCATTGGCTTGGGTGAGGGCAGCAGTGTCGCCGCCACCGTGTTAGCCGAGCAACTGCACAATGCCCTACCGGATGCACGAATCGTGTATAACTGCGGCGGTGGCAGCGTAAAATCACAGTTTCGCAAAGCCGATAAGTCGGGTGCCAGCGTGGCACTTGTACTGGGCGAAAGTGAAATTGCTAGCGGCACCGTGGCGGTGAAGTGGCTGCGAGAACAACGAGAACAATTAACCTGTACCCAAGCCGAGGCTATCGGTGTGGTGCGTGACGCACTGTTAATCAGCGCGCAATAAACGAGGGAACTGGTGTGGCTTACGAAGATGATGAAGTCGTTGAAAATTTAAAAAACTGGTGGCAAAAAAATGGCACTGCGCTGATGTTTGCTGTCGCCGTTGGCCTATTCAGTTTCGCTGGCTGGCGCTATTGGCAAACCACTAGCGTCGAGGCCGCCACGCAAGCACAAAGCTTGCAACAGCAAATGCAAATTGACGTGCAGCGCCTGAGCACCAACCCCAACGATAAAGATATCTTGGCGGAAGTGCAGCGCCTCGGCGATCAGCTCATGAAAGACTATAGCCGCACACCTTATGCGCAAGATGCGGCGTTACTGCTGGCGAAAGTCGCTGTTGAGGCGAATGACTTACCGAAGGCTATTACTCTGCTGAAGGGTGTGATTGCTGATAGCAGCGATGACACAGAAGTTGCCTTGGCACAGTCACGCTTGGC
>JAGPVX010000011.1 GCA_018066805.1 Paraperlucidibaca sp. | reverse complement strand
ATATATCGCCGCCAGCGACCCTTACGCCAGCCAACGCGCACAAACCTTACTCGATGCATTGCTGGTCGCCGCCAGTTTTGGTGCGCAAGTGAGTTTGTTATTTCAAGGTCATGGGCTGCTGCAATTACTCCCTGACCAAGAGGCGGCATTGATTGATCGCCGCAGCCTAAGCGCTCAGCTCGATGCTTTGCCTTTGTTTGATGTGGAGGCGATTTATGCCGACCGCGCAGATGCTCAGCGCCTGCATATCGATGCCAACTCTAGCCGTGTTGATGTGCAATGGTTGGAGCCAGAAGCCATTGCTAGCTTAATTGCCGCGCATGATCAGGTGATTCGTTTATGAACGGCCTTTTATGGAGGTTTGCTCATGAGTACATTTTTATGAGTGCCTTTTCATGAGCACATTGCATATTGTCTTTGCCAATGAGCTACCGGAAGCGCTCCTGCGCTGCTGGTCAGAGGGCGATGCCCTGCTGCTAGCCGGGCCTTGCGTAGTGGCCGCGCTTGCAATACCGGCGCTTTCAACTGCGACAAACCTACCTTCGCCTTGCTTCGCACTCGATGACGCCGTGCGCAGTCGAGGCCTAAACGCCCAATGGCCGGCGCACATCCCGCGCCTCAGCCACAGCGACTGGCTAAATTTACTGGCGCAACACCAACGCAGCCTGAGTTGGTCATGAGTCTGTTCTGGGATGTCACCGCGCTCGATAGCCGCCTAGGCCATCCAGAGCAATTCGACCCTGAAGGCTTTTTGCGCCAACCTAGCGAATGGACGCCGGAAATGGCAGAGGCCATCGCGGCATGCATTCCAAGCATCGGTGTCACTCACAAAAGCACAAATGAACCAAATAAAAGCGCAAGCTTGAGCGCCGACCATCTCGCTGTACTCAACGCCGCTCGCGACTTTTACCAACGCTTCCAGCGCATGCCAACCACACGCGTCTTTGTGAAGTTTTTAAGCCAAGAAGCACCACACGTGGGCAATAGCATCGCGCTCATGCAGCTATTTCCCGATACGCCCATGCGCTGGGTTGCCATATGCGCGGGCCTACCAAAACCACCGAACTGTTTTTAATTATGCGCAATCAATACCTAAACGCCGAACACCCATTTGCCCAATACGTACGCATCTTGGGTAAAGGTAAAAGCTCCAGCCGCTCACTCTCGCTAGATGAGGCGCGTGATGCCATGGCGATGATTGTTGCCGGGGAAGTTGAGCCAGTGCAGCTAGGCGCATTTTTGATGCTGCTGCGGGTGAAAGAAGAAAGCCCTGAAGAACTGGCTGGCTTTGTCATGGCGGCGAAAATAGCCATTGAAAAGCGCCGCGATGAAGCACTGAAAAACGCAGGCTTACCAGCCATAGCAGTGGATTTGGATTGGTCATCCTATGCTGGCAAACGCAAACATTACCCGTGGTTTTTGCTCGCGGTAAAACTACTCTGCCAGCATGGCGTACGCATTTTTATGCACGGTGCCAGCGGCCATACCAGTAATCGCCTTTACACTGAGGCCGTGTTGCCGAGCTTAGATTTAGCGGTTTGCCAAAGCTGGGCTGAGGCTAGTGCAGCCATTGCCAACAATAATTTTGCTTATCTGCCCGTGCGTGAGCTTGAGCCCATGCTCGATGACATGATTCAGCTGCGCAGCCTGCTCGGCCTTCGCTCACCAGTGCACACGCTGACTCGCTTGCTCAATCCCACGCAAGCGCCAGCGGTGATGCAGGCCATCTTTCATCCTGCTTACCGAGAATCGCATCAACGTGCGGCACTGCTCTTGGGCTATGCCAATAGCTGCGTGATTAAAGGCGAAGGCGGCGAAATCGAGCGCAATCCTGACGGCACTTGCTTAGCCAAACGCGTGGTTAGTGGCGAGCCTGTAGACGAAGACTGGCCGATGATTTTTGATCAGCGCCATAGCCCTGAAGAACTGCTAAGCGATGACGTGATGCTGCGCGTGTGGCACGGCGACCAAGCGCACGAATACGGCGAAATGGCGATTATCGGCACGGTGGCGCTAACCTTGCGCACTTTGGCACTCAGCGACACGCCAGAAAACGCGATGATCATGGCGACAAGCTTATGGCAACAGCGCCATGACACGCCCGCCAAAGCATTAATAGCGCGCTTATGAGCGACTTCTGGCAAGCCTTTACGCAACCCGCTGTGCGCGATTTAGCATGGCTGATTGGCACGCCGCCGCTGCTAACACCATTAGGCGACACAGCTGGATTTTCCAACGTATATTGGCCAGATAACGCATTTTTCAGCGAACTTTTAACTGAAACCATGCCGCTACTGCAGAAGCTAGATCGCGAACCCGCAGCACTCATTGCGCATAGCGAAAATAGTCGCGACTACCGTCTTGGTTGCTACCTCGAGCGTCTGCTGAGCTTTTGGCTGGCGCACCCCGATAACCCGCGCTATGCGCTAGTCGCCGCCAATTTACCGATACGTGAAGATGGCATTACGCTGGGCGAGCTCGACTATCTCGTACGCAACAAACGCGATGGCACGCTGACGCATTGGGAGCTCGCGGTAAAATTCTATTTAGGCCGCCCCGAAACCAATCTCGATCAGCAATGGCTAGGCCCAGGCCTGCATGATCGCCTCGATATCAAGCGTGACCATTTATGCCAGCATCAGCTGCAGATAAGCCAAAAGGCCATCGCTCGCGAGATCATTAACGCGCATTTAGTAGCAACCGCAGAGCAGCCCTTAGGCAATGATGAGATAGCCCGCATGTGCTGGCTCAAAGGCCGACTATTTGCCGCCAGCGATAAGCAATGGGCTGTGGCCGACCCTACGCAGGGCAACCCAGAGGCGTTACGCGGCCACTGGTGCATAGACCACGAGCTGCCAAAAATGGCCGATAGCCGCCAAAAGTACGGCACCGTTAGTGCAAATTTCGACCAACCGCGCTTACGAGGCACGCGTTTATATCAGACTCAATGGTCAGTGCCGTCAGATTGGTTAAACACGGCGTATAGTCCTCGCCAACGCTAATTTTTCTGCGCCAAGTCACAATACTTTGTGATTTTATAGTTTAAAGTCTGATTAATTGATAACGAGGGTACGCTAGTGACCGATCCTGCCTTACTCGACGCCTTGATGCTTTCGCGCATCCAATTCGCCGCCAACATCAGCTTCCACATCCTATTCCCAACCATCAGCATGGGCTTAGCCTGGCTCATGGTGTTCTTCAAGATCCGCCACCATGTCACTGGCGACGATGGCTGGCTCCTCGTTTATCGCTTCTGGCTGAAAATTTTCGCGCTTACCTTCGCCATCGGCGTGGTCACCGGCATCACCATGTCATTCCAGTTCGGCACCAACTGGCCGGGCTATATGAATACGGTCGGCAATATCGCCGGACCATTACTCGCCTACGAAGTATTAACCGCGTTTTTTCTTGAAGCCGGCTTCCTCGGCATCATGTTGTTTGGTCGCGGCCGCGTGTCTGAAACCATACACACCATGGCCTGCTTACTAGTCGCCATCGGCACTAGCATCTCGGCGTTTTGGATTTTAGCCCTGAACTCGTGGATGCAAACACCCACGGGTTTCGAGATGATCGACGGCCGCGCGCATGTCATTAGCTGGATGGAAGTCATCTTTAATCCATCTATGCCCTACCGCCTCACACATATGCTAATCGCAAGCGGTCTAACTACCTCCTTTTTGATTGCTGGTGTCTCAGCTTATCGCTGGCTACGCGGCGACCATGGCTCAGATGTGCGCATGGCTTTGCGCACCGGCGTAGTCTTAGCCGCCATGCTCATCCCAGTGCAAATCATGGTCGGCGATGCCCACGGCATCAATACGCTTGAGCATCAGCCGGCCAAAATTGCGGCTATTGAAGCGGTTTGGAAACGCGAATCTGCGGTGCCACTACTGCTATTTGCCATGCCCAATGAGGCTGAAAAACGTAACGATTACGCCATTGGCGTGCCCTACGGCGCCAGCTTAATTTTGACGCACTCGCTAGATGGCGAGCTGCCTGGCCTTGATGAATTCCCTGCTGGCCATGCACCGGTTGCCGCTGTTTTTTGGTCATTCCGCGTCATGGTCGGCATGGGTATGCTCATGCTCGCCATGGCATGGGGCTGGGCATTTTTGCTCTGGCGCCGTAAAGATAACTACCCGCGCTTAGCCTTACAGGGCCTAGTCGCCATGACCTTCTCCGGCTGGGTTGCAACTCTCGCTGGCTGGTATGTCACTGAAATGGGCCGCCAGCCCTGGCTCGTCACCAACGTCTTACTCACCAAAGACGCCGTTGGCGCCGTCCCTGCCGCCACGATTTTCGGCTCGCTAACCATGTACTTGCTAATGTATGCCTTCCTCATGGCGGCCTATGTCTCGGTAGTGTTTTACCTAGCGCAGAAAGCGCAGCACAGCGATGATCATGTCGACAACAACATCGCTACTGGAGGTCACTAATATGTTGCCTTGGATTCCCGATGACATGCTGCCGCTGATTTTTGCCGGCTTAATGGGCTTTACGCTGTTGCTTTACGGCCTGCTCGATGGCCTCGATCTCGGTGTTGGCGTGCTCTTGCGGCGCGCCAACATTGACGACAAACACATGATGATTGCCAGCATTGGTCCCTTCTGGGATGCCAATGAAACCTGGCTGGTGTTGGGCATCGGCCTATTACTGGTGGCCTTCCCCGCGGCGCACGGCATCATCCTCGGCGAGCTTTATATCCCTGTTTTAGTGCTGCTCTTAGGTCTGATTTTGCGTGGCGTTGCTTTCGATTTCCGCGTTAAAGCCCGTGCCAATCATCAACCCTTATGGAATGCCGCCTTTTATCTCGGCTCGCTGATGGCCTGCTTGGCACAGGGCTTTATGCTCGGTCATTTCCTCACCAATTTCGCCCATTCGTGGATGGCCTACGGCTTCTCCGCCTTTATTGGCCTCTGCTTTGTCGCTGGCTATGCCCTGCTCGGCGCCTGCTGGCTGATTTTGAAAACCGAAGGCCTGCTGCGCCAACGTGCCGTGCATTGGGCTCGCGGAGCTCTGTGGCTAACGGCTGCCGGCATCGCCGCAATCTCCTTAGCCACACCCTTGGTTAGCGCACGTATGGCCGAGCGCTGGTTCAGTCTGCCTAACCTGTACTACTTGCTGCCAATACCCGTAGTTACTACAGCCTTAGTACTAATGCTTGATCGTGTCTTAGCTAGCCTCATTGGTAACGATAATGAGCGCTATAGTTGGGTGCCATTTACTGGCGTAGTGACCTTGTTTTGCATCGCTTCAGGGGGCCTCGCCTATAGCTTGTTCCCCTATATTATTATCGACCAGATGACCATTTGGGACGCCGCATCAGACCCTGAGGCATTGCGCGTCGTCTTACTTGGCGTGATGTTTGTATTGCCGGTTATTTTGGCTTACACGGCATTTTCATATCGCGTGTTTTGGGGCAAGGCCGAGCCTTTACTCTATCGTTGATAGCATCACTGGGCGCTAGTTAGCTAGCTTATAGCGCCTTTTAACTGCCATCGGCCTGCTCAAGGATATGACGCACGGCCGAGCGCAACTGCGTTAGCAAAGCCTCAGGATTTACTTTCGGGTTGCGAATGGCGCGAATGCGAATGCCATCAACCATCGCACCCAACATCTCCGCCTTCGCCACCACCACCGCATCACTCAAAACCTGCCCTGGATGCTTAGCTTGCCAAGATCGCCGCACCAAGCACTGCACAGCTTCACTGACTAAGACATCGGCGGCTTGCACCTGCTCAGCCACGCGCGCATTGCGCCCTGCCTCAGACAAAATTTCCATAATGAGTGCATTGCTGCTCGGATCTAGGCTACGCATTAACGCGCCTTCAGCCTCCTCAACTAAGGTTGCCAAAACATCGTCGCTGCGAGCAAAACCCTGCATACGCGCAACAGTAATTCCGGCCTCATGCGCGACACTGGCGCCGATAATCGCCTCTTTATTTTCAAAATAATGATAAATATGGCCTGAGCTCATGCCTGCTTTTTTGGCAATGCTCGCGATACTGGCACCATGAAATCCACAAGCACGAAAACAATGCTCAGCGGCCTCAAGTACTTGCTGTCGGCGTAATTTAGCGCGGCTATCTGCGCTAGAACAGATGCCAGATTTTTCGGCAGACGCCGCCTTATCCATACTATACGCAGGTGTATGTTCAGACACTTTTTGCCTCATAGGCTATTGCTTATAGGTCAAGACTGACATATTTTAGAATGAACATTCAATCTATATTTATGACAGAGCTATTTCAGTCATAAACTCGAGGTCATGATGCAGCGTCTTCCTTACTTAGCCAGCGCCCTGGTGTTATCAAGCTTACTCAGTGCCTGCGGCAGCCAAGAAGCGCCAGCCAGTGCGCCGCCACCCGCCGAAGTGGGGATTATTACGCTAAAGGCGCAAGCGATTGACTTGACTACGACACTGCCAGGCCGCGTCACAGCCTTTCAAACTGCTGAAGTGCGGCCGCAAGTAGGTGGCATCGTTAAACGCCGTGTCTACGCCGAAGGCACTGAAGTTAAAGCCGGCAGCGTGCTCTATGAATTAGACCCAGCGACTTATCAGGCCGCATATGCCAGCGCCAGCGCATCCCTAGCCAAGGCCAATGCCCTAGCCAAACAGGCCAAATTGATCGCCAAACGCTATGAAGGCTTAGTGGCTATTAAGGCCGTTAGCCAACAAGAAAATGACGATGCCCAAGCATCAGCCGCCCAAACGCAGGCCGATGTAGCACTCGCTAAAGCCGCCCTCGATAAAGCCCGCATCGAGTTGAATTACACACGCATCACTTCGCCTATCAGCGGCCGTAGTGGCAAATCCAGCGTTACCGCTGGTGCACTACTCACCGCCAATCAAGTGCAAGCACTTACTACCGTGGTTCAGCTAGACCCCATTTATGTTGATATGACGCAGTCGAGCAGCGACTTTCTCGCACTCAAACGCGCTATCGAGCAAGGCGGCGTAAGCCAAGGTAAGCGCATACCGGTGACATTAACGCTGAGTGATGGGCGCAGCTATGAGCATATCGGCAGCGTCGCATTTTCTGAAAGCACTGTAGACCCAAGCACCAATAGCATCACCCTGCGCGCACAATTTCCTAACCCTAGCGGCCAATTGCTACCCGGCTTATTTGTTCAAGCTAAAGTCGTCCAAGGACAACAACAAGGTGTACTAGCACCGCAACGCGCATTGAGCCGAAACCCACAAGGCGATGCCACGGCAATGGTGCTCGACCAAGACAATAAGGTGCAGCCACGAGTGGTGAAAACCTCACGCGCCATTGGCGATAAATGGCAGGTTATCGAAGGTTTAGAAGCAGGCGACCGACTTATCGTTGATGGTTTACAGAGAGCCAAACCAGGCAGCGTGGTAGAGCCTGTGCCATTTACTGGAGATCAAGTAATAGCGCCAGCTCAAGTCGAGTCTGAGAAAACCGACTCCAGCTCCAACACCCCATCAGTCGCTAAAAAGGCAGAGTAAGCCATGTCACGCTTTTTTATTGACCGGCCCATTTTTGCATGGGTTATCTCCATCCTTATTATGTTTGCCGGCATTTTGTCGATAATAAACCTGCCCATCTCGCAGTATCCAAACATTGCGCCACCCTCAATTAGCATCAGCGGTAACTACCCCGGCGCCTCAGCTAAAACAGTTGAAGACTCTGTTACTCAAGTTATTGAGCAAAAAATGCAAGGCATTGATGGCCTAAGTTATTTGTCATCAAATAGCGATGCCACCGGCAATGTCAGCATTACGCTCTCATTTGAAAATGGCACAGATCCCGACATTGCTCAGGTACAAGTACAAAACAAACTACAACTAGCCTTACCACTGCTACCCGCTGAAGTTCAGCGCAGTGGTCTTCGTGTTGCGAAAGCGACTCGAAACTTCTTACTCGTGGTCAGCTTTGTTTCTGAAGATGATTCGATGAACCAATACGACCTAGGTGACTATGTTGCGGCCAATATTGCCGACCCATTAAGCCGCGTTAAAGGTGTCGGTGACACACAGCTCTTTGGTGCGCAATACGCCATGCGCATCTGGCTAGACCCCGCCAAACTTGTCAGCTACAGCCTTGTGCCAGCAGACGTAACCTCGGCCATCGAAGCGCAAAACACGCAAGTCTCTGCCGGCCAGTTAGGCGCATCGCCGAGTGTTCCAGGTCAGCAGCTCAATGCCACCATTACCGCGCAAAGCCGCCTGAAAAATGAAGAACAATTCCGCAATATCCTGCTAAAAACCCAGGCTAATGGCGCCACGGTCTACCTACGTGATGTTGCTCGCGTTGAGCTCGGCAGTGAAAGTTACAGCACCATTGCGCGCTTCAAAGGTAAGCCTGCTACCGGCATGGCCATCAAAATGGCCACTGGCGCGAATGCGCTAGAAACTGCACGTTTAGTAAAAGAGCGCGTCGTTGAACTCTCGCCCTATTTCCCCGCTGGCATGAAGGCTGTCTACCCCTACGACACCACACCATTTGTTAAGCTGTCGATCGAAGAAGTAGTGAAAACATTGATCGAAGCCATTATTTTGGTGTTCTTGGTCATGCTGCTGTTTCTGCAAAATTTCCGCGCCACTCTCATTCCAACGCTTGCAGTACCAGTGGTTCTACTGGGCACCTTCGGTGTGTTGGCCGCCTTTGGATATTCAATCAATACGCTAACCATGTTCGCTATGGTGCTGGCTATCGGCCTCTTAGTCGATGACGCCATTGTTGTGGTCGAAAACGTTGAGCGTGTTATGCGTGAGGATGGCCTAGGCCCGGTTGAGGCGACACGTAAATCCATGTCGCAGATCACCGGTGCGCTGATTGGTATTGCGCTAGTGCTCTCGGCTGTATTTATCCCAATGGCATTTTTTGGCGGATCCGCCGGTGTGATATATCGCCAATTTTCCATCACGATTGTTTCCGCAATGATACTTTCAGTCATTGTTGCACTCGTGCTTACCCCCGCACTTTGCGCAACCCTACTGAAACCAATTCATAGCCATGAACACGAAGCGAAGACCGGCTTTTTTGGCTGGTTTAACCGTCACTTCGATCGCGGCAGTAAAGGCTACCAAGGTATCGTCGCGAGCTTATTGAAAAAACCAAAACGTTGGCTGGCTTTTTATGTACTGATACTCATTGGTTTGGTGGTGCTATTTGTGAAGCTACCCACCTCATTTCTGCCAGAAGAAGATCAAGGCTTCATGTACACCCTGATTCAACTACCAGAAGGCGCAACTCAAGACCGTACATTGGCAGTATTGAAACAGGTTGAGCACCACTTCCTGGAAACAGAAAAGGAAAATATCGATACCTTATTTGGCGTCGTTGGCTTCAGTTTCGCTGGCCGTGGCCAAAATGTCGGTATCACCTTTATTCGCTTTAAAGACTGGTCCGAGCGCACCCGAGATGACCAAACTGTCGATGCTGTTGCTGCTCGCTCGCGCATAGCCTTTAGCAAAATTCGTGATGGCATTGTGTTTCCCATCGTGCCGCCAGCAGTGCGAGAGTTAGGCAACTCTAGCGGCTTCGATATTCAGCTGCAGGATCGCGGAGGTCTAGGTCATGACGCACTCATGGCTGCGAGAAATAAACTTTTAGGCATGGCTGCTGAAAGCCAAATTATTGGTTCTGCACGCCCCAATGGCCAAGATGATACGCCGGAATATCAGTTGGATATTGATGCGCAAAAAGCTGCTGCTTTGGGTATCAGCCTAAATGACATCAATAGCGTATTAAGCACAGCTTGGGGTGGACGCTACGTCAATGACTTCCTCGATCGAGGCCGCGTCAAACGTGTTTATGTTCAAGGTGATGCACACGCACGCATGCTACCTTCAGATCTAGAGCGTTGGTTTGCACGCTCAAAAACTGGCGAAATGGTGCCATTTTCAGCATTCACCACCGCAAAATGGGATTTTTCCTCACCACGGCTCGAGCGTTATAACGGTCAATCATCGGTCAATATTCAAGGTAGCCCAGCACCAGGCTATAGCTCCGGCGACGCCATGAATGCGATCGAAGAAATGATCAGTAAACTACCCGCTGGCATAGGCTTCGAATGGACTGGCGTATCTGAACAAGAGCGTAGCACCAGCGGCCAAGCCCCCATCCTCTATGCAATCTCATTACTAGTAGTGTTTCTTTGCTTAGCCGCACTATATGAGAGCTGGTCGATTCCCTTTGCTGTTATGTTGGTTGTGCCACTTGGCATAATTGGTGCGCTCATCGCCACGCAACTTCGCGGCTTAAGCAATGATGTGTACTTCCAAGTAGGTCTGCTTACCACTATCGGCTTGGCCGCAAAAAATGCCATTTTGATTGTGGAGTTTGCCAAGGACTTACAAGAAGCTGGACATGAGCTTATGGACGCTACACTGACAGCTGTACGTCAACGTTTACGCCCAATTTTGATGACCTCATTAGCCTTTGGCTTAGGCGTAATGCCATTGGTTGTTAGCCAAGGTGCTGGCTCAGGCTCACAGAACGCGATTGGCACCGGTGTACTTGGAGGCATGGTTGGCGCAACCGTGTTGGGCCTGTTCTTCGTGCCACTATTTTTTGTTTTGATTCGTGCCCGATTCAGTAAGAGTTCACCAGTGATGGCTAACGCAAGCTCAGCATCAACAGCTGCAGGCTCTTCAGATAAACCTGTTGCTAGTGACTCGGAGACGCCGTCATGAACCCTCGTTTAAGTATTCTTTTAGCCGCCTCCATGATGGCCTCTGGCTGTAGCTTATTGGCCCCAAACTACGAGCGTCCGCTGCTACCAATCGCCGAGCAATGGCCAGCCGACATAAACAGCAGCGCCGATGGTCGCGAGATCAGCCAATGGCCATGGCAGCAAGTCATCCTTGAGCCCCGCTTGCAGGCAGCGATTAGCCTTGCGCTAGAAAATAACCGTGACGCACGCATCGCTGCCTTGCAGGTGACTCGTGCTCGTGCGGTCTATGGCGTGGGTCGCAGTCAGCTATTTCCTAGCATCGATGTCTCTGGCACCAGCACTAACTCGCGGATCAGCTCATCAAGTAGTGGCTTTAGCGGCATTTATCGCCAGCAGCAAGTTGGCGTAGGCATCAGCAATTTTGAGCTGGATGTCTTTGGCCGTTTAAGCAACTTAAGCGACAGCGCGCGCGAGCAGTATCTCTCCACTAGCGATGCTCAACGCAGCATCAGCTTGAGCCTGATTTCTGAAGTCGCCAATGCTTGGCTAACACTGGCCGCCGATGCCGAGCAGCTCACTCTCGCCGAGCGCACGCAGCAGGCACGCCAAGAGGCCTTCGACATCATCACTGAGCGCGATAAAGCCGGTGTTGGCTCACGCTTAGACATCACCGCCGCCGCAAGTAGCTTGCAAGTGGCCATCGCCAGCGCGGCTGAACTGCGTGCATTGGTCGCGCAAGATCAAAATGCGCTGAGCTTATTGCTCGGTACACAGCTGCCCACAGAACTTGCGCCCACGCAGCTGCCCAGCCAAGCCACCATCGATGCCCTGCCCGCAGGCATCCCTGCCGAAGTCTTGGTTGCACGGCCAGATGTGATGTCGGCCGAGCACGTGCTGAAAGCGCGCTACGCCGATATTGGCGCAGCTCGCGCAGCATTCTTCCCGAGCATTTCACTCACGGCCAGCACCGGTAGCGCGAGTACAGAGCTTTCGGGCTTATTTGATGGCGGCACGCGGGTATGGAGTTTTGCGCCGCAAATTCGCATTCCGCTGTTTACTGCTGGGCGCAACTTAGCGAATTTACGCATCAGCCAAGCCGATCGCGACATTGCTGTGGCGCAATATGAGAAAACCGTGCAAACGGCCTTTCGTGAAGTTGCCGACGCTTTAGCGACGCTGAGCACACGCGATGAACAGCGCGAAGCTCGCCGTGCCATTGCCAAAGCCAATGACGAGCGCCTGAGCCTGACACAAGCGCGCTACGACGCCGGTCTCGATAACTATCTATCCTTGCTCGATGCCCAGCGTGAAGCCTTTAGCAGCGCGCAAGATCGCATTCGTGCCGAGCTCGCGCATCAGGCCGCAATTATTACCTTGTATAAAGCCCTAGGTGGTGGAACGGCTGTGCCGCCTCCAACTCAAACGCCAGCGCCAACAGACGACGCTCCTCGCCCCTAGCGCCAGACAGCTGCACGGCAATCGGCAAACCTTCTGCCGTGCGGCCCATGGGCATCGACAGCGCCGGCGTGCCGGCGGCATTGTTTAATGGCGTAAAGCTGACGTAGTTGCGCAGGCGCTCAAACAGCGACTCAAATGACTGCACTGGCGACAAATGCCCGAGCTTCGGAGTGGTGTGCGACAGCACCGGCGAAAGCAGCACATCACAGTTGCGAAAGATTTCCGCATAATCATTGGCTACGCGCTTCATGCCCCAAAGCATCATCGGCGTACGCCACATATTTTTCCGATAATACTGCGCCAAACCTTGAGTGAGATTATCCGTCTGAGTTTTATCGAAATCGGCACCCAATAGCTTGTGGCCAAAGGTGCTGAGCAAATACGACAACATGCCCCAATACTGGCTGAAGTCATCAGCAAAGCTTTCGCGGATGGGTAGCTTGATGAGCTCCACGCTATGGCCTAGACCTTCAAGCACGCGCGCAGTCGCCTCAACTGTCTCACGCGTAGCAGCATCGGTGGCCTGGCCGGTGATCGAGTCAAGCACTAGACCAATGCGCATGCGCTTGCTTTCCGGCCCCGTGACATGCCCCACCGGCGACATTTTCTTGCCACGATAATGCTGCTCCATAGCATGCATAAATTCGGCGGTATCGCGCACACTACGCGTCACAACACCTTCACTAACAATATTAACGGGCAATATGGCCGCTGCCTCACCATCAATAAAACGTCCACGCGTAGGCTTTAAGCCAATCAAGCCACAGGCTGCAGCTGGGATACGAATTGAGCCGCCACCATCGTTTGCATGCGCTATTGGCACCACGCCAGCAGCAACCAATGCCGCCGAACCGCCTGAAGATGCACCAGCTGAATAATCCAAGTGCCAAGGGTTCGGTGTTGCAGGGCGGCTTTTGAACTCGGTTGAGGCGTTAAAGCCAAACTCTGGCAAATTGCTTTTGCCGAGCACATTCATGCCCGTGCTTAAAAAGTGCGTAGTGAAGGCGCTATCTTTTTTTGCCGGATGCGAACCAACAGCAAGCGAGCCTTGGCGCGTCGGCAAGCCCTGCATATCGGTATTGTCTTTGATGAACGTTGGAATGCCAGCGAAGGCGCCTGAGTGCGACTGCTGAGCATTGCGGCGAGCAGCATCATACGTTGGCAACACGATGGCATTAAGCGTGGCATTGACCTGCTCAGCGCGAGCGATGGCCGCCTCAGTAAGCTCTAGCGCAGAAACCTCGCCACGCTGCAAACGCACGCGTAACGCAACGGCGTCGTCCAGACCGAGCGCATCGTCAGTGGTGAAGGCGTGACATTGTTTGGATGAAGGCATGGATGTGGCGCTCCTTATTTTTATAGGCCGACTAATGTTCGAATCTAGCAGATATTATTGGCCTCAATTAACTAATAGTTTTTCCAGCACAAACAAAAACGCCCCAGCATAAGCTGAGGCGTTTTTGTGTCATATGGCGCAGCGGACGGGACTCGAACCCGCGACCCCCGGCGTGACAGGCCGGTATTCTAACCAACTGAACTACCGCTGCGCGTTGGTTACACTATGCGATTGGTGGGTGTTGACGGGATCGAACCGCCGACCCGCTCCTTGTAAGGGAGCTGCTCTCCCAGCTGAGCTAAACACCCGCTGCACATCGTGTGGGCCGCATTATAGGGATAATCCTAGCCCTGTCAAAAGGAAAATG
>JAGPVX010000067.1 GCA_018066805.1 Paraperlucidibaca sp. | reverse complement strand
CCAAACTAAACGAGTAGTTAATCGCGAGTTAGTTTTCTTGCATTCCTTCACTAACTCCATCACTGACTCAGTGGCCCAAATATCTGGCGCCGAAGCCGTTAGCGGCAGTAAAAGTAAGTCGCTAATGGCCATCGCTTCGCGTAAAAACTTAACACTGCGTGGCGGCAAATCCATCACGATAACGTCACATTGACCATCTAGTTGCTCAGCTGCTGCTGCCACTTGCGCAGCACTCTCGCAGCCTAAAACGATAATATTAGGGTCATCCCGTAAAGCTGCCCATTGTGAACTTGTGCCTTGCGGTAAATCTGCATCGATTAGCCCGACACGAAAATTTTGTGCCAGATAAGCTGCTAGATTAGTAGCCAATGTAGATTTACCTACACCGCCTTTGAGTTGTGCAATAACGATTATTTTAGCCATGCGCTATCAATAACATAGAGCTAAATCAGCTTGCTACCTCGCAAATATTACAAATGATCATTGCTCGACCAATCGCTACACAATGCATGGATTTGTTTCGTTACACTGTCACTCATTATCTCGGGAGTCGCTGTATGAATCGCCTAAAATCTGTGTTTATTTCGCTCTATATGACCATGCTCGTTGCTGGCATTTTCTACTCGGCATTTCGCATTGCCGTTGAAGGTCCAACCACCGCGTGGATGGGCCTGGCGATTGCCTCCATCGTGCCTGGCGCATTTTTTATGCGGCTGTTTTTGGCACCGGTTGCACGCACCGGTGAAGACCTGCGCTGGATGCCCTTACTCGGGCTTATCGCCGCTTGCATCTCCGTCACCTTAGCGCCAAATCAGCCTTGGGCTCTAATCACCGCCCTGCTTAATGGCGTCATTGGCCCAGTTATCTATATTCGTTGGTATTCGCGCTTTAGTAACCGAGACACTGCAACCTTAGCAGCAGGACAACAATTACCAAGCTTCGATTTAATCGATGCCCAAGGCAAAAAGGTCAGCAGCAAAGACCTGAGCAAAGGCACCACGCTCTGGCTATTCTTTCGTGGCAACTGGTGTCCCTTGTGCATGGCGCAAATTCAAGAAGTCGCCCATGACTATCAAGCCCTAGCCGCGCGCGGCGTGCGAGTTTGCTTAGTTAGCCCTCAGCCAGAAAGCAACACGCAGCAACTCGCCAAGCAATTTAAAGTGCCTATGGAGTTTTACTCTGATACCAATAACGCTGCAGCGCGAAAGCTTGGCATTTTAGCCGAGGGTGGCCTGCCCGCCGGCTTACAAGCCTTAGGCTATGACTCCGATGTGCCGATGCCAACAGTGATTATTAGCAAGGCTGGTGGTGAAATAATCTATAGCGACCTAACCGAAAATTACCGTCTTCGGCCTGAGCCACAAGATTTTATGGCCGCGATAGACGCTGCTGGGCTCTAGCTTTACCCAGTAGCTTAGGTGCTCTACTCTGGTCGAAACGGCGTTGCGCATGAGACAATGCGCACCATCGTTTTTCCCTTGCTACGTGGCAGCAGAGTTGCCCTGTCGGAGTTTCAATGTCAGCAAATTCGCCTACTTTAGTGCTCGATGGCAAAGCCTTATCATTGAAAATGGAGGCGCAGTTACTTGAGCGCGTCACTCGTCTGCGCGAAGACACCGGTCGCACGCCGATTTTGGCGACTATTTTAGTCGGCGATGACCCCGCATCCGAGACCTACGTAAAGATGAAGGGCAATGCCTGCAAGCGTGTTGGCATGGACTCTATTCGCCGCACCTTGCCTAGTGAAACCACGACAGAGCAGCTCTTGGCCGAAATTCAGGCACTCAATGCCAACCTCGATGTGCACGGTATTTTGCTGCAACATCCAGTACCCGAGCAAATTGATGAGCGCGCCTGCTTCGATGCTATCGCGCTAGAAAAAGACGTCGATGGCGTTACCTGCTTAGGTTTCGGCCGCATGAGCATGGGCGAACGCGCCTATGGC
This sequence comes from Paraperlucidibaca sp., assembly GCA_018066805.1. Taxonomy (GTDB): domain Bacteria; phylum Pseudomonadota; class Gammaproteobacteria; order Pseudomonadales; family Moraxellaceae; genus Perlucidibaca; species Perlucidibaca wandonensis. Next base: position 4,655 of record JAGPVX010000067.1, on the reverse strand, counting down.
TCCGCTACGCCTGCCGGCATTATGACGCTGCTAAAGGCTTATGACATCGAGCTCGCTGGCAAGCATGCTGTGGTGGTTGGCCGCAGTGCTATTTTGGGCAAGCCAATGGCAATGATGTTACTTGGTGCCGATGCCACCGTCACCATTTGCCATTCGAAGACTCGCGATCTTCCTGCTCTAATCAAGCAAGCTGATATTGTCGTTGGTGCAGTTGGACGGCCTGAGTTCATTAAAGCCGAATGGATTAAAGATGGCGCAGTTGTAGTTGACGCTGGCTACCATCCCGGTGGTGTGGGCGATATTGAGCTAGCACCGCTGCATGGTCGCGTTAGTGCCATCACGCCAGTGCCAGGCGGTGTTGGCCCGATGACTATTGCTACGCTGATTGAGCAATCAGTGACGGCGGCAGAACGCCAAGCAAGCTGAATCGGCTACTAAGCGACTAGCCTCAGACAGGCTCAGAAACAAAAAAGGCCTCAAAAAGAGGCCTTTTTATTACGCACTATTTACAGCAAAAACGCTTAAGCAATACGCTCAAAACGCAATCCCGCATGTGCCGTTAAACGCGAAATCAAACGCTCACCAAACAAACTCGCCGGTGTCCAAAAACCACCCTCAAACTCTGTTTTTGGCGTATCAAAAGCCAGACACATTGCCGCTTGAGCCAGCATCTTGCCGGTCGAACCATAGCCTGGATCACGATCACCAAAGACCTTCACCGACAATGATTTACCTGATGCCGTGCGGCCAATAAAGCGCAAATCATAGAAGCCATTTTCTTGTTCATCAGGGCTTGGGCCCTCGCCTGGCGAAGGCAGAACTTTGCCTAATAGCGCACGCGTGGGCGAAAATGCAGAGCCGATCATCACACCGGCAATACCTGCCGCAACAACACCTGCTGTGATTGCGCCTTTAGCGCCAACGCCGGTGCACATGGCCTCGTCGTAGGTAAAACCCTCACCCCAAGGATGGCCTTGCAAGGCGTGGCTGCGATGCACCACACGCGTGTTCACGGTGGCCATCACGAAAGGTCCAACCCAACGCTTAAAGTCGGCATCGAACTGCACACCTTGCACATTAGGTTGGCGCACGCGCTTATAGTCGTCAGCTGGGCAAATAGCATAGGGATCGGTCATTTCACGACGCACAGCAGGGTCAGCCTTGGCCTCTTTCACTGCATTCATCAAACTCGCCACCGTGCCGCCAGAAGCACCACCGCGTATTTTCCAGACGCGCATTTTCACCGAATTACAGGGCTCACCCAAGCTGCTTTGTGCCTCTTGCTGCAAAAAGTGCACGCCAAGATCTGATGGTATTGAGTCGAAACCACAACAATGCACAATGCGCGCACCGCTAACTTTCGCCGCCTCGCCATAACGCTTGATCATGCGGCTAGCCCACTGAATTTCGCCCGTCAGGTCGCAATAATCCGTGCCCGTTTCAACACAGGCCCGCACCAATGGTTCGCCATAAAGCGCGTATGGGCCAACAGTCGAAATAATCACTTTAGTTTGCGCACATAAGGCTTGTAGCGAGGCTTCATCACTAGCATCGGCGATTAGCAGAGGTACATCGACACCTAGCTCGCCACTAAGCTCATCGAGCTTAGTTTGCGAGCGTGCAGCCATGGCCCAGCGCAAGGTGCCCGCAGGCTGATTGGCCAAATAACGGCTGAGAATTTTGCCGACAAAACTGGTGGCGCCAAATACGATCACATCATAAGGTTTCGTCATTGCAGTCTCCGTTTTGCCTGCATCAGGCAGTTAAATTAAGGCTGGTGGAGTCGGTCGGCTCACCAATAACTTATCGATGCGCATACCGTCCATATCGACAACCTCTAAGCGCAGACCTTGCCAGGTCAATACATCGCCGGTTTGCGGAATACCGCCGACTTCAAATAAAACTAAGCCCGCCAGCGTTTGAAAATCGCGGCTAGCTTCAAGCTCTTCGGCCTCAAGCGGGAATAAATCGCGAAAGCGTTCGATAGACAAGGCGCCATCTAACAACCATGTGCCATCTTCGCGCGTCACTACATCTGGGTCACGTGAGCTCGCCTCAGAGGGCAACTCACCAACCATCGCTTCCAAGACATCGGTCAGCGTGACTAGGCCTTGGATATCACCATACTCATCGACCACCAGCGCCATGTGCTGGCGACGTTTACGCAGCAGCTCCAGCAAAGCCATTGGCGTCATGCCCACGGGCGCGAAAATACCAGGCTTGGCCAGTAGCTCAATATCCCAGCCGCCGCCCTGCAGGTTGTGCTGCAGCAGCTGTGGCAACGACACTACGCCAATATAGTTGCCACGGCCATCGCGACACACCGGCAAATGGTTATACGGTGTTTGCGCGATTAAGGCTTTTTGCTCTTCCAAGCTATCAGCCAGATCAAGCCAGGTGATATCTGGGCGCGGCGTCATGATTAAGCCGAGATTCCAGTCATCCATGCGGAAAACATTGGCGACTAGCTCACGCTCGCTATGATCGAAAATGCCGGCTTGCGCGCCTTCGGCCATCAAGACTTTAATTTCCTCTTCCGTCACCGGCGGGTCATCGACACGCTTTACGCGCAGCAAATCCAGCACCAGCTCGGTCGACCAGCTTAAAAAACGCACGGCCGGATGCGTGATAAACAACACGCCACGCATGAATGGCCCAATGATTCGCGCAATACGTTCAGGCGACTGCATAGCCAAGCGCTTCGGTACTAACTCACCAATAATCAATGAAAAGTATGTGATGGAAATGACCATACATGCCGTTGCTAAGACACTGGCGTAAGGTGCGATCAGCGGTATACCTTCAAAGATTGGCCGCAGCCGATCAGAAATAGCGCTCTCGCCAAAGGCACCGCTCATGACACCGATTAGCGTGATGCCAATCTGCACGGTGGAGAGGAAAAATGTGGGTTGCTCGGCCAGTTTCAGCGCGGCCTGTGCGCCTTTATCGCCAGCTTCAGCCATGTGTTGCAGGCGGATGCGACGGGAAGACACAATCGAAATTTCGGAAAGTGCAAAAACACCATTAAAGGTGATTAACAACAGAATCAGCAGTATGTCCATAAATGGCGGCGGGTAGTGACCGGTAGCGTGGATACGCCGCAGGCCGCATCATAACGCGGCACTACGATTTTCTCCTAGTACGGGGCGATCAATCGCTGGCCTTACGCCAACGCACACCCTCCCGACTAAACTCTAACGCCACACCCATACCGCTGAGCTGCTCGCGTAATTCATCAGAGCGTTGAAAGTTTTTCGCCGCCCGCACCTCAGTGATTTCCGCCACCAAGGCTTCAACTTCAGTCACAAATGCTGCATCGCCGGCACCCGCTTGGCGGAAGGCTTCAGGCTCATATTGCAACAAGCCAAGGATGCCACCCAAACGCTTGAGCAAGTTGGCAAACTCGCTTGCCGCCGCACGATCGCCAGCTTTATCGCAGCGGTTAGCTTCGCGAACTAGCTCATACAACACCGCCAATGCTTCTGGCGTATTGAAATCATCGTTCATGGCGCTGCTGAAGCGTGCTTCGAACTCAGCCGCTGTCGCTGGCTCGCCCTGCGTGGCATCGACAAAAGCCCCTAGCGTGGCGTAGAAGCGCTCTAATGCCTGTTTAGATTGATCCAACGCCGCATCAGAGTAATTTAGCGGGCTGCGGTAATGACTAGCGGCAATAAAGTAGCGCAGCACTTCCGGGTGATAGTCTTTTAAGACTTCGCGGATGGTGAAGAAGTTGTTTAAGGACTTCGACATTTTCTCCGCATTTACTTGCACAAAGCCCACGTGCATCCACGCATTCACATAGGTCTCACCAGTGGCGGCTTCAGATTGTGCAATCTCATTTTCATGGTGTGGAAACAGTAAATCGCCGCCGCCGCCATGAATGTCAAAACCCGAACCTAAGCAGCAAGTCGACATCGCTGAACATTCGATATGCCAGCCCGGACGGCCCTCGCCCCAAGGCGAACGCCATGATGGCTCGCCTGGCTTAACTGCTTTCCACAAAACAAAATCCATTGGGTCAGATTTCAACTCGTCGACCTCAACGCGGGCACCAGCCTGCAAATCATCGAGCTTTTTGTTCGACAAGCGGCCATAGCGCGGGAAGCTCGAGACATCGAAATAGACATCGCCATTTTTTGCCGGATAGGCGTGGCCCTTATCGACCAGCTTGGTGATCATGTTCAAGATGTCATCGACATGATCGGTGGCTTTCGGCTCTAGCGTCGGCGCCAGTGTGCCGAGTGCGGCAGCGTCATCGTCCATCGCGGCGATAAAACGAGCAGTGAGCGCATCTATGCCCTCGCCGTTTTCTTGCGCGCGACGAATGATTTTGTCGTCGATGTCGGTGATATTGCGCACATAAGTGACTTTAAAGCCCAAGTGACGCAACCAGCGCGCGATGATGTCAAACGACACCATGACCCGCGCATGACCGATATGGCAGTAGTCATACACCGTCATGCCGCAAACATAGAGGCTGACTTCGCCCGGCGTGCGTGGCACAAACGGCTGCTTACGGCGCAGCTCAGAGTTGTGCAGAACGAGGTTGGTGGCGGCTGGCAATAGACTCACTTGGCTTTACCCCAGGTGTCGCGCAGGCTCACGGTGCGGTTAAACACCAAATGCTCAGCACTGGCATCGCGATTGTCTAAGCA
>JAGPVX010000064.1 GCA_018066805.1 Paraperlucidibaca sp. | reverse complement strand
GAACATATAAAAGTCAGTGCCATCGACTTTCGGTTGTGAGGTGATGTATGGCGCTTCACGGTGACTTGAGGCGTATGCGGTAGTAGCAACGGTCGCGCTAGCCATCAGCATCATGCCGACTAAAGGCAACAGGCGCGGGCGTTGGGATTTGCGATTGATCATAGGGTAACTCCACGAATTCTAAGCGTTATGGTGGTGTTGCTAGACCTATACGCAGCGCGTGGCAGATTGGATGCAGTTATTTTTAGCTTTTTGCTATGAGCGAGCCGATTGGATAACCAAATGATCTTGGCGAGATAGGCGATTAAGATTTTTTTGGCACTAGCTAAGCGTCACTTTGTAGTGGTCAACTAACTCCGGACGTTGCTTTAACTGTTCTTCCGAGAGCACTGGACCTTTAAGCTACGTGAAGACATGCCGTTAAGGTGCAAGTAATTGACTAGTATCATAAATTGGTGGGCCCGGTCGGACTTGAACCGACGACCAAAGGATTATGAGTCCTCTGCTCTAACCAACTGAGCTACAGGCCCGCACGAGTGGCTTGACGCCGAAATGCAGGCGCGCAGTGTAGCAAGCACGATGCCGCTCGACTAGACAGAAATCTGTTCTTCATACCAAGAAATTAATGCTTGCACGTCGGTTTTGCTGCTGGCGGTGTTGGGCAGTAGTGCGCCGGGGCGGCGGGCGCGATCAAACCAAAACTCACCGCTGTGTTGGCCTTGTGCAAACACGGGATGGCTGGCGAGCCAGACGGCGGTGTCGCTGCCTTGGCGCGCGTTGCGTAGCCATTTGCCCATGCGCTGATTGAAGCCGGGCAGGGCGCTGGCCACGCCAGGCGTTGCGGCCCAGCCGGGATGCATGGTGTGCAGGCCTAGGCCACGACGTTGCGTGGCCCAGTACTGGCTAACATCGAGCAAAGCGCGTTTGGCTCGGGCATAGGCTTGGGGGCCGTTAAAGGGCTCATTGGCGAAGGCCATGTCATCGAGCCGAATGCCTTGTGTGTAGAGCCCACCGGAGACGACTTGAATGATGCGGCCGCCACGTGCGGCGAGCATTGGCGCGAGAGCTTGAGTGAGCAGCGCGGGCGCGACGAAATTCACCGCCATGGTGCGCTCTAGGCCATCGCTAGTAAGTGCTTGTGAATCGAATAGCGCGCCGGCGTTATTGATCCAGACATCTAATGGCCGCTCAAGCGCCAATAGCTGTTGGCTGAGCGCGCGCGTGCTGGCGATGTTGGAGAGCTCAGCCTCAATGCATTGAATGTCGATGGCGTGGCTGGCCCACGGGCGTATGCTTTCCGCTGCTTGCGCTAAGCGCTCAGCTCCGCGGCCGATCAACACTAAGTCGGCTCCCAATCGCGCCAACTGTTGCGCGCAAGCCAGCCCTAAACCGGATGTCACACCGCTAATGCCAACGCGTCGGCCATCGAGGTAGCGCGAGAGGCCACGCGAGGGCATCTTGCGATAGCCGCGGCGGGTGTAGTTGATCATGCCGGGTAAGACTAAGCGCTCGGCTAGTCGTGCTAGGGCGCCGGGCTGCGAGGGCCCGTCATTTTCTAGCGCGCCTTTGAGGCCGTTCATCGCGGCATCGCTAAGGCGGCTGCCCCACCAATTCAAGACGGGCATGAATAAGCTCGGGACATCTGCAGTGGTGATGTCGGCGCGATAATCTAGAGTGCATTCGTTCGCGCTAGTGGCGCTCAGCGCGAGCGTATCGACAGCAGTAAAGCCATCGCCAATGCCGGTGAGCACTAGGCGTGCTTGACCTTGCTCTGATGGTGGCTCGCAAATGTCGAGTGTGTAGCGCATGGGCACAGAGCGGCCCATGACATTGAGTTGCAACGCGAAGGACGGCTTGCTCAGCCCAGAGCGAGATACTGAATCGCCGTGGGTGCTTTCGAGCTCCTGTGTTGAGCTCGTGGCCTCGCGCTCAGCGCTAAATACGCCCGGGTCCCATTGCTCGATATTGTCGAAATCGCGTAGGTAGCGAAAGACTTCCACCAAGGAGCGCTTCAGTGGCAATACGCGGTGCAAATTCAGTGTGGTCATTGAAGACTCCGGTGGCGCGAAAGCGTCCATGCTACCGGCAAATAGCGGTGCATGGGCTAATGTGTGCTGAGTTTAGCGTTGAATCACTCGCCTATATTAGCCGCGTGGTAGCGGATGAATTAGTGCTTGGCCACCATCGATATTAATATTTTGGCCGGTGATCCAGCTCGCCTCATCGCTCAGTAAAAACGCCATCAGTCCGGCAATATCAGGGCCGCGGCCGATGCGCTGCATAGGGTTAGGTTTGCTATTGCGCGCGATGGCTTCGTCGCTGTCGGTTAGGCGTCCTGCCAGTGGCGACACGACTAGGGCCGGGTGCACGCAATTGACGCGTATGCCTTTGTCGGCATAAGTCGCCGCGGTGCTCAGCGCGAGCCCGGCGACGGCAGCCTTGGCGCTACCGATGGCTTCATGATTAGGAAAGCCGGCATGTGCCACCAATGAGCCGACCAAAACAGCCGCCGAGGGCTCGCGATGTTTGCGCGCGCCATCGACAAAGGCTTTTAGGCAGTAGGCCGCCGAGTAAAAATTATGCTTCATCACGGCCTCAAAATCGGCCTCACGCGTGAGGTGCAACGGCTTAATAAACGTGGAGCCTACGCAATGGGCAAAGCCAGTGATGGGCCCCATGGCAGCTTCGGCGCTAACGCGTAAGTCGGCGGCCACGCCCGGCTCAGCCACATCGCCAGCGGCAATATGGCAGGGCGTATCGAGTCGATCGGCCAGCGTTTGTAGGCGCTCGGCATCGCGACCGGTTAGTACTAAACGATGGCCTTTTGCCGCTAAGCTTTCGGCGAGGGCCGAGCCGACTGTGCCGGCAGCGCCGGTAATCCATGTGGTATTCATCGCATGTGCTCCTGATCGGAATGATGTCGTTCGGATAACCAATAGCGCTGATAAGCGCCATCGGGGTCATACATAGCGGCTTGGCGTGATGGGCTGAAGCGACGGTCGCTGCGCGGATCGGTACCGGCGCCAGCGAGGTAGAGCCAGTTGCCTTGGTTGCTGGCGACATCGAAATCGATGAGCTGATGCTCAAACCACGCTGCACCCAAGCGCCAGTCTAGCGCTAAATCGTGAATCAAATAACTGGCGACATTTTGCCGCATGCGATTGCCCATATAGCCGCTGGCGGCGAGTTCGCGCATGGCGGCATCGACCCAGTCGCAACCAGTATTACCTTGGCACCAAGCAGCAAAAGCAGCAGGGTTATGACGTGCTTTTGCGCTGCTGCGCGAGAGCTGATTTTGGATGCCACTCCGGCTGAAGCAGCGCCGGCCATAGCGCCACATCAGTAGCTGAAAATACTCGCGCCAGAGCAGCTCAAACCAGAGCCAATAGCTACCGTCATTGGCGCCTAAGCGCGCCTCATAGGCCAGTCGTTGTACTTCAATTTCGCGCACTGAGAGACTGCCCACAGCCAGCCACGGCGACCATTTGCTCGAATAATCGCTGCCTAACAAGCCGTTGCGCGTGGTTTTGTAATCGGCCACGAGACCGCTGCTGAAATAGCGCGCCAGATGCGCCAGTCCAGCGGTCTCGCTGCCCTGCCAGGCAGGCTCGGTATAAGGCAATGCGCTACGGGTGGCGGTTGAACACTGCTGTGCCGATGCGCTGTGTGAATGCAATAAAGCCGCAACCTGTTCGCGTGCCTGAGCATAAAAATCTGCGGGCAACTCAGCGGATGGTGGCAGTGCCGTTGGTGCAGCCAGCGGAGCCACACTTGGCCATTGTGCGGTCTCAATGAGTTTGCGAAAACGCGTGAATGGCACTGGAAATGGCTCAAGCGCAAACGGCAAATCATCGGGGTCAAACAGACCGCCGCCGTGCACAGCCTGCACTGTTACGCCGCTTGCCTGCAACTTCGCAATGGCCTCGCGTTCTTCCCAGCCGGGATGGGCATGCACAAAAATCGGTGCTTCACCTAAGGCTCGGCTGATATCGCCGAGCGCTTGCACCGGCTCGGCGAGCACAATCATCAGCTCATTGCCCAAGGCACGAAGCGAGGTATCAAGCGCGCCTAATGCTTGGCCAAGATATGCAAGGCGATGCACACCAATACGTGGCACCCCCGCTGGCCCCAGCGCCAGCCAATGCGGTGGCAGACAATAGACCGCAAGTAATCGCTCAGCGCGGCTGGCGAGTCGTAATGGTGCATGATCATGCAGGCGTAAATCGTGGCGAAACCAGACAATGGCCTGTGCGTTATCTTTAAGTGGCAGCGATGGGTTCATGACGACCTTAGGCTGTCAACGGCAGTTCGGCGCAGAGGGCGTCGGCTGCCGCCAAGCCGCTGTGCATGGCATCGATAGCAGTTGCGCCCAAGCAGGCATCGCCGGCATAAAACAGGCCATGCTCGCCACGCAAATATGCCTTACCGGCGGCAGCACTGACATAGCCATAACGCCAGCGATGAGCCTCTAAAGATTCTGTGCTGGCGGGTAATTTGAGTGCTTCAGCGGCAGCGTGCATGAGTGCTAGAGCTACGCTTTCGCTACTCTCTTCTAGATGCGCCGCGCTCCATGCTGCCGTAGCATGCAACGTAAAACGGGGTGCGCCGCCACCTTGAGGGCGCAGGTCTTCACGGATGCACAGAGCAATGCCACTGGCCTGCAAGTCATCGCGAACGAAAACGCCGGCTGCGAGTGCTGGCGAGGCTTTTGGCGCCCAGCGCACACTCCAGCAGGGCGCATGGTGCATCGTTTGTAGCTGCTGACACAGGTGATACTGGCTGGGTAGCTTCGATAGTAATGCCAATGCTTGTACTGGTGGGCAGGTCATCAGTACTCGATCAAATGGCCCAAGCCAACCCAGCTGCTCGCTAAATTTCAGCCACCAATTATTGCCGTCGTGCTTGAGCTCGCACAGTGTGTGTTCAAAGTGGCAGGTAAGGCCTTGTGTCCACAGCTGTGCGAGGCTATTGATGCTGTCGCTAGGCACAAACGCAGGCTGTTTTTCACCATGGATGGCGCTGACATGAAGTGTGCTCAGTCCATGGCTCAGGGCGTGTTGCAGGCGCGGATCGTTGGGAGTGGGCGCCTGTGTTGGCATGGATAAAAACGGTGCACCATGATTAAAACTGCCCCAGTCACTGCGGCGCGAAGCCAGTCGGCCACCGGCGCGGCGGGCTTTATCGAAGACTGTGCAGAGCAGGCCTTGATGCTGAGCTTCGCTGGCGGCTATTAAGCCGCTGGCGCCGGCACCGATGATGGCGAGGCGGAGAACGTTGTGCATGTCGGCAGTCTCATCGCTAAATCAAGAAGCTTACCCTGCCTGTATTGATATTATTTTTATATTACACACAAGGTCTACGCCGAGCTTTTGTCTAAGGCTTGATGAATCAATGCCATCGCCGTTTTTGCGATGTCCTCGATAGTCTCTGCGGTAAATGCCAGGCCATCGTTATACATACGGCAGAGGCCATGAAGCGTGGCCCAAGCAACCTGCACGACACGTAGGGCGCTGACGCTGGCGGGTAGTTCACCGCGATCTTGCATGCTCTGAACATGCTGCGTAATGATGCGCACATGTGCCCTAGCAGCCGTTCGAAATGACTCTGCATTGGGGTCACGCCAGAGCAGGCTGCCGAAAATTAAGTCATACAGCGCGGCCTCGCGACGAGCAAAGCCGACGTAACCCAGTGCAAAACTTTCCGCGCTAGCATCGCTTGTGATGGCCGCCTGCATGACCACCACAAACTCCGCCATCGCAGCCTCACCTAGGCTTGTGAGTAAGGCGTGCTTGCTGCGGAAGTGGTGATAAAGCGCTGGTGTCGAAACGCCAAGCTCATCAGCCAATTGTCGTAAGCTCAAAGCCTGCACGCCCTCGGCTCGAATGCGAGCAAGACCCGCTGTAATTATGCTATGACGCAGGTCACCATGATGATAGCTAGGCTTGCTTGGCGCTCTTGACATTGCCGTAAATCCTCGTATCTTAACGGTGTTAACTTTAGCGCGCTAACGTCGTTTTGACGAGGACTTAATTACAATGACTGCTTTTAATCACATGCTGGCCCCGCTCGATCTAGGCTTCACCACGCTTCGCAACCGCATCGTCATGGGCTCCATGCACACTGGCTTAGAAGATCGCTTCTGGAATTACGGCAAGCTTGCGGCCTATTTTGCTGAGCGCGCCAAGGGCGGTACGGCATTGATGATTACCGGTGGTATCGCAATGAATCGCCAAGGTTGGTTGCTGCCTGCAGCCGGCACCATGAATAGTTACGGCGATATTTTGAATCATCGCCGAGTGACGTCAGCGGTGCATGAGCACGGTGGCAAAATTCTTATGCAAATGCTGCACGCCGGTCGTTATGGCTATCACCCATTTCAGGTGTCGTCGTCGGCGGTGAAGTCGGCCATCAACCCGTTTAAACCAAAGGCAATGACCGAAAAGGTTATTCTGTCGACCATCAAAGACTACGCTCACTCTGCTCGTTTGGCACAAATGGCCGGTTACGACGGCGTGGAGATCATGGGTTCAGAAGGTTATTTGCTGAACCAGTTCATCTGTTCACGAGTGAACCAGCGTACCGATCAATGGGGTGGCTCGGTAGAAAATCGCATGCGCTTACCGGTAGAAATTGTTAAGGCCGTGCGTGCAAAAGTTGGCCCGAACTTCATTATTTGCTATCGCATGTCGCTGATCGATTTAGTGCCCGGTGGTAATACCTGGGATGAGATCGTGACCATCTGCAAAGCCCTTGAGGCCGCAGGCATAACTATTCTCAATACCGGTATTGGCTGGCATGAAGCGCGTGTCCCGACCATCGCCACGCAAGTGCCACGTGCGGCTTTCCGTAGCGTTACTGCGCGCATCAAAAAAGAGCTGAAGGTGCCGGTGATGGCATCGAACCGCATCAATACGCCTGAGGTTTGCGAAGACATCGTTGAAAGCGGCGATGCCGATTTGATTTCGATGGCACGTCCACTTTTGGCCGACCCAGACTTCGTTAATAAAGCAGCGGCAGGCAAGCCAGAAGCTATCAATACATGTATCGCCTGCAACCAGGGTTGCTTGGATCTGACCTTCTCAAACAAGCGTGCTACTTGCTTGGTAAACCCACGTGCGGGTTACGAAACTGAATTGGTCTATGTGAAGTCGACGAAGCCGAAAAAAGTCGCCGTCGTTGGCGGTGGCATGGCTGGCCTAACCGCCGCCACAGTAGCTGCCGATCGTGGTCATGACGTCACACTGTTTGAATCAGCAGCAGATATTGGTGGCCAATTTAATATGGCCGCCGCCGTGCCTGGCAAAGAAGAGTTCCAAGAAACCATTCGTTTCTATCGCTATGAAGTAGAACGTAGCGGCGTGAAAGTGAAGCTCAACACCAGCGTTAGCCATGAGGATTTGGCAAGCTTTGATGACATCGTCATTGCTACCGGCGTCAAACCACGCATTCCACGCTTTCCTGGCATTGACCATCCGAAAGTGTTGGATTACGCCCAAGTTCTGCGCGGAGAAGTTAATGTTGGCCAACGCGTGGCAGTGATTGGCTCCGGTGGTATTGGTGTCGACACCTGCGCCTACCTGCTCGAAGAGCACAATCAGTCGGTCGAACATTGGGCGAAGTATTGGGGCATCGATTTTGATGTCACCGAGAATGGCCTAACGGCACCTGAGCGTCGTTTTGCTTCGCGTGAAATCACCATGTTGCAGCGTAAGCCTGGCGTGAAAAAAATGGGTGCAGGCCCAGGTAAAACCACGGGCTGGGCGCACAAATTATTACTTGGTCAATTTGGTGTGAAAATGCTCGCCGAAGTTGAATATGTAAAGGTCGATGACCTTGGTTTGCATATTCGTGTGGATGGTGAGGAGCGTATCCTCGATGTCGATCATGTAATTTTGTGCGCGGGCCAAGAGTCAGTGACAGATATGCTGCCGCGCGATGCTGAAGGCAAAATTACCGACAGCCGTTACCACGTAATTGGTGGTGCCAAGCTGGCTGGTGAGCTTGATGCGCGTCGTGCCATTCGTGAAGGTGCTGAATTAGCTGCGGCACTATAAGGTTGATTTAAGGCTCGTCGCGCTCAGAGTAAGTGCGGCGGGTTTTAAAATTCATTGACATGGCGCGTTGTCACTTATATCGTGCCATCGTTCACTGTCACCGTATTAGGGTTTCCTTATGAAAGATTTCAAGAATAAAGTGGCTGCCATCACCGGTGCTGGTTCTGGCATGGGTCGTTCGCTTGCTGTGTTGTTGGCCGCACGCGGCTGTCACGTAGCACTTAGCGACATCAATGAAAAAGGCTTGGCTGAAACAGTCAAACTGCTCGATGGCACTGGCGTTAAAGTCACCTCGCAGAAGCTCGATGTTGCCGATAAAGACGCCGTTTTTGCTTGGGCCGATAAAGTTGCCGGCGACCATGGCAAAGTAAATTTGATCTTCAACAACGCTGGCGTTGCTCTCGGCTCAGTAGTTGACGGTGGTGGTTACGATGATTTTGAATGGATCATGAACATCAACTTTTGGGGAGTGGTGCATGGCACCAAGGCATTCTTGCCTTACCTAAAGGATGCTGGTGATGGCCATATCATTAACACCAGCAGCTTGTTTGGCTTGATTGCTGTGCCTTCGCAGAGCGCCTATAACGCCTCGAAATTTGCTGTGCGTGGCTTCACTGAAGCTTTGCGCGAAGAATTGGATTTGCAAAAAGTTGGTGTGAGCGCGACCAGCGTTCATCCCGGTGGCATTAAAACCAATATCGCCAAAGCGGCGCGTATGGATCAGTCAATCAGCAAGATTGGTATGGATGCGAGCAGCACCGCCAAGTTTGAAAAACTATTCCGTACCACTGCCGATGAAGCCGCTGCACAAATGCTTCGTGCCGTGGAAAAAAATCAGCGCCGCTTACTTATTGGTGCCGATGCCAAGGTTTTAGATTTGGTCGTGCGCATCTTCCCATCGGGCTATCAAAAGCTGATTGCGATGGGTTCGAGCCGCATGAAGTAAAATGCGCGAGACATAAAAAAACCGGCTTTAAAGGCCGGTTTTTTTATGTCCAAGAACATTGAGCTGTTAAAGGCGGCGCTCTGCAAACTCACAGGGCGCCGCGTTTGCCAGATTACTCAGTGTCGAGGAATGAACGCAGGTGTTCGGAGCGAGTTGGATGGCGCAGCTTACGCAGCGCTTTCGCTTCAATCTGACGAATACGCTCACGCGTGACATCAAACTGTTTGCCCACTTCTTCCAAGGTATGGTCGGTATTCATATCGATACCGAAGCGCATACGCAGCACTTTCGCTTCGCGTGGCGTGAGGTTTTCTAAAACTTCACGCGTTGCTTCACGCAGGCCTTCCGAGGTCGCAGCATCGATAGGCGAGGTCACCAAAGTGTCCTCAATGAAGTCGCCTAAATGGCTGTCTTCATCGTCACCAATCGGCGTCTCCATGGAGATCGGCTCTTTCGCGATCTTCAGGACTTTGCGCACTTTGTCTTCAGGCATTTCTAAGCGTTCGCCGAGTTCTTCTGGCGTTGGTTCGCGACCCATTTCTTGCAGCATCTGACGCGACACGCGGTTGAGCTTGTTGATGGTCTCAATCATGTGCACGGGGATACGAATGGTGCGCGCTTGGTCAGCAATCGAACGGGTGATGGCCTGACGAATCCACCATGTCGCATAGGTCGAAAACTTAAAGCCACGACGGTATTCAAACTTGTCGACGGCTTTCATCAAGCCGATATTGCCTTCTTGGATCAAGTCCAAGAACTGCAGGCCACGGTTAGTGTATTTCTTCGCAATCGAAATAACCAAACGCAGGTTGGCCTCGACCATTTCCTTTTTGGCGCGACGTGCTTTCGCTTCGCCAACGCTCATGCGGCGGCTGATCGCTTTTATTTCGGCGATGCTTAAGCCGCCATGATTGTCACTAACTTCAAGTAGGCGTTCTTGCGCACGAATAATATATTCGCGTTGTGTTTCAAGAGCTTTAGCGATCGATTTACGTTTGCTGACCACACCATCTAGCCACGTCAGGTCAATTTCATTGCCGGGGAAGTCGGCGAGGAAATGGCTGCGATCCATGCGAGCGCGACGTACGCAGGAAATCATGATCACGCGTTCTTGCGCACGAATGATGCTGATGTTGGAGCGAATATGCTCAGCGATGCCGTCATACACGCGTGGCGTTAATTTGAACATCATGAACTGGTTAGCCAGTTCTTCGACGTTGGTCTGCCACACTTTCGATTCGCGACCTTGGCGCTCTTCGGAGCTGTCCGTTTTCTTTAGCTGCTTGCGTAGTGCATCCACGCGCGCTGCCAGCTTTTCCATGTCGATGCCGCCATCATTTTCATCGGCAGTATCGTCATCAGTAGTGCTTTCTTCTTCCTCTTCGCTATCGTCTGCTTTGGCGTCTTTTGAGCCTTTTGCATCCTTAGCGTCTTTCGCCTCTTTGGCTTTCTTGGCGGCCAAAGCGGCTAGGGCCGCGTTGTGATCAACTTCTTTAGGTGCGCTAGCGCCATCATCATCAGGGTCTAAAAAGCCAGAGATAACGTCATTAATGCGGCGCTCGCCAGCATCGATTGCATCAAACTCATCGACTAGTAATTCCACCGCACGTGGCCAATAAGCCATGGCGTGCAGAACGTCGCGGATGCCTTCTTCGATGCGTTTGGCGATAGCAATTTCGCCTTCGCGGGTGAGCAGCTCGACCGTGCCCATTTCGCGCATATACATACGCACGGGGTCGGTGGTGCGGCCGGGTTCGTTCTCCACCGAGGCCAAAACGGCAGCGGCTTCTTCGGCGGCGAGGTCATCGTCGCTGGCTTCTGGCGTTTCCTCACGCATGAGGTCGTCAGCGGCAGGCGCGCGCTCGTGCACCGGGATGCCCAGGTCATTGAGCATCTGAATGATGTCTTCGATTTGCTCGCTTTCAGTGACCGATTCAGGAAGGTGATCGTTCACCTCGCCATAGGTCAGATAGCCTTGATCTTTGCCGCGCTTGATGAGCTCGGCGAGCAGGGAGTTACGCTTTGCCTTATCCAACGGCATATCGTCTGGCCCATCTGCGTCTTGCTGAGATGGATCTGGCGTGTTCGGCTTTTTGGTGCTCATGTGGCCCCTCGCGCAACGGCTGCAAAATAAGAGCGGGATTATAAGCCGAGAAGGGGGTGTTTGTCAGCTCACAAGCGTACTCAGCTACTCGGTGCTTGCGGCAATTGACGCATCCAGTCAGCGAACTCACGCTTTGCCAGCGTTAAAGCCAGTAGGTTTTCCATATTTGGCGATTTTTGCAGTGTGTTATCGGCATGAGCAATGCGCTGTTCGAGTAATCGGCTGTGTAAGCGATGGCTCAGCGCTTCAGCTTCCAATGTACTGTCGGCGTCGGGTAAAAGGCTTTCAGCAGCTGCGATGGAGGCTAATGCTTCACCTTCGGGTCGGCCATGCCAGCTTCCTAGTAACGCCGCTAAGGAGCGTTCTGGCGCTTCTCGTAGAGCCTGGGCCAATGTGCAAAGCAGCTCGGTTTCGGGGTCGTTGAGGCTGCCGAGCATGGCTTCGGGCCAGAGTTGCGCATGGCTTGGCTCGCGCAGCAACAGGCGAATGGCCTGTGCCGACAATGAGCGTAGCCCAGGGCGTGCCGGCGTTTGCGGGCGCGGCTTGCGTGCTGCTTGTTGGGTGAATGGGCGCTTGCTTGGCGTAAAGCTCGATGGTCGCTCATCACTCTGGTTCGATGAGCTTGCTAGGCTGGCGTAATAAGCCTCGTCAATGGCGCTGCGCTCGTCATCGTCTGCGGCCCAGTGTGTGTCATAGGCGGCATCATGCGAGCTGTCATGTTGGGGCTGATGATTCTGCTCATAATTACTCTGCGCATGACGATGTGACTGCTGCGTGCTCGCTGTCTGTTGAGCAGTCTGCGCCACGGCCTCAGCGGCAGCTTTCGCTGCCTGCTCACGCGCCACAGTCTGTGCCTCATGCTTTTCTAACATTTGCGCGAGCTGCTTTTCCAGCACGGCCACGCTGAGCTGAGTGATCTCGCTTAGGCGCTGCAATAGCAAGGTGCGAAACAGCGACTCCGGCATAGTCATCAGCAATGGCAGCGCCACGGTCGCGAGCTGCGTGCGGCCTTCGATCGACGCTAGGTTTAGCGATTCACTTAAATGCTTAAATAATTGGTCGGCAAGCGGCACGGAATCGGCATCGATGCGCGCACGAAACATCGCCGCGCCTTCTTTGCGCACAAGGCTATCGGGGTCTTCGCCATCGGGCAGAAAAAGAAACTTCGCACCAACGCCATCGCGCAGAGCGGGCAGGGCATTCTCTAGGGCGCGCCAAGCAGCGCGGCGGCCAGCGCTGTCACCATCGAAGCAAAAAACGACTTCGGGCACGACGCGAAATAGGCGTTCGACATGCGTGGTGCTAGTGGCTGTGCCAAGCGTTGCCACGGCCTCATGGATGCCGGCTTGCGCGAGCGCGACCACATCCATATAGCCTTCGACCACGAGTAGGCGTGTGAGCTTGCCGGACTGGCGTGCCTCATAAAGCCCATACAGTTCTTGGCCTTTGTGGAACACCGGTGACTCAGGCGAGTTCAAATATTTGGGCTTGTCGTCGTTGAGTACGCGACCACCAAAGGCGATGACGCGACCACGAAAATCACGGATGGGGAAAATTACCCGATCGCGCATCGCGTCATAGTGAGATTGGCGCTGCGGGTTGAAAATAGCCAAACCCGAGGCTAGCAAGAGATCGCGCATGGCCGTGTCTTGGCCAAGACTTTGCAGCATGTTATCCCAGCCTGGCGGCGCGTATCCAATGCGAAACTGCTTGGCGATTGCGCCGCTAACACCACGATTTTTTAGATAGCCAACGGCGCGCTGCTTCTGCGTGGCGCTACGAAGTTGCTGCTCAAAAAATACGGCGGCGCGCTCAAGAGCATCGAATAAGGGCTGCTGTGTTGGCTTGTGTGCCGCGGCGGCATCGCGTGTTTCAGGTAGTGTTAAACCGGCGGCACCAGCGAGTTGGCGCAGGCCATCAATGAAGTCGAGGCGGTCGTGCTCTATCAGAAAGCTCAGTGCGTTACCGGTGGCACCACAGCCGAAGCAGTAATAAAACTGCTTCTCGCGATTGACCGTAAACGAGGGCGATTTTTCTTGATGGAAAGGGCAGCAGGCCGAGTAATTTTTGCCCGCACGCTTGAGCTTGACGCGTGCGTCAATCAGATCGACGACATCGGTGCGCAAAAGCACTTCATCGATAAATGATTGCGGAATACGACCAGCGGACATGCGGGCTAATGCTCAAGCAGAAACGGGGAGTTGAGTGTGCGACAGCAAGCTTTGCAGCGCAATCGTCAGTCAATTGAGCAGGAGCTTTTTTGGCTGACGATCTCTAGGCTGGCGCTTTCTTAAATTGAAAGGCGCGCTTTAACTTGCTGCGACAGTGCACCGACATCGGCACGACCAGCGACCATGGGGCGCAATAAATTCATCACTTTACCCATGTCTTTCGGGCTAGTGGCACCAGCTTCAGCAATGGCAGCGGAAATCAGCGAGAGTAGTTCCTCTTCGCTTAATGGCGCTGGCAAAAACTCTTGCAGAATGGCTATCTCAGTATTTTCACGCTCGGCCAACTCTTGGCGATCACCAGCAATAAAAGCGGCGGCGGATTCGCGGCGCTGCTTCACTAGTTTTTCCATGACGCCTAAGGAGCGGGCATCATCGAGCTCAATGCGCTCATCGACTTCAATTTGTTTAAACGCGGCGAGTGCGGTGCGGATCACCAGCAGGCGATCTTTTTGCTGGGCGCGCATGGCGTCTTTCATGGCATCTGTTAGACGAACTTTTAGTGCAGGCATGGCAAAGCTAGCTCATACAGCGAGTGAATGCTGAAGCGATAGAAATAAAGCAGATGTGACCAACGCAGCTATGCGGTACGCGAGCGCAAAAGAATCTGCTCGCGTAACCAGCATGGCTTAGTACAAGCGTTTAACTTTTACGGCTTCGCGCTGTACTTTTTTGGCGTGACGCTTAACAGCGGCAGCGGCTTTGCGCTTGCGCTCTTGCGTGGGCTTCTCGTAGAAGTCACGTTTGCGAACATCGGCTAACACACCAGCTTTTTCGCATGAACGCTTGAAGCGACGCAGTGCGACGTCAAACGGTTCGCCTTCTTTTACTTTAACGTTGGGCATGAATTGCTCACCTGTTACAAATTACGGAACGCCATCGGGGGCGTGGGGCGCGGATTTTAGCCAGATTCATCTGGAATGGCAAACACCCTGTGTAGAGCGCTACACTTCGCGCCATGAAAAATGGAGAGAAATGGCATGCGCGTGCTAGGTATTGAGACCTCGTGTGATGAAACTGGCGTCGCTATTTATGACGATGCGCCGGGGGCTGGGCTATTGGCGCATCGCCTGCATAGCCAAATTGAGATGCATAAAGACTATGGCGGCGTGGTGCCCGAGCTGGCCTCGCGCGACCATATTCGCCGCCTCGTGCCCTTAGTGCGCGGCATGATGGCCGATGCCGACATCAGTGCCGATAGCATCGATGGTATCGCCTACACATCGGGCCCTGGGCTTGCTGGCGCGCTGTTAACAGGTGCGCTAATGGCACGCTCGCTGGCCTACGCCTGGGGCGTGCCTGCCGTCGGCGTGCATCATATGGAAGGGCATTTGCTAGCGCCTTTGCTAGAAGCTGAGCCGCCTGAGTTTCCTTTTGTCGCCCTATTGGTTTCTGGCGGCCATACCCAGCTCATGAAAGTTGAAGGTATTGGCCGTTACGAGCTGCTCGGCGAATCCATCGACGATGCTGCCGGCGAGGCCTTCGATAAAGTCGCCAAAATGCTCGGGCTGGACTATCCCGGCGGGCCATCGGTGGCGCGTCTAGCCTTAACTGGCCGTGATGATGCCTTTAAATTTCCACGCCCAATGCTCGACCGCCCAGGTTTGGACTTCTCGTTTAGTGGCTTAAAAACCGCTGTGCTCACCGCGCGCAATCAATCAGAGGATTCGCCAACTAAAGTTGCCGATATTTGTGCAAGTTTTGAGGCGGCAGCGGTCGATACCTTAATTCGCAAATGCTTACGCGCATTAAAGCAGACTGGCTTGAAGCGCTTGGTACTAGCGGGTGGTGTCAGTGCAAATAAGCGCCTGCGCCATGACTTAGCGCTAGCCTTGAAACCTATCGGTGGCCAAGCGTTTTATCCTGCTCCAGCTTTTTGCACTGATAACGGCGCAATGATCGCCTTTGCTGGCGCGCAGCGTTTGCGTGCGGGTGAGCGTCAAGACCTAACGGTTAATGTGCGTGCGCGATGGCCAATGACTGAGCTGGCAGCCATCTAAGGTCTATTCAAGATAAGCCGCCGCCGCTATTTAAAGCGGCGTTCAGTGCCCTCGATTAGCGCCTTCATATTGGCTTTGTGGCGCGCCAATAGCAGCAAGCTCATGCCGACCACGCCGAGCATGGCTTCGGGTAGCAAAAACTGAGTAAGGATGGGCGCGGCAATAAAGCCAACGATGGCGCCAAGCGAGGAGTAGCGTGTTAGAGCAAATGCCGTAATCCAAAGCGCGATCACGGTGCCGCCAATAATTGGCGATAGTGCGAGTAAAACGCCGAGCGCAGTCGCCACACCTTTGCCACCTTCGAAGCGAAAAAAGATCGGGTATAAATGACCCATAAAGGCGGCGAAGCCAATGGCGCTAACCAGCATCACATCGAGCCCGTAATAGCGCGCTGCAAGGACTGGCAATACGCCTTTTAGCATGTCGCCGAGCAAAGTTAGGATCGCGGCTTTTTTGCCGCCTAGGCGTAGCACATTGGTAGTGCCAGGGTTGCGTGAGCCATCGGTGCGCGGGTCGGGCAAGCCCATAACACGACAAACAATGATCGCGGCCGAAACAGAGCCGGCGAGATAGGCTAGAATCAGCGCCGCAATCGCAACAAAGTC
Organism: Paraperlucidibaca sp.; assembly: GCA_018066805.1. Classification (GTDB taxonomy): domain Bacteria; phylum Pseudomonadota; class Gammaproteobacteria; order Pseudomonadales; family Moraxellaceae; genus Perlucidibaca; species Perlucidibaca wandonensis. Next base: position 26,301 of record JAGPVX010000064.1, on the reverse strand, counting down.
GGCAATAGATTCAGGGCTCATAGTCGCTCCAACTTGGGGTGTGTGGCTCGCATCTTAGCAAAAAAATCAGGCGCGAAACGGGGCAACACGTGGACATTGTATACATTCGAGATTTCAAAATTGAGACGGTCATTGGCATGTTTCAATGGGAGCGCCGCATCCAGCAGACGCTGAGTTTGGACTTGGAGATGGCTTGGGACATTCGCCCAGCTGCGGCTACCGACACGATTGCCGAGGCACTGGATTATCGAGCGGTGTCGGAGCGACTGAAGTCGCATGTGGAGCAGGCGCATTACCAACTGGTTGAAACCTTGGCTGAGTCGATTTGGCAGATTTTACGCGAGGAGTTTTCGGTGCCGTGGTGCCGCCTGCGTGTGAGCAAGCCAGGTGCGGTACGTGGTGCGAAAGATGTTGGTGTGCTGATAGAGCGTGGTGTGAAGCCAGCTCAGTAGGTCCGGGCGTTTGTTACTTAACGAGCGCTAGGCCTGTTGTCGGCGGGCTCAGCCCCAGACCGTGCGACCGCCATCGACAGCGATAATCTGACCATTGATGTAGCTAGTCCCAGTAATTAAAAACACCACTGCTTCAGCAACTGCCTCAACGCCGCCAACTCGCCCCATGGGCACGGTGCGCAAGATCTCGGTCTTCATTGCCTCACTCATTTCACCGCTACCTTCGGGCCAGGCAATTGCGCCTGGCGACACACCATTGACACGAATAGCAGGTGCCAGCTCCTTTGCTAGTGCCCGAGTCATGGCGGCATTGGCTGCTTTTGCCATGCAGTAGAGGCTGTGATCTTGCAGCGGATATGCAGCGTGAATATCAATGATATTGACGATGGCGCCAGCGCCACGTGCTGCCAATGCAGGCCGCAGCGCTTGGCTTAGGAAATACGGAGCGCGCGCATTGCTAGCGAAAAGAAGGTCCCAGTCATTTTGCGTGGCACCACCAAAGGGCGTGGGGTAGAAGCTGGAGGCGTTGTTCACCAATGCATCGAGTCGCCCCCAATGCGCCTGTGCTTTCTCGGCTAGTGCTGTAATTGCATTTGCATCGCTAAGGTCGGCGACGAGATAGTGCGCTGAATCTAAGCGCTGGAGATTTAGGCGCTGGCACAGGCTTTCAGCATCGGCCTCGCTGTGATGGCAGTGCACCAATACGCGCCAGCCTAAGGCGTGTAACTGCTCAGTAATGGCTGCACCAACTCGCTTTGCAGCACCTGTGATTAGCGCAACGGGAGCGTCAGAATTATTCATGCTTAGCCTGCCAACTCGCCTTAAATTCAGTCAGTCTTTCTAGTCGTATGGCCGCAATGGCGTTAGCCATTTCCGCACCACGATAACCTTGCGCAACAAGCGCGGCATTGTCGATATGACAGGCAGCAGCAGCGCCTAACCAAAAATCGCGCTGCCAATACGGGCGATCTTCCAAGCCTGTGCGTCCACGAGCATCGGCCTCGCAGGCATTGAGAAACTCGCCTAGGCGCTCGTGTCGGCGCCACGCATCTACGCGCTGCAAACGATCAAGTAAAACTTCTGCCGAGTGTGTGTTGGCGCGATGGCAGTCAAGATGAAACTCGCCAACGACGCGAGCTAAGGCCTGATGTGTCGCCGGCACTTTTAGGCGAGCGCAGAGCGCATCGATCAATGGCAGGCCGCGAACTTCATGGCCGGTATGGCTTGGTAAAACAGGGTCTGGCGTTAGGGCTTTGCCGAGATCATGCACGAGCACAGCAAAGCGGACAGCGCTTGAGGCTTGCAGGCGCGCGGCCTGGCCTAAGGCCATTAGCGTGTGCACGCCGGTGTCTATTTCGGGGTGATAATCCGCGCGCTGGGGCACACCAAAGAGCGCATCGACTTCGGGAAAACAGACCTTTAGCGCGCCACAATCGCGCAGTACTTGGAAATAAATCTGCGGTGCGTCGCTCATTAGCGCACGTTCGGTTTCTTGCCACACGCGCTCGGGCGTTAGCAGTGCCAGTTCGCCTGACTCTGCCAGTTCGCGCATCAGCGCTAATGTATCGTTGGCCACGCGAAAGCCAAGACTATGAAAACGTGCGGCAAATCGTGCAACGCGCAGCACACGCAGTGGATCTTCAGCAAACGCCGGTGAGACGTGTCGCAGTAATCGGTCGGCTAAGTCTTGCTGGCCACCGTAGGGGTCGATTAGCGCGCCATCGTCAGCTTTGGCCATGGCGTTGATGGTGAGGTCGCGGCGCTCAAGATCGGCCTCCAAACTCACATCAGGATGAAAGTCGCAGATAAAGCCGTGATAGCCCGCGCCTTGTTTGCGCTCGGTGCGCGCCAAGGCGTACTCGGCCTGCGTTTCGGGATGCAAAAACACGGGGAATTCATGTCCAACTTGGCGATAGCCTTGATCGGTTAGCCATTCCGGTGTTGCGCCTACCACCACATAATCGATGTCATGTACCGGCAGGCCGAGCAGCTCATCACGCACGGCACCGCCAACGCGATAAATCTGCGGGCTCATGTCAGCCCCGGCGTACTGGTCGTGCGTTCGCCGCTCTCTAGGCAATAGGCCGTGAGGTATTTGCCCCAGACGCAGCCGCTATCGAGTGCGATGGCATGGGTTTGATGAGTGATGCTGTCGAGCGCTGCCCAATGGCCGAAAAATACGCGCTGGGCAACAGGGCGCAGAGCCGGCCAATCAAACCATGCCTTAAAGCCTTCGGGCAGATCGCTATTGCCAGTTTTGTGCTGAAAATTTAACTGGCCATCGGCGTCGATTAAACGCATGCGAGTGAAATGATTGGTGATGACGCGCAGGCGATCGGTACCAGCTAAGTCATCGCTCCACGCACTGGGCTCGTTGCCATACATGGCGGCAAAAAAACCAGCGGCGTGTTCGCTGCGTAGGATGGTTTCAACCTCCAAGGCGAGCGTTTGCGCCTGCTCAAAAGACCAGCTTGGCGGTAGACCAGCATGAGTCAACACATCGCCTGTGGGCAGTGTGATCAGCAGCGGCTGTTGCTGCAGCCAGCGCATGAGCTCAGCGGCATCGAATGCATCTAGAATCGGCTGTGTGAGATCTTTTGGCTTCACTCTGGCATGGCCGTGAAAGGCTGCTAACAAGTGCAAGTCATGGTTGCCGAGCACGGTGCTGGCAGCTGAACCAAGATTTTTAATAAGCCGCAATGTGCCAAGCGAATCTGGCCCGCGTGCGACTAAATCACCAGCAAAAAACACATGATCGGTCGCTGGATCAAAGGCGATGCGCACTAATAAGTCTTCGAGCGCGGCTCGACAACCTTGCACATCGCCGATGAGAAAATGGCGCATCAGTTTAGTACGCGAGGGATAGCCAGCGTGAAGGCAGGAATCGGCGATTCGAAGCGCTCGCCAATGTCATCGAGCATGCCATAGGAGCCGTGCATGCTGCCCACCGGCGTTTCGATCACGGTGCCACTGGTGTATTCGAAAAATTCGCCCGGGGCTAAAACGGGCTGCTCGCCAATCACGCCATCGCCGCGAATTTCCTGCACGCTGGCCTCACTATTGGTGATGATCCAGTGCCGCGTTAGCAGACGTACGGTGCGCGTGCCTTCGTTTTTAATGTGAATGTGATAGGCAAACACATAACGCTGATCACTCGGGCTCGATGGCTCTGCAAGGTATTCGCTGCGCACCGATACGCGGATGCCGCGCTCGTCGGTTGCTTGCACTGATTGGCTCATGTGGGTTCGTCCAAAAGGGCGTGAGTAATGGCTACATAGTCTGCCACTGACAAGGTTTCAGGGCGAGCACCTAAGTTTACGCCAGCCTTTTCCAATGCGGTGGCGGGGTATTTTCCTAGGGCATTGCGTAAGGTTTTTCGGCGCATAGTAAATGCAGTGCCGACAACTTCGCCGAGCAGTTTTTCATCACGGCAAGGATGTGGCAACACAGCGTGTGGCGTGAGGAGAATGATCGCCGACATCACTTTCGGCGGCGGATTAAATGCCTCTGGCGGCACATCAAATAGCCATTCGGGCAAGCAGCGATATTGCGTCATCACACTCAGTCGTCCATAGGCTGAATCGCCGGGGCCTGAGCACAGCCGATCGACCACCTCCTTCTGCAGCATAAAAGTCATGTCGACGATCAGTTCGCTATGGCTAAGCAAATGAAAAATCAGCGGTGTGGAGATGTTATAGGGCAGGTTGCCAATGACACGAATCGGCGCATCGGCACTCGCCAAGGTGCTGAAATCGAACTTCAGCGCATCGCCTTCGTGAATGATCAGCTCGCCGAGACCTGCCAGTGTTTTTGGCAAACGAGCAGCTAAGTCACGATCGAGCTCGATGACGTGCAGGCGCTCAACGGCTGGCAATAAAAACTTTGTCAGTGCTGCTAAGCCTGGACCAATTTCCACCACTGATTGGCCAGGAATTGGCGTGAAGCTGGCGACGATTTGCTGAATCACGCGCTCATCATGGAGAAAGTTTTGGCCAAAGCGTTTGCGTACAACATGGCCCTCAACAGCTTTTCCTGATGGGCGGCGCTTTGGGCGAGGTGAGTTCATACGAGTAAATCCTGTGTGCCCAATAGCGAGCGTCTAGCGTTGATCATGGCAAGTGCCTCATGGATGGCGGCTTTCAAGCTGCCGGCATTGGCAAGACCGGTGCCGGCGAGTGTGAGCGCGGTGCCGTGATCAACTGAGGTGCGAATAATTGGTAGGCCTAGCGTGATGTTCACGGCATTGCCGAAGCCGGCGTGTTTTAGCACCGGCAAACCTTGGTCATGATACATCGCCAAGACGGCATCGGCCTGCTGCAAATGCTGTGGCGTAAACAGTGTGTCGGCGGGCAGTGGGCCGATGAGGCTTAAACCTTCTTCGCGCAAGGCCGCGAGTGTGGGCTCAATAATTTCAATTTCTTCGCGGCCCAAATGCCCACCCTCGCCGGCGTGCGGATTCAGGCCAGTGACATAAATTCGCGGCTGAGCAATACCAAACTTATCGCGTAAATCGGCGTGCAAAATTCGTAACACCTGCTTCAGGCGTGTCGGCGTGATGGCATCGGCAACATCGCGCAAGGGTAAGTGCGTCGTAGCCAGCGCCACGCGCAAGCCGGGGCAGGTCAGCATCATCACCACGCGCTCAACGCCGCATCGCTCTTGCAGAAACTCGGTGTGGCCGCTGAAGGCAATGCCAGCGTCGTTAATCACCGCCTTGTGCAGCGGGGCAGTTATTAATGCATCGAAGCCACCATCTAGACAACCATCGCAGGCACGGGTTAGTGAGGCCAAGACTGCAGGCACTAGTGCGGTATTGAGTTGGCCGGGCTGCTCCTGTTCGGGCAATGGCGTTTCGCAAACCCACAAATGCCCAGGCGTATGCTCTGAAGCAGGTGAGTTAGGCTGCCAAGCGCTACAGCTCAGCGGCAGCTTCAAGCGCGCAGCAGCACGCAGCAGCATGGCGCTATCGCTAATGGCAATGAGTTGCGCCGGCCACGACTCTTGGGCAATCTGCACAAGCAGATCGGGGCCAATGCCAGCAGGTTCGCCGGGCGTTAGCGCGAGGCGTGAAATGATATGAGGGTGTGACATGCGAAGGTGCATCCCGTGCGTCGGTCATTCACGCCATTGTGCCATAGGCAACCTGAGAGGGGAGTGAATGCCGACGTCGGACGCTCTGCGCTGGAGGCCTACCGCAAAGGGCTGCAGTGCAGGTGTTATGGCCAGCAGAGGTGGCCTGATTAACGACTTGGCTATTGTTAGATGATTGCTCCGCGCCGCCAAGTAAAAATCCCGTAAAATCGGCGTAGTTATTTTCACACACGCTTTTGATGTGGCCTTTCATGGAGAGCGTTATGTTGTCGTGGCTGAGTTTACGCCCATACGTTTTTGCGCTCAGCGTGTTGGCGGCGACTACCTTGCTCGCATGGCTATTGCAGCCCTACGTGTCGCTACCAAATCTCGTCTTATTATTTGTTATGGCCGCCGTCATGGTGGCCTATTGGGGCGGTCGTGGCGCAGCTGTGTTGGCGTCGGTGCTGGGTGGTTTGGCTTATGCCGTGCTCTATGTGCCATGGGCATTTTTGGATGTTGCGGAAACGGGGCAGTACGCCTTAACGCTATTTATTACTGTCGGTTTGAGTTGGTTTATTAGCCAGCTCACCACGCGTTGGCGAGATCAAGCATTGGTCGCTACCGAGCGGGCGCGCGAGCTAGACCGGCTGTATCGCTATACCCGTGAGCTAGAGACCGAACGCCTTCGCAACTCGGTATTAAGCGCGCTATCGCATGATTTGCGCACGCCATTGGCAAGTCTAGTGGGTGCGAGCTCATCGTTAATGTCTGATGAAATCACCTTAGATGAGCCCGCTCAGCGCGAACTCATGAGTCTTATTTATGATGAGTCGCGGCGCATGCAGGTGCTCGTTGAGAATTTGCTGGAGTTAGCGCGACTTGAGTCCGGCCCGGTAAAACTGCAGCAAGACTGGCAGGCCTTGGAAGAGGTATTAGGCGCTGCTCTGGCGGTATGGCGTCGTGCATTAGCGCCGCGAGAGATTCGTGTAGAGCTGCCTGATGACTTGCCGCTGCTGCGCTTTGACCCACGTTTATTAGAGCGAGTATTCGCCAATTTATTTGAAAATATTGGTAAATACACGCCAGAGCAGACTGTGGTTACTGTGCGCGCCAAGGTTCTTGCCGATGTTGTGACTTTGACCATTAGTGACAATGGCCCGGGCTTTAGTGAAGACCCCAGCATGCTGTTTCAGAAATTTTATCGTGGCGACAGCGTGGGTTCTGCACCGGGCGCTGGACTAGGTTTGACGATTTGTCGTGCCATTATGGATGCCCATGACGGAAGCATTGTGGCAAGTAGTCGAGATCCGCAAGGTGCACGTTTTACTCTGAGCTTGCCGACGAGCGCGCAACCCATGCTCGACTACGATGAAGCTTCAGATGACGATGAGCTTGCATTGCCAAGCAATAGTGCTCAAACAGCAGTAGCTAATGCAGCGACCGAAGGTAGGGACTAGGCATGAGCGTTGATATTTTAGTGATTGAAGATGAGTCCAGCCTGGTGCGATTACTATCGACGGCGCTGACGGCTCAAGGCTACGTCGTCACCACCGCGATGTCGGGGAATGAAGCTTTAGCGCGTGTGGCCGTAGATGATCCAGCACTTATATTGCTCGATCTTGGCCTGCCAGATATTGATGGCCTTCAGCTATTGCCGCAGCTGAAAGAGCGCTGTGCAGCGCAAGTTATTGTGGTATCGGCACGCAGCCGCGAAGAGGAAAAAATTGCAGCGCTTGATGCCGGTGCGGAGGATTACTTAACCAAGCCATTTGGTGTGGCTGAGCTTTTAGCGCGCTTACGCGTGGCGCAGAGGAGGCGGCTCGAAAGTACGCCAATTAGTCAGCAATATTCGGTGGCTGAGTTGTTTATTGATTTAGCACAACGCCAAGTCACTCTGGCCGGTGAGCCGGTGAGATTAACGCCGAAAGAGTTTCAGATGTTGGCCATTTTGGCGCAATCGGCTGGGCGAGTGGTCACGCATGCTCAGCTATTGCAGGCGGTATGGGGACGCCATCATGGCGATGACACCCACTATTTGCGGATTTATTTGCGGCAACTGCGACAGAAAATTGAAGCCAATCCAAGCGAGCCCCGTTATTTGCTAACGGAGCTCGGTGTTGGTTATCGTTTGGCGGCAGAGTAGTAGGGCTTAGTTGCTGCCACGGAAGTCGACATAGGCCTCTGCGCGAAGCTCACGTAGCCATGCCCCAAGCTCTTCGTCATAGGCTCGAGCAAAGAGAATCTGCTTAGCACGATCGCGTAGAACGGTTTCGCGCATATCTTTTTCACGCTCGCCATCGACGCGCAAAATATGCCAGCCAAAACTACTTTGGAATGGTTGGCTAATAGCACCGATCGGTGTTTGCCCAATCATGCTGTCGAACTCAGGCACCATGTCGCCGGGCGAAACCCAGCCCAAGTCGCCACCTTTTACTGCAGAGCCTGGGTCTTGCGAATTGATGCGTGCTAACTCAGCAAAGTCGGCGCCATTTTTCAGCTTCTTATAAAGCACATTCATGACTTCACGAATGTCTTCGCTAGACTGCAAGTCATTGGGACGCATGAGAATATGACGCACCTCACGCTGCTTAACGACCGTAGTAGGGACGGGCGGTGGTGGTGGCAATAGTGTGTTTGGGCTGCGCAGTTCGCGACGATCCAGTAGCCAAATTAAGTGCCAGCCGCGCGGTGAGCGAATTAGCTCTGGCGCATCTCCAGCGATCAAGCGCTCTAGCGGCGCTTGCAGTAAGTCGGGCAGTTGCGCAGTGCTACGCCAGCCTAATGGCTCAATTGCGGCCTCAGGAGCTTTGCCTTTAAAGCTATCGATGGCCTGCTCGGGAGTCATTGCCTGCGCTTGCAATTGAAGAATTTGCTTGGCGAGATCGGCTAAGCGCAGCTGCTCTTTAGCGTTGGCACTTTCTTCCACGGGCACTAGCACTTGCGTGACTAAATACTCCATGGTTGGCGCTGCAACGGGCGCGGTAGCTTCTGATTTTTTATTGAGCTGAACATCGAGCTGTCGGTTTAGCTCGGAGCCGGCAGGCGTGGCCATAAACTGATTGATGTCGGCATCAGTAATATTGATGCGATCGTTCATGCGGCGTTGGCGCATACGTTCGATGATTTGCTCGCGAGCAATGGCATTGCGCAAATACTCGAACGAAGTGCCTGGTGTGCTGTCGAGCTTGGCGCGAAAGGCGTCAAGGCTTAAGCCATTTTGCTTGGCTAAATTTGCCAGCGCGGCATTCACGGTATTGTCATCAGGGCGAATGCTGTTGCGGCTAGCGAGTTGTAGCTGCAAGTTTTCCATGATCAGCTGTTCGCGAGCGGCACCAAATAGCTGCGCATCGTCTGGCACTTGAGCGCCGCGCTGCTGCGCTTGAAAGCGCAAGTCGCCCATGCGCGCTTCGATATCAGATTTCAAAATCACGCCATCGTTGACGATGACGGCGACTTGATCGACCGCTGTCGCCGCGTGCGATACGCCAGTTAGCAGTGTCGTTAAGCAGGTGAGTGCCAGCAGATAGCGCCGCATTAAAAGCCTTCCTTTTTGTGATCAAGTTGGTTGTAGCCGAACACGTTTTTCTCAAACAAGGTGTCGACGTTAGTGCCGAATCCTGCCAAACCTTTCAGCACGATTTCAATAAAGATAGCCTCGCGGCTACGGTCAGATGTGGGGCTGTTGTTGGCCGCCGCATCGGCAATAAAACTGCGTTTAAACAGGCGCACCTGCCAACAGCAAGCCTCGTACGATACGCCAAAGAGAGCCTCTTGTGACTCTTTTTCCTTGATGTCGTAGTTCCATAAGCCGAGCACTTTCCAGTTCACGCCCAATGGTTGAACGAAGGATAGCTGAGTTTGGCTGACGGCTTTTTGGCCGATGCTTGGGTCGTCGCGGCGGAAGCGATAGCCGGCGTTATAGAGGCGGTCGCCTGTTTTTGGTAAGTAGCTAGCGCCAACGCTGTATTGCGAGAGGCGAGAGCCTTCAGAGTCCATCAGCAAGTCGGCAAAAAAGCTGGTTTCTTCATTGGCGCGGAAAGTCATATTGCCGGCATAGCTAGATGCGGGACTGGTGTCGACTGCGACTGCAGGGTCTAAGCGAACCTCGCGGTCACGCAAATAGACAATTTGGCCTAATGACGCTTGAAGGCGCTCAAAGCCATCGGCGTCGAGCCAGCGGGAGGTTAGGCCGATAGCGACCTGGTTGGCATCATCGATGCGGTCACCACCGGAAAAGCGGGTGTCACGAAAGAGCTGATCATAGCTAAATGTGGTCACGGCGCTGTCGAAGTTAGGCAATGAGCTTTGGTCGCGATTCGGCGCGTAGAGGTAATACAGGCGAGGCTCAAGTACTTGCGAGCTGCCGTTATTGCTGAAGCGTTCGAAAATTAAACCAGTGTCTAGACTTAGCGTTGGCACAGTTAGGCTGGTATCTTCATTGCCAGTGACGCCATTGCCATCGAGCGCATAGCTCAAGTGGCTGAGTTTGGCTGCTGGACGTAGATAGCCCCAAGGTTGCGAATAATCAAAGCGAACCTCTGGATCTAAGCGTAGGCGTGTGCCATTGACTTCGGGCGCGCTGCCATCATCAATATTGCGCTCAAAGCGAGCTACTTCGGCGCGCATGCTGCGTTGCCAGCCCGGTAAGCGCTCGCGCTCACTGGTGACTAGAAATTGCGGTACGCGTGAGTAGGGCTTATCGACATCTAAAAGATCGGGGTCGATGGTTTGGAAGCCTTGTGCTCGAGCGACGAAATGCCAGTCTGGTGTGTCGTAAAACACTTCGCCTAAACGCTCTTGGTGCGTTTGGTTAGCGAGGTTTAGGTCAGTGCCTAAATCGGTGAAATAGAAATTATCTGAGACATAATTCAGCGAGGTACGTGCGCGCCAGCCATTTTGCCAATCAGCGCGCTGATCTAGCGAGGCGGACTTGCGATCTTCACCTGTTTTTTGATCGCCAGGCAAAATAGCCGCTTTCAGCTCGCCGCTGCCAAAGTCATGCGTTAAATAGCGAGTTTCGGTTTCTAGCATGGCACCGCGCGAGCTCAGCAGACGCGGTGTCACTGTGGCATCGAGTTGCGGTGCAATATTCAAATAAATCGGCACTGACAGATCGAAGCCGCCATCGTTGGTGTTACCAAAGCGCGGAATCAAGATGCCGGTTTGGCGGCGATCATCAATTGGAAAGCGGAAGTACGGTAAGTACAGAATTGGCACGTCTTGAATGCGCAATTTAGCGCTATAAACTTCGCCAATGCCGGTGTTGGGATTGAGCTCAATATCTTTCGCTTCAAATGACCAGACACGACTACCTGGTGCGCAAGTGGTGTAAATGCCGCGGTCGATTAATAGCGTGCCGTCGCTAAAGCGGCGCATACGATCGGCGCGGCCGTGGGCATGCATGGCTTGCGAGACAAACTCGCTGCTGAGTAGTTGGCCTGCGCTGGTGTTGATATTCACTACCGCTTGTTCGCCGGTGAGTAATACGCCGGGTTGGGCAATACGCACATTGCCATCGAAGCGACCAAAGTTACGGTCTTGCGTGATGCTGCCGCTGTCGGCTTCGAGCAGGCGGCCGCCCTGTGTGATGCGCACGCTGCCGCTTAGATCAGCGCCACCTTCATCGTTATAGCTTAATGAGTTGGCTAGAGCCTCGATGTCGGAGGTGTCTAAGTCGCCCAATGGTGTGCTCAATGGCACAGGCGTGGCCCATGCGCCTTGGCAAGTGGCATCTAATGGCGGCTTGTCGGCGTCGGGCAGTTGTGCGATTTGAGCGGTGGTTAACCAGCCTAGGCGTGTCCCGACTGTATCGACACTGTCTAGATCTTTAGTCGGCGTGGCGGCTATCGATGTCGCAGCAGCTGGAGCATCCACGACAACTTTGTCGGCTGGTTTCGCGGGCTCAATAACTCTTGCAGGTTCAGCAATAGTAGGCGGAATAACCGCGCTGCTCGGGCTTGGCTGATTCACCGATTTTGGAGCGACCGGACTAGGAACGCTGGGTAGTTGCATCAGCAAAGATGATGGACGCTGTGGCTTAGGAGCCTCAATAAATTCATCGTCACGCTCAGCAGCGGCATAAACTGAAAGTCCTTCATTGGACTCGACGCCGTATGGTGACGCAGATAAGCCGGCGCTAGGCAGCACTAAAAGTGCTGCAGCCAGAGGGGTTAGGCGGGCAAAAGCCACCTTTGCAGAAGTATTTACAAGTTTATTTGTCATGGCGCGCAAGCAGGGGTCGCATCAGGATTTAACGGATAATAGAATCATTGACCCCTGTTCAGCTAGGAAAATCCCGTAATGAGCTCAGATGTCCGCGCGCAACAGCTCGCGCAATGGCTGCACGCTTGGCATAAAGGCCAGCCGCAGTGGTCTTCCGCCATGGGCCCATTAACGATGATTTCTGGCGATGCCAGCTTTCGCCGCTACTTCCGCCAAGTGTTTTCGCAGGGCAGTTTAGTGGCTGTCGATGCGCCACCCGAAAAGGAAAATTGCCATCCATTCGTGGCGATTGCCGGTGCGTTACACGACCACGGCCTGTGTGTGCCGCAAGTGCTGGCATGGTCGTCATCGAAAGGATTTATGCTGCTCACCGATTTGGGCGACACCTTGTTAGGTTCGGAGCTGAGCGCGACATCGGTCAACACACTTTATGGTGCCGCGATGACGGCATTGATCGATATGCTGGATTGCCCTGCGCCAACCAATTACGCCTTGCCTAGCTATGACCGTGAGCGCCTGCTAACAGAAATGCGTCTGCTCAGTGATTGGTTTATTCCGCAGCTCTTGGGCGTGACCTTAAATGAAGTTGATGCAGCTGCTCTTGAGGCGCAATTTGGTCTGATCGCCGATGCTATTGCAGAGCAGCCCACCGGCTTTGTTCATCGTGATTATCACTCGCGCAATCTCATGCTCACGCCCGAAGGTGAGCTTGGCATTATCGATTTTCAAGACGCGGTAACAGGGCCAATTACCTATGATCTGATGTCGCTATTGCGCGATGCCTATGTGGTTTGGCCGGCAGAGGATGTCAGTCGTTGGATTGCGCAATTTCATCGCCAGCTGCAGCAGGCAGGCAAACTTGAGCGACATATTAGCTTGAGCTTGTTTGCGCGCTGGTGCGATTGGATTGCCGTGCAACGCCATCTCAAAGTGTTGGGTATTTTTGCTCGCCTAAGCTTTCGCGACGGCAAGCATGGCTATCTCAACGATATTCCTGTGGTCTATCGCTATGCGCTTGATGAATTAGCGCCGTATGCAGAGCTGGCACCATTACGTGCCATTTTGCTGAGGATTTTGCCCGAATATTTAGCGCGCAACCCGAGTGCTGCGCCGACATTGGAGTCGTATTTGTGAAAGCAATGATTCTGGCTGCCGGTCTGGGTACGCGCATGCGGCCACTGACTGATGACACGCCGAAGCCTCTACTCAAGGTGGGTGGCAAGCCGCTGATCGTATGGCATCTTGAAGCTTTGCGTGCGGCAGGAATAACACAAGTCGTTATTAATACTGCATGGCTAGGTAAAAAGCTCGAGCAGGTTTTGGCGGATGGGCGCAGTTTCGGCGTGCAAATTCATTGGTCGCATGAACCTGATGGCAAGCCGCTGGAAACAGCAGGTGGCATCGTGCAGGCGCTGAGCTTGATCGGCAATGAGCCATTTATCTTGGTCAATGGCGATATTTGGCTGCGCTATAACATGACTGCCTTGCGCGGGGCGTTGGCTCCTGGCAAGCAGGCACACTTAGTGTTAGTCGATAATCCTGAGCATAATTTAATGGGTGATTTTGGCTTGCAGGGCATCACATCTGGCGCCCCTGTGGTTGGAGAGCAGGCGTTGCTGACTGATAAGTGTGAAGACTCAGCCTTCACATATGCCGGCTTGGCCGTGTATTGTCCTAGTCTCTTTCAGGGCTTAAGCCAAGGTGTGCGGCCATTGGCTCCCTTGCTGCATGATGCCATTGCCGCTGGCCGTGCCAGTGGTGAGTATTTTCCCGGCCCTTGGGTTGATGTCGGCACGCCGCAGCGACTTACCGACCTAGATACGGCCATCTGCGCCCGCCAAATTTAATCTGTACGAGAGCGTTATGACTGAGTTTTTAATTGCACCATCCATTCTGTCTGCTGACTTTGCTCGCCTTGGTGCGGAAGTCGATGCCGTGCTCGAAGCGGGTGCCGATGTCGTGCATTTCGATGTCATGGATAATCACTATGTGCCGAACCTGACCATTGGTCCGATGGTCTGCAAAGCGCTGCGCAAATACGGCGTCACTGCGCCCATCGATGCGCATTTGATGGTGCGCCCGGTCGACCGTCTCATTGGTGATTTTATTGAAGCGGGTGCCAGTATCGTCACCTTTCACCCCGAAGCCTCTGATCATGTCGACCGCTCGTTGGAGCTGATACGCTCGGGTGGCGCCAAATGCGGGCTAGTGTTTAACCCAGGCACGCCGCTGCATTACCTTGACTATGTGATGGATAAGGTTGATGTGATTTTGTTGATGAGCGTGAACCCCGGTTTCGGTGGGCAGAAATTCATTCCCGGCACCTTGGCAAAGCTGCGTGAAGCACGTGCACGCATTGACGCTTCGGGGCGTGATATTCGTTTAGAGATTGATGGCGGCGTGACCGCGAAAAATATTCGTGAAATTGCCGAGGCTGGCGCTGATATGTTTGTTGCCGGTTCGGCAATCTTCAATACGCCGAGTTATGCCGAAGCTATTGCTGCGATGCGTGCGGAGTTGGCGCAAGCAAAACGCTAGGGCAGACTGGTCGAAGTGCTTTCTAACAGCGGAGTGTGCGACATGGATGAACTGAAAAGTTGGTTTGGTGGTCTACCGCAACTCATTATGTTTGATTTGGATGGCACGCTTGCCGATAGCGCTGCCGATATTGCCATTGCGCTCAATCGCGCGCTGGACGACTTGGCTCTGCCGCCAGTGGCCGATGAAGTGGTGCGCAACGGCATTGGTCGTGGTGCCGCACGCTTAATGGATGTCGCCCTGCAGCATGTGCGGCCTCAGCTCGATAACGCCATGCAGCGCCAAATTGAAAACGAGCAATTGCTGAGCGCTTTTATGCACCGCTACGAAGACGCGGTGTGCGAATTCAGCACGGTGTATCCCGGCGTACGTGAGTTTCTCGACGCGGCAAAAGCGCAGGGCATTAACATGGCCTGCATCACCAACAAGCCGCTAAAGCCCGCCAATGCACTGCTCGATGCGCTCGAACTCAGTGAGTATTTCAGCGTAGTGTTGGGCGGCGATTCTTTAACGCACAAAAAGCCACACCCCGAACCGCTGCAACACTCGCTGCGGCATTTCTCAGTAACTCCCGACAAAGCCCTGATGATTGGTGACTCGCGCAATGACGTGGAAGCGGCGAAAGCGGCTGGCGTGCGTGTATTGGCACTGCCCTATGGCTATAATTACGGCGAAGCCATTGAGGCCAGTGAACCCGATCGCGTGGTTGCCACATTGGCCGACATGCTTTAATTTTCAAACCTCTGTGATAGGCGCGACGGTGTGTCGCGCTATCCGCTGAATTTAGGTGTGCATGATGCGTTTGCTCAACCGTGTTGACTGCTTCTGCTGGCGATGGTGATTGCCTCGCTAACACGTTGTGCCGTCTGCATTTTTTGAGTGAAACCACATGAACGCTGAAACCTTTGCTGGGCTATTAGCCCAAGGCTATAACCGCATCCCCGTGGTGCGCGAAATCCTCGCCGATCTCGATACTCCTCTGTCGTGCTACCTGAAAGTGGCGAACGCGCCTTACACCTATTTGTTTGAATCGGTGCAGGGCGGTGAGCAGTGGGGCCGCTATTCGATGATCGGCTTGCCAGCACGAACGGTGTTGCGCATCAATGGTCATCAGATCGACATTCGCCGTGATGGTGTGGTGCTCGAACAGTTCACTTGTGATGACCCATTGGCTTTTGTCGATGAGTTTCGCGAGCGTTATCGCGTACCAGAGCTTGAGCATTTGCCACGCTTCAGCGGCGGCCTCGTCGGCTATTTCTCTTACGACACTGTGCGTTATGTCGAGAAGCGTTTGGCCGCCGTAGTAAAACCAGACCCGATTGGCACGCCAGATATTTTCTTTATGGTGTCAGATGAAGTCTTGGTTTTCGACAACATCAAGGGCACGGTGCTGCTCGTTGTCCATGCCGACCCTGCACAGGCTGATGCGCTGGCGAATGCTGAAAAGCGTATCGACGATTTGGTAGCGGTACTGCGCCAACCTATCTCCGTGCGTCCAGAAGATGCCTTTGTGCCTGATCAGGTCACGTGCGAGGCAGACTTTGTTTCTAGCTTTCCTGAGGCCGACTTTAAGGCCGGCGTGAACCGTATCAAGGATTATGTGCTGGCGGGCGATGTCATGCAGGTCGTGCCGTCGCAGCGCTTAAGTGCGCCATTTGTGCAGCCACCGTTGTCGCTGTATCGCGCCTTGCGACATCTGAATCCATCGCCTTATATGTACTTTGTTCATTGCGACGACTTCCATATTGTCGGCTCCAGTCCAGAAATTTTGGCTCGCGTTGAAAATGGCCAAGTCTCGGTGCGCCCGATTGCCGGCACACGCAAGCGCGGTGCCACGCCTGAGCGCGATCGTGAGCTCGAAGTGGAGTTATTGGCCGATCCGAAAGAGATTGCCGAGCATCTGATGCTTATCGATTTAGGTCGCAATGACGTTGGTCGCGTCGCACAAATCGGCCAAGTGCGCCTGACCGAAAAAATGAAGATCGAGCGCTACTCGCACGTCATGCATATCGTCTCCAATGTTGAGGCGACATTGCGCCCCGAAGTGACGGCGCTCGATGTCCTGCGCGCGACTTTGCCGGCCGGCACGCTGTCGGGTGCACCGAAAGTGCGTGCGATGGAAATTATCGATGAGCTCGAGCCAGTGAAGCGCGGCATTTATGGCGGCGCCGTCGGCTATTTAGCGTGGAATGGTGCGATGGACACGGCGATTGCCATTCGCACCGCCGTGCTCAAAGACGGCCAAATGCATGTGCAGGCAGGTGCCGGCGTAGTCGCCGATTCCGTGCCTGAGCTGGAATGGATGGAAACCTTAAATAAAGCGCGTGCGCTCATGAAGGCCGCTGAGCTGGCATCGACCGGGTTTGGGAGCTAAGCCATGTTGCTGATGATCGATAATTACGACTCCTTCACTTACAACCTCGTGCAGTATTTCGGCGAGCTCGGTGAAGAAGTGCGTGTCTTTCGCAATGATGAAATCACCCTAGAGCAAATCGCTGAGCTAGCACCATCGCGCTTAGTTGTCTCGCCGGGCCCATGTACCCCGACCGAGGCAGGCATTTCGATTGCTGCCATTGAGCGCTTTGCTGGGCAGATTCCCATCTTGGGCGTGTGCTTAGGCCACCAGAGCATCGGCCAGTTATATGGCGGTGAAGTGGTGCGCGCACGGCAGGTCATGCATGGCAAAACCTCGCCGGTGTATCACGCCAATCAAGGCGTGTTTCGCGACCTTAATAACCCGCTGGTGTCGACACGTTACCATTCACTAGTGGTGCGCGCCGAGACCTTGCCTGAATGCTTAGAGGTGACGGCGTGGACGCAACATGCCGATGGCTCGCGCGATGAAATAATGGGTCTGCGCCATAAAACCTTGGCAGTGGAGGGCGTGCAATTTCACCCCGAATCTATTCTCAGTGAGCAAGGTCATGCGCTGCTGAAAAACTTTCTTGAGCAGGTGCGATGAGCATGGACATAAAAGCTTCCCTTGGGCGTTTGGTCGAGCGCATCAATCTGTCCACGGATGAAATGCAAGACATCATGCGCGCGCTGATGCAGGGCGAGTTGGCCGATGCGCAAATTGCAGCGCTGCTAGTGGCATTGCGCATGAAGGGCGAGTCGATTGATGAGATTGAAGGTGCAGCACGCGTAATGCGCGAGCTCGCCACGCCGGTCGTGCTTGCTGAGCATCCGCACATCGTCGACATCGTCGGTACTGGTGGTGATGGCGCTAACTTATTTAATGTCTCTACTGCTGCAGCGATGGTGGTTGCCGCCGCCGGCGCACGCGTGGCTAAGCATGGTAATCGTGCGGTGTCATCGAAAAGTGGTAGCGCCGACTTGCTCGAAGCTGCTGGTGTTAATTTGGCGCTCGATGCCGAGCAAGTCGCACGCTGCATCAATGAAGTTGGTGTTGGCTTTTTGTTCGCAGTGAATCATCACGGCGCGATGAAGTATGCGGTGCCGGCTCGACAAGCAGTGGGCATTCGCACGCTGTTTAATTTGCTTGGTCCACTGACCAATCCGGCCTTTGTAAAGCGCCAAGTCGTTGGTGTATTTAACCCTGCGTTATGCCGCCCGATGGCGGAGGTGCTAATGCGGTTGGGTAGTGTTCATGCATTAGTGGTGTGTGCCAATGATGGCCTCGATGAGGTTTCGCTAGCCACGCCCACCCGCGTGGCTGAGCTGAAAAATGGCGAAGTGAAAGAGTATGTCATCACGCCAGAATCGCTTGGCGTGCCCAGTCAAAGCCTTGTGGGTTTGAGTGTGGCGAATTCGTCTGAATCGCTGGCTCTAATTCAAAATGCCTTGGGCAAGCGCAGCACGCCCGAGGCAGTGAAGGCGGCGCAGCTCATCTCGCTCAATGCTGGTGCGGCGATTTACGTTGCCGGCATTTGCCAGACTTGGGCGCAAGGCGTGGCCTTTGCCGATGACTTAATGTGTAGCGGTCAAGCATTAGAGAAGCTAAATGATCTGCGCTCATTTACCCGTGCCTTGCGCCCGGAGGCCTCAGCGTGAGTACTATTCTCGACAAAATCATGGCGCGTAAGCGCGAAGAAGTTGCCACGCGCCGCAAGCGTTATTCGCTAGCTAATCAAGAAGACTTTGCCCGCGAAGCTAGCCCTGTGCGTGGCTTCACCGCCGCCGTGCAAGGCCGCATTGCGCAAGGTCAATCGGGCGTAATTGCCGAGATTAAAAAGGCTTCGCCATCGAAAGGTGTGATTCGCGAAAACTTTCAGCCCGATGCCATTGCCGCGTCGTATCAAGCCGGTGGCGCTGCCTGTTTATCGGTGCTGACCGATGTCGACTTTTTCCAAGGCAGCGATGCTTATCTCAAGCAAGCTCGTGCTGCCTGCGACTTGCCGGTAATCCGCAAAGACTTTCTCTACGATCCGTATCAAGTAGTTGAAGCGCGTGGCATCGGTGCCGATTGCGTGCTGCTGATCGTGGCTGCGCTTTCCGATGCCCAGCTCAATGAGCTCTATGCCTGTGCTCGCGAGCACAATATGGATGTCTTAATTGAGGTGCATGATCGCGCCGAGCTGCTGCGTGCTTTGCCCTTAGGTAGTCCGCTAGTTGGTATCAATAACCGCAACCTTCACAGCTTCGAGGTCTCGCTCAATAACACGCTAGATTTGCTCGCTGAAATCCCAACGGGGCGCACAGTGATTACTGAGAGCGGCATTAGCACGCGCGATGATGTTGCCTTGATGCGTGAGCATGGCGTCAATGGTTTCTTAGTAGGTGAGGCCTTTATGCGCGCGCCTGAACCCGGCGATATGCTGGCGTCTCTGTTTAGTTAAGCATTTTTTTTCAAACGGCATTTATAAGCTCAGGCGATTTGAGCAGAGGAGTTCATCATGCAAGCACGCGTTCATTGGCAGGGCGAAGTCAGCTTCCGCGCCGAGTCCGGCACTGGTCATTCGGTGGTGATGGATGGTCCACCGGACCACGGCGGCTTAGATCGTGGCCCGCGCCCCATGGAGCTTTTGCTGATGGGCATGGGCGGCTGCGCTTCGTTTGATGTCATGACCATGCTGAAAAAATCGCGCCAGCAAGTCACTCATTGCGAGGCCGTACTCGATGCCGAACGCGCCGACGCCGTGCCAGCAGTTTTCACCAAAATTCATGTGCACTTCATCGTAGAAGGCATTGGCCTAAATGAGGCGCATGTGAAGCGCGCCGTTATGCTCTCTGCAGAAAAATACTGCTCGGCATCGATCATGCTGCAGGCCGGCGGCGTCGAAGTTACGCATAGCTATGAGGTGTTAGAAACACCCGGCTGAGTAATGATCGGAACTACACGTAATAAGTAGTTCCTGTCATCACTTTGGCCATCACCGACATGGCGTGCTGCACCGGCGCAGGCAATTCAGCGGCGCCGGCATCAATGGCCATTTGCCGATGTTCCGCTTCGTCGCTATGCATCTGCGCCAGTACCGCGCGGGTGCGGCGATCGTTCATGGGTAGCTGGTTTAAATGCCCCTGCAAATGCTCACAAACCTGAGCCTCAGTCGCGGCAACAAAGCCCAAGCTCCATTTATCGCCAGCCAAACCAGCTAAAGCGCCCATAGCAAACGATGCGCCATAAAACAGCGGATTTAAGCGGCTAGCCGGCGCGCCCAGTTCATCTAAGCGCTGCTGGCACCACGCCAAATGATCAACTTCTTCGGCGGCTGCTTGCTGCATATCGCTACGCACTGTTGGCAGCTTTGCGGTTAGCGCTTGGCCTTGATAGAGCGCCTGCGCGCAGACCTCGCCAGTATGATTTACTCGCATAAAGCCGGCCACTTGGCGGCGTTCCTCATCAGATAAGCCTGCTTCAGCATGGGCAATAGCTGGCGACGGGCGCTGTGCCACGGCGGCATCGCGAGCCAGTGTGCGCAAGACTTGGTCGGCCTCGCAGATGAGCTTGTCGACCCAGCTTAATTGACGTTGGCTCATGACTTAACCTGGTGGCCAAGTGAGCTTGCGACCAGCAAGCAAGTGCAGGTGGATGTGGTAGACGCTTTGGCCGCCGTTACCATTGCAATTCATCACCACGCGATAGCCATCGTCGGCCACGCCTAAGTCGGCGGCGAGCTTGCTGGCAGTGGTCATCAGTTCACCTAAAATCAGCGCTTCACTCGCAGGCACATCATTGAGCGTGGTGTAGTGCTGCTTGGGGATAATCAGCAAGTGCGTTGGTGCTGCGGGAAATAAGTCGTGGAAAGCCACCACGCGATCATCTTCATAAACGATGCGAGCGTTGACTTCTTTGTTGGCGATCTTGCAAAAAATGCAGTCGGTCATAAGCTGACTCTGAGGTTTGAGGGTGAATAAAACATATAGCTAGCTAGCCTAAGGGCTCTGCTGTCTTTGAGCAATAAATGCTATTGTATCTCGCCTTGCGGTGAGCTGTGAGCTCATGGCAAGGTGTGCATTATTTTGGTGCGCTTCCGTAGCATCCTGCCTTATTTTGGGGCAAGTGGCGCAGGGCAAGCACCAATGTAGCGCTCGGAAGGCCGCTAGTACTGAGCTTATGACGTTTTGCTCAGACTGGCATGGATGTTGCTGAAACCCTAGTCAGACAACGCGCGCTCTGCGCCTCGTTAGTCATTTACTCGAATTGAACACCAGCTCTCTGGAGGAGCCAATATGTCGAACAAGGTGCTGAATCTGATCAAAGAAAACGAAGCCAGATGGGTAGACTTTCGTTTCACCGACACCAAGGGTAAAGAGCAGCATGTCTCCTACCCAGCCCACACCATAGACGAAGATACTTTCGTTGATGGCAAAATGTTTGATGGTTCCTCCATTGCCGGCTGGAAAGGCATTGAGGCCTCAGACATGATTCTCATGCCTGATGCTGAAACCGCTTTCATGGACCCGTTCTTTGAAGAATCCACCGTCGTTGTTACCTGCGACGTTATTGAGCCAACAACCGGCCAGGGCTACGAGCGCGATCCACGCTCCATCGCCAAACGCGCTGAAGCGTATTTGCAGTCGACCGGTATTGGCGACACTGCATTCTTTGGCCCAGAGCCAGAGTTCTTCATTTTTGACGACGTTAAATGGCAAATCGATTATTCCGGCTGCAGCGTGAAAATCAGCGCAGAAGAAGCGGCATGGTCAACTAACAGCACATTTGAAGGCGGCAACTCAGGCCACCGTCCTAGCATCAAAGGTGGCTACTTCCCCGTGCCACCAATGGACCCAGCGCAAGATTTACGTGCTGCCATGTGTACTGCTATCGAAGCTATGCTTGGCGAAGGTAAAGTTGAAGTGCAGCACCACGAAGTGGCGACTTGCCAGGCCGAAATCGGTGTCACTTTTAACACGCTAGTGCGCAAAGCTGACGAAGTGCAGGTACTGAAATACGCCATTCACAACACAGCTCACGCCTACGGTAAAACTGCTACGTTTATGCCTAAGCCCATCGTTGGTGATAACGGCTCTGGCATGCACGTGCACATGTCCATCTCCAAAGATGGCAAAAACTTGTTTGCTGGCGACCAGTACGCGGGCTTGTCGGAAATGGCTTTGTTCTTCATCGGCGGCATCATCAAGCATGCCCGCGCTTTGAACGCGATCACCAACCCCTCGACCAATAGCTATAAGCGTCTCGTGCCACATTACGAAGCGCCCATCATGCTGGCTTATTCGGCACGCAACCGTTCAGCTTCGATCCGTATTCCTTATGTGTCGAGCCCGAAAGGCAAGCGTATTGAAGCGCGCTTCCCAGACCCCGTAGCTAACCCCTACCTGTGTTTTGCTGCGCTGTTGATGGCTGGCCTCGATGGCATCCAAAACAAAATGCACCCAGGCGAAGCAGCAGACAAAAACCTGTATGACTTACCGCCAGAGGAAGAAGCGAAGATCCCAACAGTAGCTCACAGCTTAGAAATGGCTCTCGACGCTCTGAAGGCTGACCATGACTTCCTGCTTAAAGGTGGCGTGTTCACTAAAGAAATGTTGGATGCCTACATTGAGTTGAAAACTGAAGAAGCTCGCCGTGTTAGCACGACGACTCACCCAGTTGAATTCGATATGTACTACAGCTGCTAGTCGCTTAGCGGTTTTAGCTGCGCCAAAAGGCCTGCCTCGTGCAGGCCTTTTTGTTATTGGGCATCGGCAAAATGTTATGGTGCGTGGCATCATCAGCGCTGATTTGAGCGCGATAGCATTAAGCAAAACTATTAGAAGGGAACAGGCATGGAGCTGCTGAAAAACGCACTAGCGTGGTCGCCATGGTTCGCCCAGCAATATGAGCTACTAACACCGGTGCAGCGCGAGGCTTTGCTGGCATCGTTGTTGCTGGCGCGGAGTGCTGCTGATTGGCAGGCCTTGGCTCAAGCGCAAATAGCTGATCTGCCAAGCGCCGAGTCGCGTCCATTACCAGAGCTTGCTCGTGGCGTTGATCCACGCTGGCAGGCACGGCTGCGACAATGGCGCCGTGTCGAGCAAATGCGCTTAATTGCTCGCGATATGTCGCGCTTGTCGACCATGCCTGAGCTCACAGCTGAGCTGTCGTATTTTGCCGATGCTGCAGTCGGTGTGGCATTGGCGCAAGCGCATCAAGAAGTTGCCTTACTGCACGGGCAGCCGATAGGTGGCGACAGTGGTAAGTCGCAGGCCATGTTGGTCATTGGCATGGGAAAACTAGGTGGCTATGAGCTCAATCTCTCCTCCGATATTGACCTGATTTTCAGCTACGAGGAAGAGGGCGAAACCGATGGTCGCCGCAGCATTAGCAACCAAGAGTTTTTTAGTAAGGTTGGGCAGCGCATCATTACCCTGCTTGATCCAATCACTGCCGATGGCTTTGTCTTTCGCGTTGATATGCGCCTGCGGCCTTGGGGTGATGGCTCCGCGCTAGTTGCTGGCTTTGATGCACTTGAGAGCTATTACGAGCGCCATGGTCGCGAATGGGAGCGCTATGCTTTTATAAAAGCGCGTATATGCGCTGGCGATCTGGCGGCTGGTGAGCGCTTGATGAAATCTCTCAAGCCTTTTGTTTATCGGCGCTATATTGATTTCGGCGTGTTTGAGTCGCTGCGTGAAATGAAATCAATGATTGCACGTGAAGTGCGCCGCCTTGACCGCGAAGACAATATCAAGCTCGGAAGCGGTGGTATTCGCGAGATCGAATTTATCGCGCAAGCATTTCAGCTGATTCGCGGTGGTGTCGATACGCCGTTGCAAACACGTGAGTTATTGACGGTATTGCCGTTATTGGCTGAGCGTGAGCTATTGCCGCAAGCAGCTGTGGATGAGCTGACAGCGGCTTATTATTTTTTGCGCGATTGCGAGCACCGCATACAGGCTTTGTATGACCAACAAACACAAACGCTACCCAGTGCTGCCTCAGATCGCCAGCGCTTAGCAGAGGCAATGGGATATGCCGATTGGCCGATGTTTAGTGCCGCGCTGGCGGCTCATCGCGCAGTAGTTAGCAGCTACTTTCAGGATGTGATTGTTTCGAGTGAGGCTGAGCCTGCAGATGAGGCTGCAATGGATGCCTGGCCAGAGGCTGTGCAAGCGCTGATTGACTCACGTGCTAGCCAGCAACTGGGTAGTACTAGTCGAGCGCGCTTAAAGCGACTACTGCCTTTGCTTGTCACGCAATGCCAAGCGCATGAGCGACCGGAATTGGCGTTGTCACGCGTACTTCCGCTGATCGAAGCTACGCTGCGGCGCTCGGCTTACCTGATGCTATTAATTGAAAATCCCGAAGCGCTGTCTCGATTAGTGGATCTTTGTGCAGTCAGCCCATGGATTGCCGAAGCACTGGCGCGGCATCCAGTCTTGCTCGATGAACTACTCAATGCCGCCACTTTGTTTGCGCCGCCAAGCGCTGAAGTCTTAGCGACCGACTTACGTTCGCAGCTCATGCGCATCCCCGAGGATGATCTTGAGCGACAGATGGATGTGCTGCGTATTTTCCAAAAAGGTCATGTGTTGCGCGTAGCGGCATCGGACCTGAAAGGCACATTGCCATTGATGAAAATTAGCGATGCACTGACGTGGATTGCGGAGGTTGTGCTGCAAGAAGTGTTGAATCTGTGTTGGCATCAATTGGTGGCTAAGCATGGCCGACCGCATCGTGTCGATGGCAGTGACTGTGAGCCAGGGTTCATCATTGTTGGCTACGGCAAACTCGGTGGCATTGAGCTTGGCTATGGCTCCGATTTGGACTTGGTGTTTATTCACGATGGCGATCCGTCCGGTGAAACCAATGGCGCTAAGCCGTTAGACACCGCCAGTTTTTACGCGCGCCTAGGGCAAAAAATCATTCACATGATGACCACGGCAATGGCCACGGGCCTGCTCTATGACGTGGACATGCGCCTACGACCCTCTGGCGCATCAGGTTTACTGGTGACTTCGCTCGATGGTTTTGCCAAATACCAGGCTGAACATGCTTGGACCTGGGAGCATCAGGCCTTGGTACGGGCTCGCGTGGTGGCTGGTGATCAGGCGCTGGCGGAAGGTTTTGCTGGTGTGCGCGAAGCGCTTTTACGGCGTACACGCGACGCCGCATCTCTACGTATTGAAGTTGTTGAGATGCGGCAAAAAATGCGCGATCACCTAGCGCCAAAAGATTTGAGCGAAGTGGACTTAAAGCACAGCCCTGGCGGCCTTGTTGATATTGAATTTTTAGTGCAATACCTAGCGCTGGCACACGCTCATGCGCACCCTGAAATCTGTCAGTGGCCGGACAATATGCGCCTGCTAGAGACATTTATGACGACGGGTATTTTGCCAGCAGCGGATGCGCAGCAGTTGATGGAGGCATATATCAGCCTTCGTGCGCGTGGGCACCGCCAGGCCTTGGCCAATGAGAAGCAGCTACTTGCGGCAGATGAGCTGCGTAGCGAGCGCGAAGCGGTGCGGCGCATTTGGTACGACACAATGGAGAGTTTATGAAAATACTAATTACCGGTGCCAATGGCCAAGTGGGCCATGCACTAACGCAGCGTCTGGCTAGCTTAGGCGAAGTCATTGCCCTGGATAGACAAGGTGCAGACTTGAGTAAACCTGAGGGGTTGGTGGCTGTGCTCGATGCACATCGGCCAGACTGGATCATCAATGCAGCGGCTTATACAGCAGTAGATAAAGCCGAGAGTGAGCAGGACTTGGCGAATGAGATCAATGCTAAAGCACCAGGCGTGATGGCTGCATGGGCCGAAAAGCATGGCGCGAGATTGGTGCATTACTCCACCGACTATGTTTTCGATGGCCAGCTTGATCGACCTTACAGAGAGGATGACGCGACGGCTCCGCTGAATGTTTACGGCGCCACTAAGTTGGCCGGTGAGCAAGCTATTTTGGCGACAAAGGCGCAGGCATGGGTGTTCCGCACAACCTGGGTTTTTGCTGCTCATGGCGCTAATTTTTTGAAAACCATGCTGCGATTAGGGCAGGAGCGCGATGCTCTGTCGGTGGTTAATGATCAGATCGGTGCGCCAACCTCGGCTAGTTGGATAGCAGAGGTTACGGCACGCTTGATCGAGGCGGAAAACACACCGGCTACAGGTGTTTATCATCTGGCTGCTGCTGGTAGCACGCACTGGCAGGGCTATGCGCAATTTGTGCTTAGTGAGGCTCAGCGCCTAGGTGTGTCACTTAAGGTGAATCCTGAGCAAGTGGCCGGCATTCCGTCGAGCGCGTATCCGACACCGGCACAGCGACCGATGAACTCGCGCCTAAATAGCGATGCACTCATGGGTGCCTTAGGTCTAAGCGCGCCGGATTGGCGCACAGACGTGGCACAAGTGACTGCGGAACTCGTGGGTCAAGCAAAATCATCAAGCAAGGGCGTTTAGCTAGTATCGAAAAGCACGACTTTATGGTGCAATAGCCCACTACTTTTTATTGTGCTGGCCGAATGGCGAGCGCGCTGCGTGCGTGGAGAGCAAGCGATGTCGATGTCTGATCGTGATGGGGTGATTTGGTATGACGGCAAATTGGTGCCGTGGCGTGAAGCACAAACTCATGTGCTTACTCACACCTTGCATTACGGCATGGGCGTCTTTGA
>JAGPVX010000061.1 GCA_018066805.1 Paraperlucidibaca sp. | reverse complement strand
ATGTGACGGCTAAAGACAACGATGTCATGGTTATCGACGCGATAACTGCTGCGTTCGAGGCTTGCCATATGCTGCTCTAGGCCGAGCGCGGTTTCTTGTACCCAATCGCCGATGGCGGCTTGGGCGGGGTTAGCGAAGGCCATTAGGCCAAATAGTAGTGAGCTTAGGCGTAGCGATTTTAGAATCATGGCTGATTTCTCGTTGCTGATTTCTTGTTAGTGATGAGGCATGTCGTGATCCATGCCCGACATATCATGATCCATTGCTGGCATCTCGTGATCCACAGCTCCCGCCGCATGACCACCGTGCTGATGGCTGCTGTGCATCTGCGTGCCGAGCAGTGTCCACAGACCGAAGAGAATAATCAACAGGCCAGCGGTTTTACGTGTGCCAGGTCGCTGCAATACGCGTTTGATTTGGCCGGCGGCAGTGCCAGTCAGCAGCAGTGTGGGCAGCGTGCCCAGACCAAAGGCCAACATCACTAGCGCTGACTGGCCCGGATCGGCACGGGTAATGGCCAATGTCATCGCGCTATAGACGAGGCCGCAGGGCAGTAGGCCCCAAATCATACCGGCAGCGATGGCGTGGCCAGGATGGCGCACTGGAAACATACGTTGGCGTATTGGTGCTAAAGCTTTCCACAGCGGCCCGCCTAAACGTTCGATTTGCGCCAAGGCCAAAAACCAGCCGGCCATATAGGCGCCCATCAAAATCATAAAAATGCCAGCAATGATGCGGATGATTTGCTTCGCAGGGCCAAGGTTTTGCAGATCGGCGAGCAAATAGCCGGCAGTTAAACCGAGCAAGGTGTAAGTCAGTAAGCGGCCGCTATTGAACACCAGTTGCCAGAGCAGAAGACGCCAGCCTTGGCGCTGATCGGCAGGTAGGGCAAAGGTGAAGGCGCCACTTAAGCCGCCACACATGCCGACGCAATGCGTGCCGCCGAGCAGACCCATGGTGGCCGCTGTAAACAGCCAGGCAAAGTCAGTCATTGCCAGTATCCTTGGCTTTCGCAGCCTGAGCTGCACGCTCCGCATGGCGTTGCTCTTGCGCGGCTAAGTCGCGGCGGCGCTGGCTTTGGTCATCCATCAAAATGCGATGCGCTGGGCCTTCCATATCATCGAATTGCTCGCTTTTTATGGCCCAGAAAAACACATAAATACCGATGCTGATAAAGGCCAAACTCAGTGGCACCAACAGATAAATAACTTCCATAAAAACCCTTTAGTGAAGTTTGGCGCGGCGTAAGCGCAGCGCATTAAACACCACAACCAATGAGCTTAGCGACATGCCTAAGGCGGCAGCCCACGGTGGCACAAAACCTAAGGCGGCAGGCGGTAAGATGGCCAAGTTATAGGTCACAGCCCAGCGCATATTTTGTTTCACGGTAAGCGCTGTGCGCTGGGCGAGAGCGAAAGCGGGCGTTAATGCCGCCAGTCGGTCGCCCAAGAGCACGGCATCGGCACTGGTTTGTGCCCAGTCTGTGCCTGAGCCCATGGCCACGCCACAATGCGCTTGCGCGAGACTAGCGGCATCATTAATGCCGTCGCCAACCATTACGACGATTGCACCTTCGGCCTGCCAAGCGGCAATGCGCGCTTGTTTTTGCTCAGGGCTTTGCTGGCCATGAACAATGTCTATGTCCAGTTCTTCGCCGATGCTTGCCGGCAGCGCCGAGGCATCGCCCGATAATAAAACCGTGATTAAACCCTGAGCGCGGCAATTGGCAATGACTTCAGCCGCTTCCGGGCGCAGCTGGTCGCTTAAGGCAATGCGCAGCAGCGGCTGATGATCTTTGCTCAGCCAAACCACCAGTGTGTCGTCGGCTTGTTGTGGTGCTTTAGCCAAGGCAAAAGCTGCGTGGCCTATGCGATAACAAGCGCCATCATGCAGTACTGACATGCCGAGGCCAGCATGCGCTTCGGCTTTGCCGCTCAGTGTCATTAGCGCAATGTCTTGCCCGGCAACATAGCGGCATAAAGCACGAGCTATTGGATGGCTTGCGCCAGTCTCCATTGCCGCAACAAAACTCAAGGCTTGCTCAAGTGGCAGACTGGGCTCGACTAAATCACAGGCGCTAACTTGCAGTACGCCAACGGTTAGCGTGCCAGTTTTATCAAATACGATGTGCGTGGCTTCAGGCAACGTGCTTAGCACATGACCACGCGTAACCAAAAAGCCTAGCTCGGCTAAACGCTGCGTGGCGACGGTTAAGGCCGTTGGCGTTGCCAATGAGAGTGCGCAGGGGCAGGTTGCCACCAGCACCGCGAGCGTTGCCCAGAAGGCTTGTGATGGGTCAACAAACTGCCAGCCAATATAAACAAAGACGGCTAAAACCAGTACGCGAGCGACGAACCAATGCGCAAGGCTATCGGCGCGTTGGGCAATTGCCGGTTTTTCTGCAAGCGCGCGCGACATCAGCTGATGCAAAGTCGCCAACACAGAGTCATTACCGCTGCGCACCACGGTTGCGATCAAAGCCTGCTCGCCAGCAATGCTGCCGGCTAAAATTATCTCGCCTTGACGCTTGCGCAATGCCATCGGCTCGCCCGTGAGCATGGCCTCGCTGACATAGCCCATGTCTTGCTCAAGCTGCGCATCCACCGGCACCGTATCACCGGCATCGATGAGAATGCGCTCGCCGGCTACAAGCTCATCACTGGGCGTCGAGTGCCATTGTCCGCTGTGCCAACGCTTGACCAAGCGCGGGTTGATGGTGAGCAAGTCAGCCGCGCGTTCGCCGGCGCGCTGGCGGGCTTTTAGCTCGACAAATCGGCTAGTTTGTAAGAAGAAAATAAACATACAAACTGAGTCAAAATAAGTATCACCTTGACCGATGACTGTGGCGTACCAGCTCGCGAAAAATGCACCAATGAGCGCGATCGACACCGGCACATCCATGGTCAAATGCCGCGCTTTCAATGCCAACCATGCTGAGCGATAAAACGGCCAACCAGCCCAAGCAAACACAGGAATGGTGACTAGGCCTGAGATATAGCGCATGTAGTCGCGATATTCGGTGTCGATGCCCTGAAATGCGCCCAAGTACAGGCCAATGCCAAGCATCATAGCCTGCATGGTGCCGAGGCCGGCGAGGGCGACGCGAAAGAGTTGAGTGCGCGCCTGCTGTTTCAGTGCGGCGGCATGCGTGTCGCGTTGGAATGGGCGGGCCTTATAGCCAATATGCTCAAGCTCAGCCAATACCTGACTTAGCTGAATGGTGTCGTCGTGCCAACGCACGCGCAGTCGATGATTGCTGAAGTTAACGCTGGCCTCAACAATGCCAGCGGACTGCAATAAGCGCCGCTCGATAAGCCATGCGCAGGCTGCGCAACTCAAGTTTTCGATGCTCAGCTCGGCAATCGTAAGCTCACCTTGGTGGCTAACAAATTCGCGCTGCACGGCGGCATGATCGAAACGCGCCAAGAGTTCTGCCGGTGCGGCAGCAAAGGCCGCGCCGGGCTGGCTATCACGACTGAGATAATAATCACTGAGGCCGCTACTTTCGATGCTCTCCGCCACAGCCAAACAGCCGGGGCAGCAAAACGCTCGCGTTTCGCCAAGCACAATCGCCTGAAATGGGCCAATGCGCTCGGGATTAGGCAGGCCGCAGTGATAACAGGAGAGGGTCACAATGAGTGAGTAATCAACGATCTATTGCGCTGATAGATCAATATTGCCGTCAGCGGGCAGATTGATGTCTTTGCTCATATGCCAATCGCTGGTGCTGAGATCAAGCGTGTAAAACCCGACTGGTGCCTTGGCAAGTTGGCCACGATATTCGCCTGGCGATACCGCCGTCAGATTCAGTGTTTGATCACGCACTTTTTGCGTCACATGATACAAATTCAGCTTCAGGCTAGCAGGCCACTGCACATCCTTGTTGCCCTGCATGCTGACCAAGACCTCGCCAGAAATATCATCGAGGATGATGTTTGCATGCATATTGAGCTCGCGCGCGACGTCTACACGCGCGAAATCCTCATTGATGGACTTGCCGTCTTGATACCAGTCGCCAGACACCACATCGTCTCTATTCACTACCGCTGTGTAGACAAAGTACAGCGAGCCCATGATAGAGATAAATGGCAAAACAATGATGAACCAGACCCAAAATTGGCGGTACCACGGGCGTTGTGCGGTCGTACTCATGCAACTTATCCTCTGTTTAGCGGCGTGGCATCATAAAGGTGCTTTCGGTCGAATCCTGTATGGACTCATCATCGATACGAGTAACCACAAACTCAATATCGGCACTGCGACCCTTCATGTCGGTATCTTGCAGCGTTACGGTTAATGGCACCGTGGCGAGTTCGCCAGCCTGCAAGGTCATGTACTTTGTGCCGCCTTCCATGGTGACCGGGATGGAGTCACAGCGAACTTCAATACGGTACTGATAGTCTTTTTGCGACTTATTCTGCACTTTTAGCGTGTAGCTATTTTCGATTACGCCATCGTAGCTTTCAGTAAAGAGTGCGCCGCGATCACGCATGGCCTCGATGGATAGCGGGGTGCGCATGAAGAGGGCTAAGAGTAGTGCCGAGATCATTACGGTCAGCGCCAAGCTGTAGATGATTAAGCTCGGGCGTAGGAAATGGTATTTGCCATCGCCGGTATTTTCTAACAGGTTTTCCGTGGTGTATTTCACCAAGCCACGGGCATAGCCCATCTGATCCATGACACTGTCGCAGGCATCAATACAGGCTGCGCATTGGATGCATTCGAATTGCAGACCGTCGCGAATATCGATGCCAGTAGGGCAGACCTGTACGCAGAGTTTGCAATCGATGCAGTCGCCTAAGCCAACCTCTTCACTGCTTTGATGGCGGCCACGTGAGCCGCGCGGGTCGCCGCGATAGTTATCATAGGAAATAATCAGTGTGTCGCGGTCAAACATGACGCTTTGGAAGCGGCCGTAAGGGCAGATGTGCAGGCAGACTTGCTCGCGCATCCAGCCAGCGTTTAGATAGGTTGCGCCGGCAAAAAATAGCATCCAAAACAGCATCCATGGATCCATGCTGAGCGTGGTGAATTGTTCCCAGAGATCGCGCATGGGCGTGAAATAGCCAATAAAGGCAATGCCGGTGCCGATAGAGACGACAGCCCAACCTGAGTGTTTGATTATGCGTTTGATGAATTTACGCAAGCTCATCGGTGCTTTATCGAGGCGCAAGCGGGCGTTACGGTTGCCCTCAGCGACTTCCTCGATCCACATAAACACCTTTGTCCATACCGTTTGCGGGCAGGCATAGCCACACCAGACGCGCCCAGCGAGCACGGTTACAGCAAAAAGTGCGAAGGCGGCAATGATGAATAGCCAAGATAGGAAGAAGAAATCCTCCGGCAAAAAGGTCCACCAGAAAATATAAAAATGTCGATTGGAGAGATCGAATAGCACCGCTTGGCGGCCTTCCCAGTCAATCCATGGCAGCAGAAAGAAAACAGCCATGGTGAGATAGAGAGTAACGAGACGAATATTTTGAAATAAACCAGTGATGGCGCGGGCATGAATTTTTTCACGCTTGGCGTAGAGGTCTGCTGATTTCGGTTGCACCACACGCACGGGGTCTGGAGATAAGTCGCGAGTGGGAATCTGATTACTCATGGCACCGGTGTCCTAAGGTCAGCGGGGCGTAGATTATACGCGGGGGTGCTGTTGGTGAGCTGCGACATATTGCCGCAGCTCACCGATCTCACAACAACTAGTCTATTTGTGGCTTAGTGAATAAACGTAGGCAGCCATCAAGTGCACACGGTCTGGACCTAGTGTTTTATCGAAGTTAGGCATACGGTTTTTGCGACCGTAATACACTGTATCGAGCACATGACGCTCAGCACCACCGTATAACCAAATAGTATCGGTTAGGTTAGGTGCGCCAATGGCTTGGTTGCCGCGACCGTCAGCACCGTGACAACCGGCACAGACAGCAAAGCGCGGTTCGCCGGCTTTGGCTAGTTCGTTGTCAACATTACGTCCAGACAGTGACAAGGCATAGGCAACCACTTCTTTCACGCCTTGTTCGCCCATGGCGTCTTTCCATGCTGGCATCACGCCTTGGCGGCCGTGTGTCAATGTCTCAACTAACTTCTCGGGCTCGCCGCCGTACAACCAATCGTTGTCGGTCAGGTTGGGATAGCCTTGGCCGCCGCGGGCGTTAGAGCCATGGCAGAGCGCGCAGTTGTTGGCGAAAATACGGCCGGCAATGCGCATGGCACGATCATCTTTGGCCAACTCAGGAATCGGAGTGGCGGCAAATGATTTGTACAGTGGGCCAAACTCGGTGTCGTAGTTGGCTTGGTCTTGACTGTGTTCACCATGCGATGTCCAGCCCAAGAGGCCTGGAAACTTGCCAAGGCCGGGGTAAAGCGCGAGATAGCCCAAAGAGAAGGCAATCGACAGCCAAAATGAAATCAACCACCAGCGTGGTAGCGGGTTGTTGTATTCCTTAATGCCGTCGTACTCATGACCTGTTGTGCCATCTTCTGCCAAGTCCGACAGATCCATTTTGCGGGTCCATAGGAGCAACCAGCTCACACCAATGATGTTTGCTAGCGACAGAACGATGATGTAACCACTCCAAAAGTCACTCATTTTTTATCTCCTTTCGGGGTCTGCTTGGCATCGATACCGTGAATCGGATCGGTATCGATAGCCAGTTGTCCATCAGCCTCAAAGCGTTTGCGGTTGGACGGTTTAAATGCCCACCAGCAAATAGAGAGGAACGCGATCATCGCCAATATAGTGGCAATGCCATGCAGAGTGCCTTTATCCATGATTAGCGAATCCCCCGATCTTTGAAGGCGTGACCGAGCTGCTGCAAATACACCACAACAGCATCTAGCTCGCTATGGCCTTGAACAGCATCAGCGGCGCCAGCAATGTCTTCATCGGTGTAAGGCACGCCAAAACCACGGAATGTTTCCAGTTTTTTCGCGGTCATCTTGCCATCGAGCTGAGTGGTTTCAAGCCATGGGTACGATGGCATGATGGACTCAGGTACTACATCGCGTGGATTGTTCAAGTGAGCACGGTGCCATTCGTCAGAATAACGGCCGCCAACGCGAGCCAAGTCTGGGCCTGTGCGCTTGGAGCCCCACAGGAAGGGATGTTCCCAGACCGACTCCCCAGCGACCGAGTAGTGGCCGTAACGTGCTGTTTCTGCACGTAAAGGGCGCACCATCTGGGTATGGCAAACGTGGCAGCCTTCGCGGATATAAACATCGCGGCCTTCCATCGCCAATGGGCTTAGTGGCACTTGGCTGCTAACCGGCTGCGTGGTTTCTTTTTGAAAGAACTGCGGAACTAGCTCCACCAAGGTGGCGAAGCTAATGGCAATAACAATAAAGAAAATCAATAAGCCTACGTTTGTTTCAACTAACTCATGTTTTGAAGATGCCATGATCGTACTCCTTACGCCGTGGCCGGCTGATCTTTTGGCGAATCGTTATAGATGGTCATGGCAACGTTGTAGGCCATGATCAGCATGCCGCTGAGGAAGAGCAGACCACCGATCAAACGGCCAACATACATTGGGTGGCTGGCCACTACGCTTTCAATAAAGCTGTAGGTCAGCGTGCCGTCGGCGTTAACTGCGCGCCACATCAGGCCTTGTGTGATACCGGAGATCCACATGGAAACGATGTAGAACACGGTACCAATGGTTGCGAGCCAAAAGTGCAAGTTGATCAGCGGGATGGAGTACATCGCTTTACGATCAAATATACGTGGAATCAGTACATAGAGTGAACCGATGGTGATCATCGCCACCCAACCCAAAGCGCCGGAGTGCACGTGGCCAATGGTCCAGTCGGTGTTATGTGACAGCGAGTTCACGGTTTTGATCGACATCATTGGGCCTTCGAAGGTGGCCATAGCGTAGAACGACAAGGCAACAACTAGGAAGCGAATGATGGGGTCGGAGCGTAATTTATCCCATGCACCAGAGAGCGTCAGCACGCCGTTGAGCATGCCGCCCCAGCTTGGTGCGATAAGGATGATCGAGAACGCCATACCCAGTGATTGCGTCCAGTCAGGCAATGCTGAGTAGTGCAAATGGTGCGCGCCGACCCACATATAGACTGAAATCAAAGCCCAGAAGTGAACGATCGATAGGCGATAGGAGTACACCGGACGGCCAGCTTGCACGGGTACGAAGTAGTACATCATGCCCAAGAAGCCTGCGGTGAGCAGGAAGCCTACGGCGTTATGGCCGTACCACCACTGAATCATCGCATCCATCGCACCGCCATACATGGAGTATGACTTGAAGGCTGAGATAGGGATTACCATCGAGTTAACGACGTGTAGTAACGCGATGGTGATAATAAAAGCACCATAGAACCAGTTAGCCACATAGATGTGCGAGGTTTGGCGCTTCACGATGGTGCCGAAGAACACCACGGCATAGGCAATCCAGACCACCGTAATGAGAATGTCGATAGGCCATTCAGCCTCGGCATACTCCTTCGCTGAGGTCAGGCCCATGGGTAGCGTAATGAATATCAAAATGATGACGAGCTGCCAGCCCCACATGACAAAACTTGCGAGTCGCGGCAAATATAGCGGCGCCATACAGGTGCGCTGTACTACGTACAATGACGTTGCCATCAATGCCGTGCCACCAAAAGCGAAGATCACCAAGTTGGTGTGCAATGGGCGTAGGCGACCGAATGAGAACCAAGCGGTATCGAAGTTTAAAGCCGGCCAAGCGAGTTGTGAGGCGATGATCACCCCAACACTCATACCAATAATGCCCCAGAAAATAGTCATGATGGCGAGCTGCCTAACTACCTTCATATGGTATTGCGGATGGGCGACTGTCTGTGCGTGGGACATAGCTGCTTCCTGTTTAACAGATTAGAACGTCAGACGAACACGTCAGCGGTTGCGCACTAAGCATGCAAGCGCAGGGGCTTTTGGGCAACTCGGCAAGTGTCGGACATGCTGCTAAATAACCTTTCAACATCAGTGGGTATATTTAGACGGGCGCATTTTAGTGCCAATAGCGTTTTGGTGCACCGACAAAATGCAGCTAATTGGCCTTTTTTTGCTTTTATTTACAGCTCATCAACACGAATGTGCGTTTAATTTGCATGTTTTGGTGGGTTTTTGACGATGGCCTAAGAGACCTCATTGAAAATAGGTTATGGGAGAAATCACTAACTCTGGGTATGCTATCTCACGAGTTTAATGATGCTCTTCCTACCTAACCTCATTGCAACCTCAAGGACTCACTTATGAAAATGATCTCTGCCGTGATTAAGCCGTTCAAACTCGATGATGTACGCGAAGCATTGTCTGGCGTTGGCATTACTGGTCTTACCGTCACCGAAGTTAAAGGCTTTGGTCGTCAGAAAGGCCATACCGAATTGTATCGTGGTGCCGAGTATGTGGTCGATTTTGTTCCTAAGGTTCGTCTTGATTTAGCCGTCAGTGATGAGCAGGTCGACAGCGTGATTGAAGTTATTACGCAAGCTGCTGGAACCGGAAAAATTGGTGATGGCAAAATCTTTGTTAGCAACTTAGAGCATGTTGTGCGCATTCGCACAGGTGAAACCAACGACGACGCCATTTAAGGCTCAGTGTTTTGAGGAGAGCATTGTGTATTTTCGCAAACTGGCCGTAGGCCTATCTGCTGTCGCTTGCGCCAGCCCAGTGTTCGCGGCCGATGCCGCGCTCAGTTCCGGTAATACAGCCTGGATTTTAACCGCCACGGCCTTAGTGCTATTCATGACCCTCCCGGGCTTGGCCTTATTCTATGGCGGCTTGGTTCGTACCAAGAATGTGCTTTCAGTCCTCATGGCATGCTTTGCTATTGCCGGTGGTGTGAGCATTTTGTGGTTGCTTGGCTTGTATTCCCTGACCTTTGGTGACGGCGGTAGCCTTCAGCCAATTATCGGTGATCTATCGAAAGCCTTTTTTCAGGGCATTAGCACCGACTCCATGCAAGGTGACATCCCCGAAATACTGTTTGTCGCCTTCCAGATGACCTTCGCCATCATCACTCCAGCACTCATCATTGGTGCGTTTGCCGAGCGTATGAAGTTCTCGGCGATGCTGATCTTTTCGATGCTATGGACTGCTGCTGTCTATGTGCCGGTGGCGCATTGGGTCTGGGGTGGCGGCTTTTTAAGTCAGCTCGGTGTGATCGATTTCGCCGGTGGTATCACCGTGCACATCACGGCCGGTGTTGCGGCTTTAGTTGCTGCTCTGGTGATTGGGCCGCGTAACGGCTTTCCAAAGCATGCTATGCCACCGCACAACCTGACTATGTCTGTAACAGGTGCGGGTATGCTCTGGGTCGGCTGGTTTGGTTTTAACGCCGGCTCTGCACTCGCTGCCAATGGTTCTGCAGGCATGGCCTTATTGGTGACACATATTTCGGCCTCGGCCGGCGCACTGATGTGGATGGCCTGTGAGTGGAAGCGTTTCGGCAAACCTTCAATGCTGGGAATTGTCACCGGTATGGTGGCAGGCCTTGGGACTATTACTCCAGCGTCTGGAAATGTTGGGCCGATGGGGGCATTGCTTATTGGTCTATTGGCTGGTTTGGTCTGTTTTAACATGACTCAAATTGTTAAACGCCGCTGGGAAATTGATGATTCGCTCGATGTTTTCCCTGTGCACGGCATTGGCGGTATTTTGGGTACGCTGTTGGTCGGCGTGCTTGCCAGTCCGAACTTGGGCATTTTTTCAGGCCAAGGTTTTTCGGGCGCCAATGACAGTATTGCGAGTCAGTTCGGAGTACAGGCACTTGGTGTTGGGGTTACGATTATTTATACCGCCGTGGTTACTTGGGGATTACTCAAGCTGACAGGGCTAATCACTCGTGGCTTACGCGTCAGCAGTGAGCAAGAGCGGACAGGTTTGGATTTGGCGCTGCATGATGAGCGTGGTTACGACCTCTAGGTTTTGCCTATCAAGTGATGGCTTCGCAGTGCGCTGTTGCGCGCTGCGAAGCCATCGTGTAGTTTCGGCATTCGGTTTTGTTTTCCGATATTAACCCTGAATTTATAGCGCTGAGTCGCTTTAGGAGATTGCAACGATGGCCGCTTTCCTGTCACAAGAATGGTTCGACAAAGTAGACGCATTGACCGCTGCTGCTGGCGATTTGAATATTCCTGCCGCTGTTGCAGGCATGGTGATGAACGTAACGGTAAACGGCGCGCCAGATGGCTCCGTAGACCTAGCACTGAATGGCGGAAAGTTTGAGCGTGGCCACAATGCCAGCGCTGGCACCAAATTGATCCTGCCTGCTGACTTGCTGCGCAAAATCTTCTTAGAAGGTGATGCTGCTGCTGGCATGCAAGGCTTCATGACTGGTCAGATCAAAGTAGAGGGCGACATGAGCAAGCTCATGACTCTGCAATCTGCACGTCCAAGCGAAGAGCAGAAAAATCTGTTCAAGCAAATTTTGGAACTGACAGCGTAAGCTTCAGCTACCAAAAATAAAAAGCCCGGCTAGCCGGGCTTTTTTACGCCTTAATAAAAGCAGCGCTACTAATCTCTCAGCAGCGCTTATCATGATCAGTGAGCGGCGTAGAGCTGCCACAGCCAGAACACGATGATGCTCATTTGTGCGAGCCAGAGATTGCCACGGATAAAGACCATGGTGGCATTGGTGTTGATCACATGCACCGCGCTTTGTGCCACACGCAGGCCGATAAAGACCATGGCTAACTCATCAATCAGTGCTAGTTGACCCATTGCGTAGGCAATAAACACCACCGTGGCAAATACCGGTAGGTTCTCTATGCAGTTCATGTGCGCGTGCTGAGCACGAGTCACGATGGCGGGGTCGACATGGCTTGCAGCGCCGCGAGTCCATGAATTAGCAGCGGCTTTAAAGCTCAGTACCAATGCCACGCGATAGCCAACATAGCCAAGCGCTAAAACAACGGTGAGTGCGGTAAAACCCAGAAGGGCGCAAATGGCTGGGGATAGGGGCGTCATAAAGACCTCGATTATTGAGTGCTGGCTTAATGCACAGCGGCGCTTGGACTATAGCGCATAGACAGTCCGACAAAAGTTGTTTTTATCGTGCGATGAGCGGTAGTACTTATTCATTAATGTCGTAAAGCTTGCGCCAAATGCTATGGCCGAGCTGATCAAATTCACGCACGGTTTGTACAAAGGCTTGGCGATCTTTGGCATTCACCAGCGGATCAGGCAGCAAAGGATCGAAAATCACATGGCGAATCGCTTGGCCGCCAAGCAAAAAGCATTCGCGTGCGGCCACCTCTGGGTCCAAGTCACTAGCGCGCGCCATCCATGCACGAAGTTGAATTTGCACGCTTTCATATTGCCGAGTCAGCGCCTCAATATCCCAGAGTTTCAGCATTTCCTTCTCACGCGCGGGCGCCCAATCATTTGCGCTAAAAACGCTGGCATCGCTTTCAAGGCCTAGACTGTGCAGACGTTTGCGTACGGCATCAACATCCTTTTCGATATTATTGGGGCGTACGTGCAGGCCTTTGTCGAGTTCGCGGAAGCCGAGCATTTGTAGGGCACGTTCGCGACGATTCAAGGCGGTGCGGTCACTACGACCAAGGCCGGCGGAAAACACCACTAGCCAATCTTTTTGCCATGGTCGTAGGCGTTGTTCAGCCTGTCGCCAAGTCGCGATGTCGCCAGCAAGGTCGCGCGCAGCGGTGGCTAGGCGGTAGCTACCTCGGCCTGCGCCTTCAATTAGACCTTCTGCCGATAAGCGCACCAAAGCCACGCGCACGGAGTTTTCGGAAATATCGAAGGTGCGACAGGCCAAAATAGCTTCGCGTGCACTAAGCACATGGGCGTCGCTAGCAAGCATGACATCGAGAATTAAGTGGCGTGCATTGAGTTTCATAGTAATTATTTCGGGTCTTGGCGGGCGCTGGGCACTAAGGCGCCAATGATGGCGAAGCGTTTAGCTTGTGACAAGCGGGTAGCTCTCTGGGTATGCTGTGTTTTTTCCGATGGTGAGCCGTATTATGTCGTGGATGAATTTAAGCCGTGAAGGCAATGTCTGGTTGATGACCTTGTGTCATGGCGATAACCGTTTTAATAACGAGTCGATGGCAGCGTGGAATGAAGCGCTAGACACCATCGAAGCCACTGAAGGCAATGCCGCCTTGGTAATTACTGCCGATGATCCTAAGTTTTTTAGCAATGGCATCGATATTGAGCCAATTTTAGCGACTCATGGCTTTCCCTACTTTCTCAATGATTTTGCCCCGCGCTTAGAGGCACTGTTCTTGCGTGTTGCACGCTTTCCCATGCCAGTGGCATTCGCGCTCAATGGCCACACCTATGCGGGCGGCGCCATTATGGCTTCTGCAGGCGATATTCGTTTTATGCGCGCTGATCGTGGCCGTTTCTGCTTCCCTGAAGTCAATATCAAAGTGCCTTTCACTCCATTGATGACCGAAGTCGTGCGCCTATTACCAAATAGCGCAGGCGCCTGGGAAATGATGAGCACTGGTGTGGCCTGGGGTGGTGAAGAGGCCGTGGCTAAAGGCGTGATTGAGCATGCTCTGAGCGCGGAGGCCTTGTTGCCAACAGCAATGGCATGGGCGACTGAAATGGCGAAGAAAGATCGCGCCACGTATACGCTGATTAAGCGTCGCTTCCGTGTTGCGCTGGATGTGTATCTGTCGAAGTAAATTTGTAGGCAAAAAGAAGCCCCTAAGTTAGGGGCTTCTTTGTTTCTATGACTCTACTTCTTACTAAGCACCGCAGGGCACACCCAGCAGGCCGAGCACTATTGGACCAAGAACTGGCAATGCGCAGAGAGGGGCTGCTTGATCTAATGGCAACATATCTAGGGGTAGGCTATCCAGTGGGCTGCCACCTGTTGAGCCTCCTGGACAGGTGCCACCTGTTGCTGCAACTAGCTGTGTTCCAATAACTGGAATGGCGCAAAGCGCTGTCGCATCAGGTAAGCCTGAACCATCTGCAGGTGCATCGCTGCAACTACCGCCTGCTGCACCAACCAATGCTGGGCCAACACCAGGAATTATGCAGAGCTGGTCAGGTGAAATGGGTGAGTCGCCGCCGCTACCGCTATCGCAGGTTTGGCCTGCGCCTTCAACCAGTGCTGGGCCTATGACTGGGATAGCGCAAAGTGCGGCAAGTTGCTCGGCGCCTGGGATTGCAGGAATTGCTGCGCCACCACCAGAGCCTGTGCATGTTCCACCTGCACCTTCTACTAGGGTTGGGCCAAGTGTTGGGATAGCGCAAAGTGCTGCTAACTGCTCAACGCCAGGAATGGAGCCGCCACCAGTACATGCACCACCTGCGCCGCCAACTAGTGCTGGGCCAACACCGGGGATGGCACAGAGCTGTTCAAGTGAAATTGGGGAATCGCCGCCAGCGCCTGGTTCACATGTGCCACCGGCTCCTTCTACTAATGCTGGGCCAATAGCTGGAATAGCGCATAAAGCTGCTAGTTGCTCTACACCAGGGAATCCGCCGTCTGTGCCACCAGTGCCTTCGCCACAAGTGCCGCCAGAACCTTCAACAATGGCTGGGCCTAAAGTTGGGATAGCGCACAATGCTGCTAATGGGCTAGCGCCGCCACCGCTATCACCGCCGCCGCTATCACCGCCACTACCGCCACTGCCGCTACCGCCACTATTGTCTAAGGTGCCGAAGCTTTCTTCAGTGCCGCACGCTGTTAGCGCTAAGCTCGCCGCGCATAGCGCGATGAGCGAGATTTTTTTTATGTTCATGGAGTGCCCTGTTTTGTAGTTATTATTTCACTAGGGGAACTTATCATTATGAGATGACGTTGTCAGCCAAGATAAGTCAAGTTCTTGTGTGTAACGCTAAATCAAATTTAGCTGACATTATGTATAGATAGTGTAACAATTTTGACTCTGAAGGCAGTAATGGTCATAAAAATGCCTAATGTCGGCTTTTTTGCCTATTGCTTGCGATCCAAAAGACTTTCACTGTATGTAGGTGACGTCCAACCATCGCCGGAAAAGGCTGGCGATTTTCTGCGTCAACGGTAGGGTGCGGGTATCGGCCTCAACGTGGTTTAACCAGCGACCCATGGCCAGTAAGCCTTCGGTGGATTAGGCGATCACGCATTGCCTATGAATGGAAAGCATCATGGGCAATGTCGGCAAAACCTTTATTGAGCTTTTTTTATTTTCGCGTAGTTGTACCGGGTTTGGATTTAACATTTGGCCATATAAGGCTGAGTGTTGTGAGGCTAGCTACCGCTAGATGGAATGACTTCTATTAAAGCATCGCCAGCGCTAATTAAATCGGCACAATTTTATAACACGCGCATATGCGAGCTCGTTGCCTTGGTGTAGATGAGGCTTGGCGATGATGTGATTTGTTATTTCTGTTGTGACTTGTATTAGTATTGTTCTTGTCCTATTGCAATGCAATGCAGTGGTGTTTTTTATATAAATGAAGTTTCTCAAATCCAAGAAGAAAAAAACCCGCATCGCACAAGGCTTTGCAGGTTTTAATGTTTGGTGGGCGATACTGGGATCGAACCAGTG
>JAGPVX010000060.1 GCA_018066805.1 Paraperlucidibaca sp. | reverse complement strand
GAGCAGGGCTTGGGCACATAGTCATCGGCACCAAGCTCTAAGCCAATAATGCGATCGATGTCATCGCCTTTAGCGGTGAGCATGAGCACGGGAATGTGGCTGCTCTGACGTATCTGTCGCAAGGTTTCGATGCCGTTTTGGCCCGGCATCATGACGTCTAGAATGACCATTTGGAAGCGCCCACTCAGCGCCAGTGCGGCACCAGTTTGGCCATCATGCGCGGCTTCACTAGCAATGCCTTCCGCACTTAGGTAAGTGGCGAGAAGCTCGGTGAGCTCGCGATCATCATCGACCAGTAAAATAGGTTGCATAGCTACACTCAGCTAGTGATCGTGTTGACATGATACGGCTTGCACACTTTGTACGTGCCATCTTTACCTAGCTTTACAGTGCGCTTAACGCAAGTTAACGCATGCCATGGGCACACTGCAGTCACGGATCAACGGCTGATCTGCCAACCAAGAGGATTTAACCATGTTGAAGAAAACATTAACCGCCCTAGTTGCTGCGTCGGCATTATCAATGGCCATACCGGCTACAGCACAAGCTGGATGGTTTAGTTCTGGCTCTGAAAAGGCTGAGCAAGGCTGTAAGCATGAGAAAGGCGACAAAAAAGGCCCGCGTGATGAAATGCGTGGTATGCGTGAGTTGAAGCTTACAGATAAGCAAAAGGAGCAAGTGCGTGAGATTCACCGTGAACAGCGCGATACTTTTCACAAAAAAATGGACGCAATCCTGACACCAGATCAGCGCGCCATTGCAGCTAAGCATGAAGCCGAGCGTCAAGAAAAGCGAGATGATCGTCGCGAGCATCGTGATGACAAAAAGTAATAAGTAGAGCAATGCAAAGCCGGATAACCTTTAAAGTTATCCGGCTTTTTTATATATGGTCTGTCTAGTGAGGGCGCCTTCAAAAGGCTTGGTGGCGGCGCTACTTTTGGCCAAAGCAGCGATGTAGTAAAGCCATGACAACATGACCACCAAGATATAGCTGAAGCGGTACAGCTCCTAGCTCATGAATGCTGCCTATTTGATGCGCAATCTCGATGTTATCGCCGCTTAACCAAATAGCTATTCCTGTTGTCGCCATAAAAGCAACAGTAAGCAACCCTAAGCCTTGCACTGCTTTGGCGAGTGCATGTGTTTGATCAGCACTAGGCATATGCCTTTGGCGAAGCACTGTTATGAACTCTAAGAGGCTCTGGGTGAGTGCTTGTCTTCGAAAACTCTGTGTCCATGGGAAAAAAGCACCAATACCATTTAAGCGGTAGCGCTGAAGTAGTCCAGCGAGCATGAATACGAGTAATCCTGCTATCAATAATCCAGACCATGTGTGCGTAGTTAGCAGAGTCTTTGCTAGGTCAGTCGCCTCGGTAAGTCGCCACGGTTTAGCCATCCATTCTGATGACAGTAACTGGTGGATAATTGCGATTGCGACTAAGCCATGAGTGGTTTTAGCCAGTAAGTTACTTGATGCTTGATTAGACATGAGGGTGTTCACTAGCAAGACTTCGATTCACTAGTATCGCTTTGTGATGATGAATCAAAGCTAACCGAAAGGTTAAATATTAGACATGTCGCAACCTAGCTCGGTTGGTAGGGCATCGTTAAAAGCTAGTTACAATCTTGGGATAAAAACGTGGGAAATACGGCTCATTCACTGTGTATGCACCATCTTTACCTGGCTTTACAGTGCGCTTAACTCAAGTTAACGCATGTTATGGACACACTGCAGTCGCGGATCAACGCTTAGATGATCTGAGCATTTCACAGCGAGGATTTAACGATGATGAAGAAAACATTGACTGCATTGATTACTGCTTCAGCTTTATCGATGGCTATGCCAGCGACAGCACAAGCCGCGTGGTGGAATTCCGGTGGCAATAAA
This sequence comes from Paraperlucidibaca sp., assembly GCA_018066805.1. Lineage (GTDB taxonomy): Bacteria > Pseudomonadota > Gammaproteobacteria > Pseudomonadales > Moraxellaceae > Perlucidibaca > Perlucidibaca wandonensis. The sequence goes on along the minus strand of JAGPVX010000060.1, from coordinate 1,542 downwards.
GCCGAGCATAAGCATGAGCATCAAAAGAAGGGTGCGTACGGAGAGAGGCGAGCTCTTCGCGAGCTGAGATTAACTAACTTACAGAAAAAACAAATTCATGAAATTCGTCATGAGCATCAGGTTAGCTTTCGCCTAAAATTGAATACGATATTGACGTTTGAACAGCGTAAAGCTTTTGCCAAGCTAGTGGCTAAGCAACGAGCGCGGTGAGCGGCAAGCAGAGAGAAGCAAATAAGCTAAGTTCGAGACACATTAGTCTGGTTTTGTCAGAAATTTGTGCCGAATGATAGAGTTGCAATTCTAACATTGAGAAATAAAAAAGCCGCTAAGTAGTTAATACTTAACGGCTTTTGTATATATGGTGCGCCCAGAGAGATTCGAACTCCCGACCCCCAAGTTCGTAGCCTGGTGCTCTATCCAGCTGAGCTATGGGCGCATTGCAGAGGCCGCGCATTATGCGTATCGGCCTATTCATCGTCAAGTGTGTTTTGGTTGAAAAAACAACGTTCGCACAAAGACGGTGAAAATGGCGGAGAGTAAGGGATTCGAACCCTTGAGGGGCTTATGACCCCTACTCCCTTAGCAGGGGAGCACCTTCGGCCTCTCGGTCAACTCTCCGTCAAGGTGGGCGATGATACATAGGCACGGCCTGATTGGAAAGCCTAAAAGTACACTAAATGGGTGAAAACTGGCCAAAGCGTTAGCATCTGGCATTACGTCAACTTGAGGCATCCTCAGGCGTCCGTATAATGACTACTTTTATTGCTATGAGATTTATATGTTTGATTTATCGCAAAAATGGTTGGGGAACTCGCTAGAGGCTTGGGCTTACGCCTTAGCGTTGGCTGTCAGCATCAATGTGGTGATGGGCTTAGTTAAGTGGATCATTGTGACTCGTGGTGCAAAACTCGCCGCGCGCACCACCAGCAATTTCGATGATGCCTTGGTGTCGATAGCCTCGCGCACTAAACAAATTCTGATTTTTGGTGTCACGCTAATGATTGGTACTCGCTATTTAGAGTTATCCGATCAGATTGATAAGACGCTAATGGCAATTGCCACAGTGGCAGGCTTCATGCAATTTGGCCTCTGGCTAAGTGGCGCAATGAGCTTTTGGGTTGAGGCTTACCGCAAGAAAAATAGCGAAGGCGCAGCAGCTACAAGCCTAAGTGCAATTTACTTTATGGGCAGGATGGTTTTATGGGCCATTGTGCTCATGCTCATGCTCGGTAATTTGGGCGTAGATGTGACGGCGCTAGTTGCCGGCTTAGGTGTTGGCGGCATAGCGATTGCTTTGGCGGCTCAAAACATCTTGGGTGATTTATTTGCCAGCTTATCTATTGTTATCGATAAGCCGTTCGTGATTGGCGACACTATTTTAGTCGATACCTACTTCGGTACGGTTGAGCACGTTGGTTTGAAAACTACGCGCCTGCGCAGTGTGACGGGTGAGCAAATTATTTGCTCCAATAGTGACTTGTTACAAACACGCATTCGCAACTTTAGGCGTATGGAAGAACGTCGAATGCTGTTTGCCTTTGG
>JAGPVX010000053.1 GCA_018066805.1 Paraperlucidibaca sp. | reverse complement strand
AGGCGGCGTTTTTTCTTATACTGCCGCCCTCGATTATGTTCATTGAAGCTATTTTATGACTGCCGCTCAAAAGCCTATTCGCACCCGTGTAGCCCCATCGCCCACTGGCGATCCGCACGTTGGTACCGCCTACATTGCTCTTTTTAACTTATGTTTTGCGCGCCAGCACGGTGGTCAATTCATTTTGCGCATTGAAGATACTGATCAGCAGCGCTCCACGCCTGAGTCTGAGCAACAAATTTTAAGCTCGCTAAAATGGCTAGGCCTGAACTGGGATGAGGGCCCTGACATTGGCGGCCCGCACGCGCCATACCGCCAAAGTGAGCGTAGCGACATCTATAAGGCGCACACGCAGCAGCTCATCGATAACGGCCATGCTTTCCATTGCTTCTGCAGCAATGAGCGCCTAGATGCTCTACGCGCTGAGCAAACCGCCGCAAAAGCCAGTATTGGCTACGATGGCCATTGCCTGAGCTTGAGTAAAGCTAATGTCGCGGAGCGCCTAGCCGCTGGCGAGTCATCGGTGGTGCGTTTGAATGTGCCAAGACCAGCCGCTGATGCTCCCGCTAGCGAGCGCCTGTGCACTTTCACCGACATGCTGCGTGGCGACATTGAAATCGCCTGGGAGCAGGTCGATATGCAGGTACTGATGAAGGCTGATGGCCTACCGACTTACCATTTAGCTAACGTCGTCGATGACCATTTGATGGAGATCACCCACGTGCTGCGCGGTGAGGAATGGATTAGCTCAGCGCCAAAACATCAGCTGCTGTATCGCTATTTTGGCTGGGATATGCCGACACTATGCCATATGCCATTACTGCGAAATCCGGACAAATCCAAGCTGTCGAAGCGCAAAAACCCGACGTCAATTACCTATTATGAGCGCATGGGTTACTTGCCACAGACCGTGGTGAATTACCTTGGCCGCATGGGTTGGTCCATGCCCGATGAGCGTGAGCAATTTAGTCTAGCTGAGATGATTGCGCACTTCGACGTCACGCGCGTGTCGCTGGGCGGGCCGATTTTCGATGTGGAAAAACTCGCTTGGCTCAATGGCCAGTGGATCAAAGCCTTGCCTGTAGCCGATTTTGTTGCGGCGTTTCAGCAGTGGATCACGCCAGAGTATCTCGCGCGCGTGGCCAGTCAAATTCAAACACGAGTGCAGACTTTGTCTGAGGCCGTGGATTGGGCCGGTTTCTTTTTTGCCGGCTCAGTGGGCTTGACTGCTGAGAAACTGCAGCAGAAAAAACTCACACCAGAGCAAGTAAAGCAGTTACTGCAACTGAGCTTGTGGGAGCTGGAAGTGTTGCCGCAATGGGATCATGAGCACATCAACGCACTCATGCAGCGCTTGAGCGAGGCTTTGGGCTGGAAGATGCGTGATGTCATGGCACCGTTTTTCGTCACTATCGCCGGCACGCCATCGGCACCGCCGATTATGGAGGCTATGGCGATTATCGGCCCCGATATGACGCGGGCGCGTTTGCGCGAAGCCATTGCTGTGTTGGGTGGCGTATCGAAGAAAGAAACTAAGGTACTCGAGGCTCAACTTGCGGCATTTCGCCGTGGTGAGTCGCTGATTGAAGCGCCCGCTGAAGGTTAAAACGCAGTCGAAGCAGGGCGTTAAGTGCTAGTCGAGCTGCTCGCGCCTAAGTAGTTCGACCTTGTGCGCCACGCCCCATTTGTAGCCGCCCATGCCGCCATCGCTAGCAATCACGCGGTGGCAGGGCACGATTAGCGCTAAGGGATTGGCGCCGCAAGCGCTAGCCGCCGCGCGAATAGCGCGTGGTCTGCCAACGGCATCGGCCAAGGCTTTATAGCTGATGGTTTGCCCGCGCGGGATGCGACAGAGCGCTTGCCATACTGCCTGTTGAAACTCCGTGCCTGGCAGCGCCATGGGCAGAGCGACATTAGCCGCCTGACCTTGACTCATCGCCTCGATGGCTTTGGCTGTGGCGGCATGTTCGCGCTGTTGCTCGGCGTTCATGGGTGCGCATTGCGCTTTCGGATGCTCAGAGATCAAGCCTGCAACCAGCTCCTCATCATCCTCGCCAATAATCACCGATGCTAAGCCATCGCGGCCAACGGCTATTAACAGCCGGCCTGCTGCACCATCGAAGCAATGATAGAGCAGGGTGGTATCAGTTTTAAACTGCGGCGACTTCTGGCTCATGAATCTGCTCTCGCTCAAGCTCTGCAATGAGTCTTCCCCAAGCCGATACCACGGCCTGAATGCTCGCCAAGGTCGTATCATTGGCCATGGCGCTGGCAATAATTGTGCACTCACCATGACGAATTTGCACGCAGGCCAAGGCCTCGGCAGCGGTGTTATTGCTCAAGCTAAACTCATCGTAATGCTCAACGCTAGCCTCTATGCCGGAGTGCTGGCTTAAGCCGTTAACGACAGCTGAGATTAAGCCATCGCCAACGCCGACAATATGTTGCGAGCCTAAGTCGACTTCGATGCGTACTTGGCCATCACGGCGCTGTGCTTGATAGTCGCTGACTTGCCAGCCGGCGGGCACATCCAAGCAGTGTGCATCGAACAAGCTGGAGATGGTGTCGGCATCGACTTCACCGCCGCTGGCCTCGGCCGCCGCCTGCACGCGTTTGGAGAAGGCAATTTGCATCCAGCGCGGCAAAGTAATGCCAACGTGTTGCTCTAGCACATGCAAAACACCGCCTTTACCCGACTGCGAGTTGATGCGCACAACCTCTTCGTAGCGACGGCCCAAGTCGCGTGGGTCAATCGGCAAATAGGCCACATCCCAAGGCGAATCAACGCTTGGCGGCACCGCTTGCCGGTTTAAGCATTTGCGAATGGCATCTTGGTGGCTGCCTGAAAACGCCGTGAACACTAATTCGCCAGCATAGGCGTGGCGCGGGTGTGTGGTGATTTCGGTGACAGCTTCCACGGTGTCAATGATGTCGCGCATATCCGATAAGTCGAGCTCGGGATCTATACCTTGGCTGTACAGATTCATCGCCATGGTGACCAAGTCCATATTGCCGGTGCGCTCACCATTGCCCAATAAAGTGCCTTCGACGCGATCAGCGCCGGCCATGACGCCAAGCTCTGCTGCCGCGACACCGCAGCCACGATCATTGTGCGTGTGCAAGGAAACACACACGTGCTCGCGCTGCGCCATATGCTCGATCATCCACTCAATGCAGTCGGCATAAACATTAGGCGTGCTGACTTCCACCGTGGCCGGCAAGTTAATGATCACTGGCTGGCCTTTGGTGGGCTGCCAGATTTCAATCACGGCATTGACGATTTCCGCCGCCACTGACAGCTCGGTGCCGGTGAAGCTTTCCGGCGAATACTGAAATGTCCATTCGGTCTCAGGATGCAGGGCGGCGTGTTCGGCGACACAGCGCGCACCGGCGACAGCAATGGCTTTCACGCCAGCGACATTGGTCTGAAAAACTTGCTCGCGCTGGGTAATAGAGGTCGAGTTATAAACGTGCACGATGGCACGCTTGACGCCTTTTAATGACTCATAGGTGCGAGCAATTAATTCAGGCCTCGCCTGTGTTAACACTTGAATGGTGACGTTGTCGGGGATGCGATCTTGCTCAATCAAGGCGCGGACAAAGTCAAAATCGGGCTGCGAGGCGGCCGGAAAGCCAACTTCGATTTCACGGAAGCCGCAACGTACCAAGCACTCAAACAGACGGATTTTTTGCGGCACGGTCATCGGTTTCACCAGCGCCTGATTGCCATCGCGCAAATCCACGGCACACCAGCGCGGTGCTTGGGTGATGACGTGGTTAGGCCATTGCCGCTGTGGTCTGGCGACGACGGGCGTGGGGCGGTATTTGCGATGATCAAAAGCCATGATGGTGTCCTACGTAGTTCTTTAGGGAGTGAGCTAAGTGTAGGAGGGTGGGTGCGCAATTGCTGAGCTTAAATTGACTTGATTAAGGATTAATAGGTGATACATTGCTATTAATGTATTTAAAGTGGTTTTAAATTGCGCTATGGCACATTACGACAGCATTCTTGATAAGTTCGATAAGCATATTCTCGCGCTACTGCAGAAAGATGCCTCGTTAAGCAACCTAGAGCTGGCCGAGCGCGTTGGACTGTCGCCATCGCCGTGTTTGCGCCGTGTGCAAAAGCTCGAAGCCATGGGCGTGATTACGGGTCGACGTGCCTTGTTGTCGCCTAAAGCTTTAGGCTTGGGACTAACGGTGATGATTCAAATCAGTGTTGATCGTCACACGCCAGAACGCTTTGAGCAGTTTGAGGCTGCTGTATCTAGCTATGATGAAGTGCAGCAGTGCTATCTGATTACTGGCCAAAGCGCAGATTATTTATTGAAAGTGGTGGTGCCGGATATGGATCGTTATCAGGATTTTTTGCTCAATAAGCTCACGCGTATAGAAGGTGTGAGTGGTGTGCATTCGAGCTTTGTCATGCGCCGCGTGGTCGACACCACAGCGCTGCCGCTGCACTACTTGTAGTTGATCGCTATAGTTGGTCGTTGAAACCGACTTAAACGAGGAGGGCACAATGAAGCAGCTATTAATCGTTGCTCACGCACCATCAGAAAATATGCAGGCGCTTGTCTCTGCTTTAACTGAAGGTGCGCAAGACAGCGAGATCGATGACGTCACAGTTGTCGTTGCCGAGGCGCTGAAAACTACACCGAAGCAAGTGTTAGCCTGCGATGGCATTATTTTGTTTACCTCAGAAAACCTCGCTTATATGAGCGGGGGAATGAAAGATTTTTTCGACCGCTGCTACTACCCCGTGCTTGAGCTTAAGCAGGGTTTGCCATGTGCACTGCTCATTCGTGCTGGTTCCGATGGCACCGGTACGCGACGTGCCATCGAGTCGATAGTCACAGGATTGCGCTGGCAATGGGTGCAAGAGCCGTTAATTTGCCGTGGCGCGTGGCAAACTGAGTTTGTCGGGCAAGCGCGCGAATTAGGCATGGGCATGGCGGCGGGGCTATCGGCAGGTATTTTTTAGCTTACTTAGCTCACACCGACGAAATTTTGGCTGTGTTTTAAGCAAATACCGCAAGAACTGAGCAAAGCGTGTGCAGATGTGCGGAAAATTGCGATTAGTGTGTTGACAGCATCTAGCCTGCTCAATAAACTGCGCGCCTCGAACAGCAGCAAGCACCCAGTAGCTGTTCGAAGTGTGGGGCTTTAGCTCAGCTGGGAGAGCGCTACAATGGCATTGTAGAGGTCAGCGGTTCGATCCCGCTAAGCTCCACCAAGTTTGGCCCCATCGTCTAGCGGTTAGGACATCGCCCTTTCACGGCGGTAACCGGGGTTCAATTCCCCGTGGGGTCACCACACAGCGAAAGCCCAGCTCTAAACAGCTGGGCTTTTCTGTTTCTGCAGCAAGTGTTTTCCGCAATACAGTTTCTGCGAAGCTTCTACATACTGCCTCTGAGTTTTGCTTGACTTTCCAGTCACGAAATTGTGTCATTCGCCAACCGTTTCTGTCGACGGATGTCATAAAGGATCTCTCATGTCGTATCGTTCTGCTTTCCGCGCCGATCTTTTTGCCGGCCAAACTCATATTGTTACTGGTGGTGGCTCAGGCATTGGTCGTTGCTGTGCTCATGAACTTGCCGCACTCGGCGCCAACGTCATTCTCATTGGCCGTAATATTGAGCGCCTAGAGTCCACACAAGCCGAAATCATTGCCGATGGCGGCAAGGCTAGCTATTACAGCGTAGACATCCGCCAAGAGGCTGATGTGCGCGATACCGTCGCTAAAATTGTTGCAGATCACGGTCAAATTCATGGCCTAGTGAACAACGCCGGCGGTCAGTTTCCGGCACCATTGCTGAAGATTTCGAAAAATGGTTGGGATGCCGTAGTTAGCAGCAATTTAACCGGCGGCTTTTTGATGGCGCGAGAGGTGATGAACCAATCTATGCGCGAGAAAGGCGGATCTATCGTCAACATCATTGCCGATATGTGGCGTGGTATGCCCAGCATGGGTCATTCCGGTGCCGCACGTGCCGGCATGCTCAGCTTCACCGAAACTGCGGCTGTCGAATGGGCTGCATACGGCGTGCGCGTTAATGCCGTGGCGCCAGGCTTTATCGCCTCCAGCGGCATGGATAGCTATGGCGATGAGTTCGCCAACCACGTTATTCCGCAAATGCGCGGCACGATTCCCTCCAGTCGCATGGGCGATGAAGACGAAATCAGCAGCGTCATCACCTTTTTACTCTCACCTGCAGCGTCCTACACCACAGGTGCTTGCATCTGCGTCGACGGCGGCTCATCGCTCAATACCAAGCTCTTTGGCTTGAAAGAGCATGACCGTATGCCCGAACAAAAAGCCTTTCATCGTGCCGTAAAGCCTATGGCTGTTCAGCGCATGATGAAAAAGTGAGTATGGGCATGGACGGAGTGTGGCCAGAATGGCAGGTGAGGGCAGATGGCCTACACATAGCGCTACGCTTCGGTCATTTCGACGCCGTTCAAGGCTTTATTACCGAACTCATGGCGTGGGCGCAGCGCAATGACCATCACCCCGAGGTCAGCTTTGGCTACGCTCAGGCCACGGTAACGTGGTTTAGCCATGATGTAGAGGCGATTACTGAACGTGACCATCGCGCCGCACGAGCTACTCAGCAGCTAATGACTACCTGGGGCGCTACGGCGATTTAGCGCAATCGGTTACACTCCTTTTTTTCTGGCTGTCTTGGCCAATCATGGAGTGGTTGCTTGACGCATACCGAAGCCTTTTTAAAAGATCTTGCCATCATCATGATGGCCGCCGGTTTTATTACGCTCGTATTTCACCGCTTTAAACAGCCTGTGGTGCTTGGCTATATTTTGGCAGGCATCATTATTGGCCCGCACACGCCGCCATTCCCGCTGATTTCCGACCGCGACACCATTCAAACCATGGCCGATTTGGGCGTGGTGTTTTTGCTATTTTCGCTAGGTCTTGAGTTCAATGTTAGCAAGCTGAAAAAGGTCGGCGGTACGGCGTTAATTGCCGGTACTGCTGAAATCACTCTGATGCTCTGGGCCGGTTACAGCCTAGGCCGCGCCTTTGGTTGGAGTGAGATGGATGCCATTTTCTTGGGCGCCATGCTATCGATTTCGTCGACCACCATCATTGTGAAAGCGCTTGATGAGCTAAAGCTGAAACGAGAGCGTTTTGCCCAGTTTATTTTTGGTGTGTTGATTGTCGAGGATATTCTCGCCATCGCCATGATAGTGCTGCTCTCAGGGCTAGCGCTTACTGGCGAGGTTAGTGTGAGCAGCGTTGCCAACACGCTTGGGCGATTGGGCATTTTCTTGGTGGTGGCGCTGTTACTAGGGCTATTACTAGTACCGCGTTTGCTGTCGGTGGTGGCGCGTTACCAAAGCAAAGAAATGCTTTTGGTGACTGTTTTAGGCCTGTGTTTTGGCTTCTGCTTATTGGTGGTGGAGCTGGGCTATAGCATGGCGCTGGGCGCATTTGTTATGGGGGCGATCATTGCTGAGTCTAAACAAATCCATGTCATTGAGCGCTTAGTTGAACCCTTGCGCGATATGTTTACGGCAATTTTCTTTGTCGCTATCGGCATGATGGTTGACCCAAGCGTGCTGGTCGAATACTGGGTACCAATTTTGATCATCACGGCCGTGGTGGTTATAGGTAAAACTACGGCCAATACCTTGGCGACTATTGCCACTGGTCACGATGC
>JAGPVX010000043.1 GCA_018066805.1 Paraperlucidibaca sp. | reverse complement strand
CGCACGCATAGCTGGTATCTGCGCAGCAAAACGCACACACGATCTCATTCCGCTCTGCCACGCCCTCGCGCTCAGCGCCGTTGAAGTCGAACTAGCAGCCTGCGCAAATGATGCTGTGCGCATCCGCACCCGCTGCAAACTCAACGGCCGCACCGGCGTGGAAATGGAGGCGTTGACCGCTGCTAGCGTGGCTGCACTCACGCTCTATGACATGTGCAAGGCAGTAGATCGCGGCATATGCATTGAGCACATTCGCTTAATAGAAAAGTCTGGTGGTGCCAGTGGTCACTTTTTGGCAGATGACACAGACGTAGCGGCCACTTTGAGACCGACAACATGATCATCGAGCTCTGTTTATTTGCTCGCTATCGAGAAGCCGTGGGCATTGAGCGAGAACGCATCGAAGTCGATGTGACAAGCATTGCCGATCTCCGCGATACGCTGCTGGGTCGCGGAGATAACTGGGCTGTATTGGCCGACCCAAAGCTCTGCTGCGCGCGTAATCAAACATTGTGTAGCCTTGAAAGCGCTATCGCCGATGGCGATGAAATCGCATTTTTCCCGCAGATGACGGGGGGCTAAACATGGCCACATCAATCACAACAGATGTCATCCGGCCAGGTCACCGACTCGACGCCTTCGAGCCCAGCCATAGCGCTGGTGCAGTCGTCAGCTTTACCGGCCTGGTGCGCGATGCCAGCCATGGCCAAGCCGTCAGCTCACTGTATTTAGAGCACTACCCCGGCATGACCGAGCGCATGCTCGACGAGCTAGAGATCAGCGCCTGTGCGCAATGGCCTCTGCACGCCGTCGACATCGTGCATCGCGTCGGTGACTTGGCTTGCGGTGAAGTCATCGTCTTTGTTGCCGTCGCCAGCGCGCATCGGCAAGCCGCCTTTGAAGCGGCAAGCTACCTCATGGATCAACTGAAAAGCCAAGTGCCGCTATGGAAGCGCGAAACCCAGCTGGACAGCGCGCAGCGCGTTTGGCTAATCCCCACGTAACGGCCTAACCCCTTAATTGTATTGGAAAACATCATGTCATCGCCTATTGCCGCACACAGCACAGAAGCAAGCAGCGCGCCCGAGTCGCTACAAATCGCTGTGCTCACCATCAGCGATACACGCACACATGCCACCGATAGTTCAGGGCAAACGCTCGTGGACTTGCTCGAAGCCGATGGCCATCACCTCGCCGCGCGCGCCATCGTGCACGATGATATCTGGCAAATTCGCGAGCGCCTCTGCACCTGGATTAACGATCCCAGCATCCAAGTCGTGTTGATGACCGGTGGCACAGGCTTCACGCCGCGCGACATCACACCGCAAGCGGTGGCGCCTCTGCTAGAGCGCGTCGTGGATGGGTTTGGTGAACGCTTTCGCCAAGTCTCACTTGCCGATATAGGCAATAGCACCATGCAGTCGCGCGCCCTAGCTGGCATCAGTAATGGCACATTGATTTGCTGCTTGCCGGGCTCGACCAATGCCTGTCGCACGGCATGGCAGGAGTTACTCAGTGGGCAGCTTGATAGCCGCACGCGCCCCTGTAATTTCGTCCCGCATTTGCGAGATACCCGCACCGCCGCTTGCGAGTCACGAGGATGACTACTTCTGCCTGCGACAGCCCCGGACTGCTCACCGTCGATGCCGTCATTGCGCAATTATTAGCCCAAGCGATCGCGCCCACTGCCCGTATCCGATTGCCGCTGAGTGCAGCATCTGGCCGAGTTTTAGCTGAAGATATTGTCGCTCCACACGATGTACCAGCGTGGGCCAATAGCGCCATGGATGGCTACGCCGTGGCCGCTGCCGACCTGCAAACCCCAATGACATCACTAGCTATCGATGGCCGCCTAGCCGCTGGCGATGGCAGTGGATCTGCACTAACACCTAGCCATGCGCGCCGAATATTCACCGGCGCGCCACTACCCGCTGGTGCCGACACCGTAGTAGCGCAAGAGCATTGCCTACGCGAAGGCGACCGCATCAGCATCCCCATCACCACACTCGCCGCCAATGTCCGTGCCCAAGGCGAAGAGCTCGCTCGCGGCAGTCTCGTACTCAGCGCCGGCACGCGTTTAAGCGCCAATGAAATCGCTCTGCTCGCCAGCCTAGGCCAAGCCAAAGTCAGCGTCTTTCAGCCCTTGCGCATAGGCCTTTTATCCACTGGCAATGAGCTGCGCGAAGCAGGATCAGCACTGGCTGCCGGACAAATAGCCAATGCCAACGGCCCTGGCTTGGCCGCGCTTTTTCGCGGCTGGGGCTTCGATGTTATCAATAGCGGCATCGTGCCCGACCAACCCGCCGCACTACGCTCCGCCTTCCGTGCTTTAAGCAGCCAATGCGACGTGTTAATCAGCTCCGGCGGCGTCTCGGTTGGCGAGGAAGACCATCTGAAAGCGGTGGTCAGCGAACTTGGTGAACTCGCACTATGGCGCGTCGCCATTCAGCCCGGCAAACCGCTGGCCTTTGGTCGCGTCGGTCAGCGCCCGTGGCTTGGGCTGCCGGGCAACCCCACATCGGCATTGATCACGGCGATGATTATTGCCAAGCCGTATCTGCGTCGACTTCAGGGCCAGCAGCATGTGCAAGAAGCCGCCTACGCACTGAGTGCCGAGTTTTCATGGCCGAAGGCAAAACCGCGGCGGCAATATCTTCGCGCTTCGCTCACCAACAGTGGCGGCGTGACGCTACATGCACAGCAAGGTTCAGCCATGCTCAGCCCCGCCTGCGCCAGCGATGGTCTGGCGATGATTGAAGCTGGACGCAGCTTAGTCGCTGGCGAGCCGGTGCCATTTTTACCTTATGCCAGCCTGCTGTCATGACTAGCGCTGCGCACGGCCTCACTAGCAGCGGCGCCGCTCCGCGTACCGGCCTTATCGATGGCCTTGGCCGGCAAATCAACTACCTGCGCCTGTCTGTCACCGATCGTTGTGATCTTCGCTGCCGCTATTGCATGGCCGATGACATGCAGTTTTTGCCGCGCGAACAGACGCTCACGCGCGCTGAAATCCATCGCCTCGCCAGTCTGTTTGTCGCCGAGGGCGTGCGCAAAATTCGCCTCACCGGTGGCGAGCCTCTGACTCGCCCCGACATCATTGCCATTTGCGAAGACCTAGCCGCACTACCCGGCCTCGACGAGCTAGTACTCAGCACCAATGGCCGCCAGCTCGCCAACCATGCCATCGCACTCAAACAAGCTGGCGTCAGTCGCCTCAATATCAGTCTAGATAGCCTAGAAGCCGAGCGCTTCCGCTACATCACACGCCATGGCGTACTCGCCGATGTGATTGCTGGCATAGACGCCGCTGTCGCACAGGGCTTTAAACGCATACGCCTTAACAGCGTGATTTTGCGCGGCAGCAATGACGATGAAATTCTCGATTTAGTCGCCTTTGCATTAGCACGTGAGATAGATATTTGTTTCATCGAAGAAATGCCCTTGGGCGATGTTGGGCGCAATCGCGCTGCATCCTTTATCAGCAGCGCCGACATTGCCGAGCGCCTAGCCGAGCACTACGCGTTAACGCCGCTTATCAACACCGATGCTCACGCTGGGCCTGCGCGCTATATGCAAGCGCAAGGCTATCCGAACAGCCGCATTGGTTTTATTTCGCCACACTCCAACACCTTTTGCGCTAGCTGTAATCGCCTACGCCTTACCGCCGAGGGCAGGCTTTTGCTGTGCTTAGGACAAGAAGAGTCTTTGTCCTTGCGCGATCTCATTCGCCAATATCCCGCTGATGATCATGAAGTACGGCGCGCGCTGCACAATGCGCTGACTCATAAGCCCGCGAGCCATGATTTTCAGCACGATGGCGAGCAATTGGTGCGCTTTATGAGTGTGAGCGGTGGCTAAGGTGAACTCTCGTCTCGCCTTCCTTTGC
>JAGPVX010000027.1 GCA_018066805.1 Paraperlucidibaca sp. | reverse complement strand
GGGCTAGACCAAATAGCCGCGCCCATGGGCAATAAATACCATTCACGGAATTCTCGGCTATAGCCTTCACGATCGAGCAGCTGACCTAAGGTCATATTGCTGTCCTCAACACTGGCGAGCAAGTCGTGAGCGCGCTTGTTGAAATTAAGAATGTCGCGAATCATGCGCCAAAAACTGGGCCTGAATAGATTTCGCTTTTGCGCAAATAAACTGGCTGTCGTGGCCCCAGCCCATTCTAAATTGACGTGCGGTAACTTCACGCTAAACGACATTTCGCTAGCTGGAGTGTCTAGTCCAATATGCTTAAACAGGGCAATCAGGTTAGGATAGGTGCGATCGTTATGAACCAAGAATCCGGTATCTACTGGGTAGCTAATACCATTTAGCGTGACATCGACCGTGTTGCTGTGACCGCCAGCGTAGTCTGCCGCTTCAAAAACGGTGACCCTGTGCTGCTTGGACAGCAGCCATGCTGAGCTTAGACCGGCAATGCCGGAGCCAATGACGGCGATTTTAGAATTAGTCATGCGGGCAATGCCCGCAAAAGTGTCGTACTGATTGTGTGAGTTTCATCATTTTTCCCGCGCTGTTTTATACAACTTGCCAATTAGACTCGCGAGCATTCGGTGCGTTACAGAAAAATATGAAGTTTTTTTATTGAATCGGAGGAGAGGGTAATATGACCGCAGCGCTGCAACTAAACTCCGTTGTAAAGACTTATAAATCAGGTGCTTGCGCACTGAAAGGAATTGACTTGAGCGTAGCTCCAGGAGACTTCTTTGCCATGCTGGGCCCCAATGGTGCCGGAAAATCGACCTGTATTGGCATTATTAGCTCTTTAGTAAAGAAAACAAGCGGTCAGGTCTCCGTGTTTGGACACAACATTGATACCGATCTAAATGCCGCCAAACGCTACCTGGGCGTGGTTCCACAGGAGTTTAACTTTGGCCAGTTCGAGCAAGTCATCGATATTTTGGCGACACAGGCAGGTTATTACGGATTGCCGCGTACAAAAGCGTATGACCAAGCCGAGAAATATCTCGAGCAGCTTGGACTTTGGGAGAAGCGAAACCAGCAAGCGCGCACATTATCGGGTGGTATGAAGCGCCGATTAATGGTTGCACGGGCTTTAGTTCATGAGCCTAAGCTATTGATTTTAGACGAACCAACCGCTGGTGTGGATATCGAATTGCGGCGATCTATGTGGGAGTATCTCACTCGCCTAAACGAGCAAGGCACGACGATTATTTTGACCACTCACTATCTTGAAGAGGCAGAGTCGCTGTGTCGTAATATCGCGATTTTGGACAAAGGCACGGTAGTCGAAAATACCGACATGCGCTCTTTGCTAGCCAAGTTGCAGCAAGAGACATTTGTCCTAGACACAGTGGAGCCTGTATTAGCGTTGCCCACGCTCGATGACTACCAATTGAGAAAGACTTCAGAGCGGGCTATAGAGGTCGATATTCGCCGTGGCCAATCGTTAAATCAGGTCTTTGCTGCACTCAGTGCGCAAGGCTTACAGGTCAGCAGCATGCGTAATAAAAGCAATCGCTTAGAGGAACTATTTGTGCGTTTAGTCGAGAAAAACCTAGGTCCAGACCATGGGAGTGCAGCATGAGCGTTGTACTTTCACCTGAAAACTGGGTTGCGCTTCAGACCATCGTTTTAAAAGAGATACGTCGTTTTACTCGAATTTGGGTACAAACACTGCTGCCACCGGCTATTACCATGACGCTGTATTTCGTTATTTTCGGCAACTTAGTTGGCCGTAATATCAGCAGCATGCAGGGCTTTAGCTATATGCAGTTCATTGTGCCTGGGCTGATCATGATGGCGATCATCACTAACTCCTATGCCAATGTGGTGTCTAGCTTTTATGGCGCTAAATTCCAACGCAGCATTGAAGAGCTGCTGGTATCGCCAGTACCGCATGCAGTTATTTTGGTCGGTTTTGTCTTAGGCGGTGTCACCCGCGGTCTCATGGTTGGCGCCATCGTCACGCTATTATCACTATTCTTTACCGATTTAAGCCTGCATAACGGCTTTGTCATGATTTACAGCGTGTTCATCACAGCAGTGCTGTTTTCGCTCGGTGGTTTTATCAATGCGGTCTATGCCAAAAGCTTCGATGATGTCTCTATCGTACCGACTTTTGTACTGACGCCACTGACGTATTTAGGCGGGGTTTTTTACTCGATGGACTTGCTCTCGCCATTTTGGCAAAGCGTATCCATGCTGAACCCCATCGTCTATGTTGTTAATGCTTTCCGTTACGGCGTCCTTGGCCATAGTGACGTGCCGATTTTCAGCTCTTTACTGCTTATCACATTGATCACCGCTGCAATGTTTGCTTTTGCGCTGCATTTGCTCAATCGCGGCACTGGCATGCGTGATTAATTACCATGGACTTACACTCACTAACTCAGCTTGGCCAAGCCACAGATTATCCTGATATGCCTTGCGCCGAGCGCCTGCAGGCCATACCACGCCAGTTTTCACGCGATGGCTTTGGGCTAGGCGCTCACTCAGCGCTGCCTTTTCAGGGCGTGGATTTATGGACACATTACGAGTTGTCTTGGCTTGATGGCCAGGGCAAGCCTCGCGTCGCCATTGGTGAAATACGCGTGCCGGCCGAATCAGCCAATATCATCGAGTCAAAATCGCTGAAGCTGTATTTCAATGGCTTGAATTTTACGCGCTTCGCATGTCCAGAGGCATTCGTCGCACACGTTGAGGCCGACTTAAGCCCAGTTGCTGGAGCGAAAGTCACCTTAAGCTTATTAGATGTAGGCGCGGCTGCTAGCTTGGTCGCTTTACCTGGCACTTGCTTAGATGATCTGGCGCTCAGCACCGATGTCTACAGGCCAGACCCAAGCCTGATTCACGTGCGTGAAGGCGTATATGAAGACGCTATTTGGCATAGCCATTTACTGCGCAGCAATTGTCCGGTTACCGACCAGCCAGACTGGGGCAGCGTGATGATTCATGCGCGCGGGCCTGCTTTAGTGCCCGAGAGTTTACTTGCCTACTTAGTGTCCTATCGCCGTCATTCAGACTTTCATGAGCAATGCGTAGAGCGTATTTTTATGGATCTAATGAGCCATGCGAAGCTTGAGCAACTGACCGTTTATGCGCGCTACACGCGACGCGGTGGCTTGGACATCAATCCATTCCGCTCCAACTTCGAAAGCCTGACAGAATCGCTGCGCATGGCGCGCCAATAAGGTATAAATCACTTCAGGCACAAACACTGTGAATGCCACTTCTTCCTCTAAAAGCTGTTGAGAATAACCATGAGCCAGTACGTATTTGGATTTCCGCTAGACGCCTCGCTACAAAAGACGATTGATGACTTACTAACTAACCACGCCAAAGGCCAGTATGCAGAGTCAGCTACTGCTATTAAATTAGCGATTGGTACCACTGATGGTGTGGTGAAAGCATTAGCCCTAGATGTTATTGATATCTTGAAGGCCAGTGGAGAGGGCGGTGGCGTTTTAGCTGTTCTCGCCAACTTGCTTAAAAGCACCATGCACGTGCTCATTAAACAAATTATGGGCAAAGTTAGCGATGCTGAGCAAGACAAGTTAGCTGGCTATTTAAGTCGCCGCCGGCAAGTGGTCGATGGTGCATCGAAGTTTGGCTTTGTTATGCCACAGCCTTTAGGCAAGCGCTTTGAAGAGATTTTAGCGCGCATTGCTGCTGGTAATATGACCGGTGCCCGTGAAGACTTAACCGCTGCCATGAGCGATTTTGTTGATGCCGCCACAGCTGCTTTTTACGATGACTTCACCAATTCATTAGAAGTGGGCTTTGTGAAAAAGAAAATGGTCTCGATAGGCCGTTCAACAATTATTAAGGGCAGCAACTCAGCAACATCAAAGCTTTTCGTGTCGATGAATGATGCTGAGCTACAAGCAGTAGCTGCGCACTACGGCAGCATGTTCACGCAAGGTTAAATCATGACGTTTTTGTTTGCTTTTCAAGCCTCAAAAAGCCTTACCGAAGAGTTTAATGAGGTGCTAAATGCTTTTGCCAATGGCATTCCTGCGCAGCCACAAGCTGGCGCTGTAGTGTCATTGGCGCAGCGCTACGCCGATGAAATCGTCGATGCATTGGTAGTGAACCTGATGAAAGGCTCATCGCCATCAAGTAGTGCGCCGAAAGTACTCGAAACAGTCGCTAGTGTGATTAAAGGCGCTTCGCACACCTTGGTGCGCCAAGTGCTAGCTAAAATGTCTAACGCGGAGCTACAGCCTTTAACGACTTATATTGCTGCTCGCCGTACACAGCATATGGTCAAGGGCACGTTGCGCGACTTCATCAGTTTTGACTTGGCTAAGGCAGATTATGATTTGCTGCAGCAGGCTTGGGCCGATGCCGCTGCTGAAGGCATAAACCAAGCAGCCATGACTCAGGCGATGTTGCGCTTTTCGGAGCTGGCCATTCAGGCGTTTTACCAAGAATCTGCGCAAGCAGTGAAGCTTGGCTTTATCGCGCGCAATGTTTTTGCCGTTGGCGAAGCAGCTATTCGCAAAGGCTCTCAAGCAGCTATTCGCCGCTTAATACCTGCGTTGAAGCCTACGGAGCTAAAAGCTTTTGGTCGCTATTTTGGCGATATGCTGATGGCCGTTTAAGACGAGCAGCTGATCGATAAGCACGATGCCCACTCCGGTGCAGCGGCATCGAAGTGCTCTAGCTCAGATCGGCGAGTGAAGGGTGACTGTAAGGCCTGAGTTAGTAACTCTAGCGGTTTTGCATCACCTTGCTCGGCGGCCTCAATGACCTGCTGCGCCAAGTAATTGCGTAGCACATAGCAAGGGTTTACCGCTTGCATGGCCGCTTGCCGCTCTGGCTCGCTATAGTCTACGGCCTTTTGCTTTTCGACGCGTTGCTGATAGCGCTGAAGCCATTGCTGTACCTCGGCGGCCTGTACGCCCCAATCATCAGTGCTTAAGTCCGCTATATCATGCTCACTAAGCCAGCGAAAGCGCTGCGGATAATCCTGCTTCGCGCGCTGCAATAACGCCAACCATCCAGCAACTAAGTCACGGTCGCCATCTTGTACTGCGCCTAAGCCTAACTTGGCATTCATGCATTGATCATAATGCTTAACCAACTGCGGCTCATACTGCGCCAGCGCGAGCTCTATCTCGGGAATGCTAAGCAGTGCCGTAAAAGCTTGGGCGAGAGCGTTTAGGTTCCACAGGCCAACAGATGGCTGCAAATACCAAGCGTAGCGGCCGTTATGGTCGGAGTGATTGCAAATTAAGTAGGGGTCGTATTGCTCAAGAAAGCCATAAGGGCCGAAATCTAGTGTTTCTCCGGCAATGGAGAAGTTATCGGTGTTCATCACACCGTGAGCAAAGCCTTGGCACTGCCAATCCGCCATCAGCTTAGCCGTGCACTTAATGATGTCTTCCAGCAAGCCCATATAAGGCTTGGACTGAGCTTTAGCTTCTGGGTAATAGCGCTCGATGCAATAGTCGGCGAGATCGCGCAGGTCATTGTGTTGGTTGCTGTGAAACAACCATTCGAAATGGCCAAAGCGAATATGGCAGGGCGTTACGCGTAATAGCGTGGCGGCGGTTTCCATGCGCTCGCGGCGCACGGGATGCGTAGAGCTTACGATGGCTAAGGCGCGCGTGGACGACACGCCAAGCGCATGCAAGGCTTCCCCAGCCAAGTATTCGCGGATGCTCGAGCGCAGCACGGCACGGCCATCGCCTTGACGTGAGAAAGGCGTTGGGCCGCTACCTTTTAAGTGCAAATCTAAGCGCTGCCCCTGCGGCGAAATGATTTCGCCAAGCAGCACACCGCGGCCATCGCCCAAGTCAGGGTTCCAGCCACCGAATTGATGGCCAGCGTATTTCATCGCAACCGGATCTGCACCAGGCCATACACCGTCGCCAGCAAGGCCAGCTAGCGCCTCAGGCGAATGCCACCACGCAATATCCAGCTCAAGCTCAGTGGCTAGCGCCGTATTTAGCGTCAGTAGTTTAGCGTTTTGGATGGGGGTGGGGCGTTGCCGACGCCAGAGCGACGTCGGCAAGGTGACGTAGGAGTTGTCGAAAGCCAACATGCTTTAGGCAGTAACCTGCGCGGTGAGCATGCGTAAGCGTTTGCGTTGCATTTTCAGGCGATATTCAATTTCTTGAAAGCGGTTGTGGAAATTAGCCTCTTCCCATTTCTGCAATAACTGACGTTTTTTCTCGCCATACCAAGCTTCTTTCAGCTGGCTCCAATCGGCCATAACTTGGCTGAAGTGCTCGGATTCTTGTGCCAATTTGGCACGCCAAGCTTCTAGCTGGGCATGACCAGCAGCAATCAAAGACAGCTTAGTTTCAGCACGTTTGAACTGCATGGTGAGCTTAGCTTTCTCGATGGCAAACTCAGGGCAACGCTTGAGATTACGAGTAATACCAACCCACGATAGCGCCAAAATCATCCATTTGGTTGGATCAAACTGATACCAACGAATGCCGTTACGGTAGTCGTATTGGAAGATATGGTGATAGTTGTGATAGCCCTCACCGTAGGTGAATAGCGCTAAAAAGCCATTATCGCGCGCGGTGTTTTCATCAGTGTATGGCCGGCTGCCCCACATATGAGCGAGCGAGTTGATAAAGAAAGTGGTGTGGTGACTCCAAACTAAGCGGAAAAGACCACCAAGCAGCAATACGCCCCAGACATCGCCGACTATTAGGCCGATAGCTAGAGGTAAGCCAAAGTTCATCGCGAGCACAACACCCAAGTAGTGTTTGTGCTGAAACATGACGATTGGATCGTTGAGTAAATCCGGTGCGTTGCGGAAGTCTTCTTTGCCCGACTCGTATTTACGCAACATCCAGCCGATATGCGAGAACCAAAATCCACGTTTTGAGGAGTAGGGATCATGATCAACATGGTCAACGTGGCGGTGATGCGTGCGGTGGCCTGAGGCCCATACTAAAATGCTATTTTGGGTCGCCATGGCGCCAAAGAGCATATAGAAAATGCGTAATGACCAATGCGCTTCATAGGCACGGTGAGCCCACAGACGGTGATAGCCGCCAGTGATCGACATGCCGTTTAAGGCACTGAGCACGACAAAACTCACCCAGGCAGCAGTTGAGTAGTCATTAAACCATGCATAAGTTGGAATCAACAACAGCGCTAAAATAGGCGTAGAAAGTAATACGCTTGCACCTAGCCAGTTAATCGGCGGTTTCTCTGCCGGGGCTTGTTGTGTTGACGCGATGTCATCGGACATAGGGTCTTGCCTCAATAGTTTCAGTGTATGAGTGTTCACAGAGATTGTATTATAGTCAGATATTGCACTGCTAACAATTCAAAATTATGACAGGGTATTTCGGGCTCAAACTCATAGTTTAGGCACATTAAACGAAATACTCGCGAGCAGCTTTGCTAGAGCAGGTAAGTGTGGGCCAACAATCGGCTTGCCTGAGGTTAACAGAGATACGGAGATGTCGCGCTCGGGGTCGGCCCAACAGAAAATATTGGAAAAACCAAGATGGCCAAAGGCATGGCCAGTCATTGGCCCATAAAGCCCGACTGGGTTGCCGCCGAGCATCATGCCGTGGCTGTAGCGTAACGGCGCTAACAAGGTGCCATCGAACTGTGGCTTGCCGGCTTCTAGGGTAGCGCGACGAATAGTTAGTGGATCAAATATGCGTTTGCCATCGAGCGTGCCGCCGCGAAGCATGAGCTCAAAGAAGCGACAGGCCTCATCGGCGTTAGCAAAAATATTACCGGCCGGGCAGATGATGTCCATAAAGCGTGGGTCATTAGTGACATTAACCACGGTGTCGAGATTGCCGCCTAGTGCGTGCTGCAAAAACCAATCGATGGCTAATACGGGCTTAAAGCCAGTAGCGTAGCCAATTGCCTCGGTTCCACGATGCTCAGGCGCTAGACCATAATTTAAGTGACGCATGCCCAGTGGCTCTTGGATTGTTTCGCGTAAATATTCTCGGGCGTCTTTGCCAGTAACAGCTCGAATCAACTCACCCAAAATATAGCCACCAGTGACGGCGTGATAGGCGGCGCGATGACCGCTACGAGCATTGAGTTTGGAGTTAAATAAAATATCGACAACTTGCGGTGTGTCGAACAGGATTTCGGTGTCGAAATCGCCTTGTATGGTTGGAATGCCTGCTCGGTGCGCCAAAATATGAGCGACTGTTACGTATTGCTTACCATTGACACCGAAAGCAGGCAGGTAATGCGCCACCGGTGCTAGCAAGTCGATCAGATGATCCTCGGCGAGCTTATGAATAAGCATGGCGGTAACCACTTTCGAGGCCGAAAACAAGCACATGGGCGTGTCCGGCTGCGCCAATACTTTTGGTGTATCACGGCTATCGTCTGGGCCATTACCCCGTGCGTGGCCTAAGGCGCGGTTAAACACGATCTGGCCCTGGCGCCGCATGCAAATGGTCACGGCAGGCGAGATACCGGTGCGATAAAAACCTTCGACCGCGCGCCAAATCGTGTCTTTTTGCTTAGCGCTCATGCCTATGGCAGCAAGGTCAGCCTCGCTGCTAGGGTCGTACTGAGTGACTGAACTTAAATCTTTCGGAATAAAACAGGTGTTAGTCGATAGTAATTTCACTGGGGTTTCTCTGGATGAATAGCGGGCGTAGCACGCGGAGATTTTTGTTGTTGTGATGCAGCCTGGACTGAGCCCATGATTCGGCTCATCCAGCTTGGGCCACTAATGAATTGGTCAAGCTTATCGACCGTTGGGCGAATGCCCGCTAGCTTATTTACATCTTCAGACATGCGAAAAACAGCGAGTAAAAACTCAGTAATAGCTCGGCAAGCAGATGCCCAAATCAAAACAGCGACAGGAGCCGCAACAAGAAAAGTTATGCCACGCAAAAGGCTTTGCGCAAAGGCGTCCCACACAAACTGGCCAATGACGCCAGCACCACCTATGACGAGCAGGACGTATAAAATTGGTAGCATTTGCACCGTCAAATAGCGCGAAAACCGCAGGTCGCAAAGTAGCACCAAGTAATCGCGAAATAGTGCGCGCTTACTTGGTTTTTCGGCAGTATGTGCATGTTTTTTATGATGTTTTGACATTGAGTTTGTGCTCAGTAGGTGGGCGCGATTTACCAGCGCACAAATTGGTCTTCAACAAATCCACTTAAACGCTTAATTAAGTAGCGCTGACCTTGGTGGATAAGATAGCCATCAAAGTGGCCAAAGACTTGGCGAAAGCGTGCCGCCAAAGGGCCAAGTCGCGTATTGTCCTCGTAGATGCCAAGTGGTGTGAAACGCAAGCTTACGCTGTCATCGTGAGTGTGAATTTTCCATTCAGATAATGGCGCTTGGCGGTCAAAATCAAACACTGCAGCAGCAGTATTAATGCATTCGCCATTAAGCCAAAAGCAGTTTTCGCTAAAGCTAGTTTCATTGACACCACAGGAGATATTCAAGCCTATCGCCGCTGATTCAGCGCCACCTTCAAGCTCAGCATGGCCTGAAAAGCAAGCCCAGTTCCACCACGTTTCAGGTCGCATGAAGCCACAGGAAAAGTCGTGATGGCCCATGCACTTAATGGTTTCTAAGTCGATTTTTTTGCCGCGCCAGAGCAAGCTGCCAGTCAACGCTACGCCAGCGGTTTTATTGGCGTATGTCCAGCCGTTATAACCACTGCGCGTGCACAGCGACATGGGCTCGAAGTCTGTCTCATGGCTTAATGCCTCAAGTACAAACTCCTCACCAATGCTTACTTTTAGCTGCTTTTGTCGGGGTTGATCGAAATAGCGCTGCTCGACCTGTAAGCGACCCATTTGGCAATGGCTACTACCTTCGCGGGGGTTATCACTGAGGCTCATACCCATGCTGCCGGGCCGCATACTGCTATGCTCAAAGCGTTCGCCCGTGCGCATATCAACGGCATAAATAAAGGCGCTGCAGGAATGGCCTAAGCTGACCAAGGCACAACCGAATACCAGCTCTTCGCTCATACCGCCAAAAAACTGAAATTGCTTATAGCCTAAGCGGCGTGCAAAGGCGCTTCGACTGTGCCCAAAAGCATCTAAGCTTGTGTCTAACTGGCCCTGCACATGACGAAGGCTGTCTTTGAACTGGCCAAATAGCGGCGAGCCTGCGTGAAGCAGGGCAGATTCGCTACGTTTTACACCATTGATCATCGTCACGTTTAAGCGCTGAGCAGGTCGGCAAAAGCCTGTGATTGTGCATGCGTTTTAACGATGTCGAGCAATGATAAACCCAAACCATTAAGCGCATGAATATCGCGGCCTGCCGCTTTAAAGTGCTCTAGAAAAATACTGAAGTCAGAATCACGCATATGCTTATAGGCGTTGTAGAGCGTGTGAAAGTCAGCGCTTTCACCAGCGGGCGGCTGAAAAGCGAGAAAACTTTCAATGCGCTTGTCCGACCAGGTTTCGTTGAAGTTAGCGGGTTGTGAAACGGCCATATACGGCTCCGATATAAGTCTTTATTTGCGCTAGTCTAATCGTTGACACGCTGTAATGTCAGAAGTAAGTCATCTTTTTCTACCCACATCTGCTGAGTCCACTGCGCAAACTCTTCGCGGAAGGAGGGGTCGCTTTCAAAACTACCCTGGCAAAAGTGCGCTGGAATCTCACGTAAAGCGACATCGACCACGATGCGACGCACTCGGCCACAGCAGAAGTCCCAGAAGCTAGGCACTGCATTTGGATAGGCAATGGTTAAGTCCAACACGGTATCCATTTTTTCGCCTAAGGCATTGAGCACGAAGGCCGCGCCTGCACTTTTTGGCGGTAATAAATGCCGGAAAGGCGTTTGGCTTGCGGCCATTTTCTCAGGCGTTGCCCGTGTGCCCTCAAGATAGCTCATAACACTGACCGGATAGTCTTTGTATTTCTCGCAAGCGCGACGCGTGGTGTCTAAATCTTTGCCACGCAAATGCGGCTTTTTCGCAATCAATTCACGGCTATAGCGCTTCATAAATGGGTAATCGAGCGTATATACCGCCAGACCAATCACCGGCACATACAGCAAGTCTTGTTTGATGAAAATCTTCAGCGGCGGAATACGGCGATTCAAGACATGGAAAGCCGTCAAAATATCCATCCAGCATTGATGGTTAGAGACGACAAAATACCAACGGTCTCGGCGAAGCTCGGACAGGCCACGAATATCCCATGTTAAGTCGGGCAGAAGCTTGAAAATAGTCGAGTTAGTGCCAGTCCATGTCTCTTGAATGGCGGCAATAGCACGGCGCACACGCGGGCTTAGGGCCGGAAAGACAAGTGACAATAGTTTTAGCGGGCTCATCAGCAAAATAATAGTAGAAGCAAGGAGTGTTGAGACCACCAGTAAAAACGCAACGATAAAGCCCAGCAGCTGGGCGGGTAAAAAAGACAGCATAGGTTCTTGCTCGAAAAGTTATGGCCAAAGTATGTCGCCCACACAGACCAAGGCGCAATGACTTCAACTAGCTGAATTCGTCAGCAGATGAGCGTTCTGGTCATTGGCAGCTGCTGTTTGTCGTAATAGCATGCTGACCGCTTAGTCATTTTCGTCGTTACTCACAGAGGTATAGTTATGTCCGGTCCACTCACTGGCCTGAAAGTGCTTGATTTTTCAGCGCTGCTGCCAGGCCCATTCGCCACCTTAATGCTCGCCGACATGGGCGCTGATGTGCTGCGCGTGGAGTCGCCATCACGCCCAGACATGGTGCGCATGCTGCCACCCATGGCCAGCGATGGTAATTCCGCAGCTCATGGTTATTTGAACCGTTCGAAGCGCTCGATTGGCATCGATATGAAGTCGCCTGCAGGCCTTGAAGTCGTTAAGCGCTTGGTCGCCGAGTACGACATCGTGGTTGAACAATTCCGCCCTGGCGTTATGGATAGATTAGGTGTGGGCTACGAAGCACTTAAAGCCATCAACCCAAAAATTATTTATGTCTCGATCACCGGCTATGGCCAAACTGGCCCGTACAAAAATCGTGCGGGCCATGACATGAACTATTTAGCCATTGCTGGTGTGCTTGGTTATAACGGCCGCAAAGCCTCGGGCCCTGCACCAATGGCTGTGCAAGTAGCAGATATTGCT
Source organism: Paraperlucidibaca sp. (assembly GCA_018066805.1). Lineage (GTDB taxonomy): Bacteria > Pseudomonadota > Gammaproteobacteria > Pseudomonadales > Moraxellaceae > Perlucidibaca > Perlucidibaca wandonensis. Next base: position 48,196 of record JAGPVX010000027.1, on the reverse strand, counting down.
GGTGGCTCATGCCATGCAGTTATTGGCTTATTGGCCGCAGTAATTCATCGTCAAGCCACCGGTATTGGCCAACACGTCGATATTTCCATGACCGATGCCGCTTTCAGCTTGCACGCGCTCACCGCTCCAGGCGCGCTCAACGGTGGTGATCAGCCCGGCTTGGAAAATACTCAGCTCAACGGCGGTAGCTTTTATGACTGCTATGAAACCGCAGATGGCCGTTACTTCTCTGTCGGTGGTTTAGAGCCACAATTCTTCATGCAGTTTTGCGCAGCGCTCGGTCGCCCAGAGTTGGCACCATTGGGCTTAAATATGTTGCAACCAGAAGTGGTCAAGCAGCTAAAAATCGATATTCAGATCGAAATGAAGAAAAAGACTTACGACGAATGGTCAGCGATTTTTGCTGCGCTAGATTCGTGCACAGAGCCAGTATTGAGCTTTGCTGAGTCCACTGAGCATCCGCACATTCAGGCTCGCGAGCTTTTAGTTGACGTACCAATGAGCAATGGCCAGACCCAGCGTCAGCTAGCATCGCCAATTAAGTTCTCGGAAACCAAGGCGCATTACGCCTATACCGGCACCGCATTAGGCGAGCACACAGATGCTGTAATGAAAACAGCTGGTTTTAGTGCAGATGAGATCGCGCAAGCCAAACGTTCAGGCGCAATCGCTTAAGACGAATAAGTTGATGCCAAGGATGGCGTCGGCTGATTTCAACGAGTTGTAATAGAGAGCAGGGATGCTTGCTGGAAGCGGGTGTTACGATACAAAGATGGTGCCCCGAGCCGGAATCGCAAACCCGCGCTAGGCGGGTCTTTCAGCGATTTTGGTGTAGCTGTGGTGTAGGGTTTTAGCTGAAGTCGGCTGTTTTGTACGTGCGGTACTTCTGTGCCCAGGCAACAATCTCGCGGGCATTGAAGAGTGGATGCCCCTTGCCGCCGTTGCGGCTTGGCAGGCGGATCTTATCGGGGAAGTCTGACAGCGTGCAGTAGTGTTCGAGCACATATCGGCCGCTGCACTTAAGGTAACCGCCGACTTGGTCGGCAGACCAGAGATCGATCTCAACCGGAATCGATGCTCTGAACTGCTTGCCAAGCTCAACGGCTAGCTCGCGGACGAGCTCGCTGTTTAGCAACATTTTCGGCTCTCCAGATCGAGTTGGTTGGCGGTGCGGATGGTCCAGATCGATTGCAGCCACTCGAGCATGGGCGCGGCGCCGTAGTTGCCGCTTTGGCGCACATGGTTAGCACTTAACGACAGGAGGTAGTCGGGCAGCGCGCCGAGCTCGATGCTCGTGGCCAAGTGATCGTGCATGCCCATGCGCGGCACCATCTCAACTTTTGAACCGTACTTTGCGCTGGCGTTTACCTTCTCGCGCTGCGGGTCGCGACTCAGGCCGAAAAAATCGACGATCGGGATGAGCGCCACCCGCGCTTCGTCGTGCTCGTTGTAATAAATCATGACCTCGAGCGATTTCCATGTCGCAGGCCAAGCAAAGGCGGCATCACGTGCGGCCACTGGCAGCATCCAGCGGATATCGGTGATCGTGTATGGCGTGGGGATTGGCTTCATTGCACCACCTCGGCATTTGAATTTATGTGCGCCAGAGATTTATCGTGCTTGATGCCTTCGCGGAGATTGCTAATAAGCATGCTTAAGGCGCGCCCAATGGCGATCTGGCGTGGCGCGGAGCCGGCGCTATTCTCTAGTGCGCGTAGCCGAGCAATGAGGTCGTCGGTGGCGGCTTGAACAACAACTGCGAAAGGCGCGGCGCTTGCCGGCGCGATAGGTTTTGCTGCGGTTAAGTTGCTCATAGCTTAGGCCTCATCTAATTCATAAGCGCATGACGAGGCCTCGCGCTGGATGCCTTCGTGCACGGCGCGCGATGCGTAGACTTCACGGCGAGTGCGGGCGGTGCGTTGCCAGTTGGCAGCAGTAGCCGGCTGTTGGGCTTCGCACACGCCATGGCTATCGGCGGTGAAAAAGCTCCAGCCACGGCCGTGGCGCTTGCCGACCAGCATTAGTGTCCAGGTGTTTGGCATGACCGATACGATGCGGTGCATGTGCTTCGCGGTGATTAGGTTAATGCTCGGCGCAATGAGGTCGTGATAGCTGTAATTGAGTACAAAACGGTAGTGGCGCTTGTCATTGCTTGGGGCTAGGGCACGGCGCGCCACCTCTTCGGAATATCCGCCGGTGAGAATCACCGACAGCGCGGTCCATGGGTGGTTGTGCACAGTGCGCTCAGCGTCTTCACTGACAAAGCGGTGCAACCAGATTTGCCGGCCAAGCCATGTGGCGATGAAGTAGCGCTCGAGGTAGGGCTTGCCGCCCACCTCGATCACGCGCATTGGGCGGTTGGCGACCGCTTTGTAGAGCCAGCTCGAGAGGCTCATGTGCCACCCCGCAGTTTGCGATCGGCTGCGATGATTGCGCGCATGGCCCGGATTGCGGCCTCTTTTATGCCGCCGATAGGGCTGCAATATGGCAACAAGTCGTCTGCACGGAACGCCTCTGAGTAAATTTTTATGAGCATATCGTCGCTCAAATCTTTCGCGCGATCGGCTTCAAACGACATTTCCCAAAACGGCTTATCTCTAGCCATCGGCGTGCTGTAGTAAAGCTTGGTGCCAGACTTCGGCACATCGCCAAAAAAGTGCACAAACGGGGTTAGCTCGCCGAATGGGTTGCCATGGTCATCCATGCGGATTTCAGCAACGCAGTTTGTTGGGGGGCAGCCGATGGGTACGTTCATAGGTGTTCTCCTGGTAAAATAACGCGGGCGCTTTTGTTGTATTCCGCCTCGCTATCAATGCCGGCATCGCCTCCATGGCCATGCCATTTCTGCACCCGATCTCCTTCAATCGCCCGAAAGATCTCCTCTCGATGCACCGGCACGCTATTTGGTGCAGTAATGCCAATGCTCACTTGGTTACCGCGCACACGCTTAATCTCAATGACGATGTCGTCGCCGATCATCAGTCGTTCGCCTTCGCGGCGGCTTAGGGTCAACATTTTTCACCTCCAGTTACGTTGTTTGAATTTTTATTGGCTTGGCCGCGAAGCGTTGGCGTCATTAGGCCTTTTCGGCGCAGCTTCCACGCCCTAGTAGCCACCGTAGTCACCGTGCGGCCGAGCGCTAGGCTCATGTCGCCGGCGCCGACAAAGGCGTAGTTCTCGATGAGGTAGCGCTCATCGCTAGTCGTCCACGGCTTAAATTGATTGGTGTGCAAGGCGGGGTGGTACTGCATCCGCCCGTGGTTGTCGTATTTCACATCGAGGGTGTTTTCCATGTGCCGCTCCTTAGTGGCTCTTCTTGAAAATCCAGCACTTCACCGTGACCGAGCGCTGAACGCCGCCGGCTGCACGAATGACGCTGTGAACAGGTCGATTTGATTCAATAAAGGCATGCCGGCGACTGGTTTTCAGCAGCTCGCGCAGCACCGATAGCTCGGCGATTTGCTGTTTATGAAAACTGGCGTTTTCAGCAAAGTCGTTGAGGTTGATGGCGATCAGGCTTGGGTCGCCTGAGTGGTTCAGCGCCGGTGAGAGGTCGCCATTGCGCATCTCGATGTAGTCGTAAACCTCCCAGAACTGATGCACCGCCGAGTGGTCGGAGTTGATGGCAACTTGGCGATCGAGCGCCATGATGGTCAGCGCCTGATGCGTCTTTGCCACCTGGTCATCGGTGATGGGAGTAACGAGCTTTAAGCAGTCGACCAGCGCCATCAGTTGGGCATGGTTTTTAATGATCCGCTCGATGCGGATATCGCGCATGCCGCGCAGCATGTGCTCGTGCTGCAGCGAGCGCTGCAGAAACAACGCCATGATCTGGTTTTCAAGCCGCGCCGCTTTGATGATGAAGTAGCTGGTTTGCTCAGTCGGCATCATGTTCAAGCTGTCGGCTGCATCGCGATCGGCGCTGGTTAGCGATCGCCGCTTAAATGACATCTTGATTAAGCGCGTGAGGATGGCCTCAGAGGCACTAACGTCGGCGTTTTGGCTGATACAGATCGTGCCTCTAAACGGTGGCTCGTAGGTGTCGTTGCCGCCATTGCGAACGCCGCGTGTGCGCAGCGTGCCGCCGCCAAAGAAGTCTTTTAGTTCATCCCAGTCGAATGATTTCGCGTGCGCCTTGTCTGGCCCGCTGCGGTCGCCTTCAATCAGCACTACCGGCATGCCGGCGACTTGGCCCATGGCGCGTGAGCGGCCTGCGATCGATGATTTGCTCGGGTCAAAACCTTCGTATTCGCGGCCAAATAGCTTCCACATGAACATCAGCAGGGTGGTTTTACCGGCACCGGCCTCGCCAGTGAGCTCTAAAAACGGAAACGACTTTTGCTCAGCGCGGATCTGCTCGCAAAACAAACTGCCCAGCCAAAACGCCAGCGTGACGGTCGCTTGCTCGCCGAAGCACTGCCACAGCATGCCAAACCAGTCATCTCGGTAGGTGCTGTCATCGCGTTTGATTTTCAAATTGACTCCTTTCATTAGTGATTTCACTCGCAGCTTGCCGAAGTCGAAAAAGTCTTCTTCGTTGATCTCGCTCACCACGCCCTGGCGCACGGCAAGATCGCCGAGCAAATAGGTTTTGTGCTCGCGCGAGTAGCCGATGTAATCGATGGTCTCGACGCTTTTGATGTTGTAAGTCTGGCCTTTCATGATGATGTCGAGCTGATGCTGGCTGCCCAGCCACCACGCACCGGCGGCGTTTAGGATCTTCTTTTTGAAGTCGCCGCTTGAGCTGAGCTGGCTTGGTGTAAACGCCATCTTTTGCTCTGGGCCGCCGTGCGGAAAAGCGACCCGAACGTAGTACCAAGTTTCATCGGTGACTTCGGCGCGCTGGTGATACAGCGTTTGCATAAAGCAGTTGGCGATCTCTGCCACGATGCCTCCCTGCTGCAGCGCATAGGCGCGGCGCTGCTCATCATTCATCTCGGCGGCTTTTTTGCTTTCTTCGAGGCTCTTCATGGCCTCGTCGTAACGCTTGGTGTCGAACTTGAACCAGAAGGTGCGATTGTCGAAAGCAAACCAAAACTCACGGCGCTCGGTCTGCATATACATCAGCCGAGCTTTCTCTGACGGGCTTTCAGCAATCACCAGCGCACCTTGGTAGCGGCACTCAGCAATGTTGGCGGCATCGAGCTTGTCGCGCAGATGCATGTCGTTCCAATCGAGGCGTTTACCGCGCGAGTCTTTGAGCGCCACCGTGGCGGCTCCGCACTCAAAGCCCATCTCACGCGCTTGCTTAACGAACTTTTTAGCAAAACTGGCGCCTGCCTTGTCGCCATCGAGCGCCCACACCAGCTTGGGCAGATCAGCGCCGCGCGTCTTTAGCAGCTCGTTCAGCGAGTCTTCTGGGAATTGATTGCTGCTCATGCTGGCCACGGCATCGATGCCGTGATGGAGTAGGGCAATGGCGTCGAAAATACCTTCAACAATCCACAGCTCTTTAACCGTAGTGAGATCCACTCGCGCAGGACGCCACCATGTGCCTTTGTGGTGGCTGCCTTTTTTGAACAGCGCTTTCATTTTGCCAAATCGATGCGGCCTATCGATTAGCCGCTCCCAGTAGCTGCCACGCTCAAGGGCAAAGCGCACAGTTGCTGAGCCTGCTTTTAGCTCCGGCAAATAGAAGTTTTCTTGAGTAAATTCACCCGCTGTGATTTGCGGATCAAAGCCACGGCAAAATTGAAGGTAGGCCGCTGCCGTAGCATTAGGCTCAGTCTCGGTGACCTTGTAACGGCTCGACCAATCATCAAACAGGTCGGAGTAGACATCTTTAACGGCTATCTCGGCGCCGCACTTAGACAAACGCCCGCAGCGCAATATCCACGGCGTTTCTGAGTTGATGTACAGCTCTTTTTTCTGGCATGACGGGCATTCGCCCTGGCGCAGCCAATTGCCGCGCGCCTTCAAGCCGTAGTCGGTTTGCAGCCGATCTAAAATGGCCGAACGCAGGCCATTGTCCATGACATAGCTCATGCTGATCGCCTTAGTGTTGTGTTGTGCCAGCGACTGGCCAGCTGAGCGGATCGGTGCCGGTTAGGTCGCCGGTGAGAAGCACTTTGGTTTCGCCGGTGCGGCCGCATTGCAGGAAGAGGCAATGGGTTGTTGAGTTGTTGAAGTTGATGCGCCAATCGTTATCAACGACTAGCTCGCTGAGCGTCACCCAGGCATCACGCTCAGCGGTGCGCTGAGACATTTCAAAGCGTTCAGTGAGCATGGCGGCGCAGCGTTTAACGAGCTGCTCACGATCGCTGCTGAGGTGTTGATCGGCGTTGTCGCGGTACCAGACAATAATGGCGTGTTGAATTTGTTCGATAGTGGCGTTCATTTGGCGGCTCCGTGCTCTTCTAGTTGGGTTAAATCGGTTTCGTCATCAAAATCGTCGTAGAGGTCAAATTGCTGGGCGGGGTCGCCGCTTCTGGCCTCTCTACGCATGGCGCTAGGGGCCATGGGTAAATTGATCGTTGGGTTATAAACGGCAGGCGGTGAGAGCAAATGCGTCACTTCAAAGCTTGCGCGGTAGGTCGCGCCGCAGGCTTCATTGGTGCATTGCAGGTAAGCAGTGCGAAGCAGCACGTGATCTGCTGTGCTGGTGCGAATGCGAACTTTCGAGTGGCAGTGGGCGCAACTTAGGCCGTAGCTCATAGCATCGACTCCAATCGCGAGACCATCTTGCTGAGCTGCTGAATACACTCGTAAGCCTTAGTTTTTACGCGCTCAAGTTCGTGCCGGTCGACGCGGCCATCGGCTAGCGTTTCGGTCACGGCTTGGCCTACCTTACCGTGGCTGGCCATCAGGCCGGTGACCAGCTCTAGGATGGCGAGGTCGCCATGGTCTTTTGATTCGTCGACCTTGTGGCAAACGTGGCCATGGTTGGCGGCGAGGGTGTGCAGGATTAGGTAGTCGCCAGTGATGCCCATCATCAAATCCGCTTCGCTCAACATTGGCTTATTGCTGGACTGATTCGGGTTTGCCTTGTTGCGCAGCACTGCGCCGCTGATGCCCATCAATGGGCCTAGAGCATCAGTGCCGCCTTTGTAGGCGTGGGCAGTGCGGTAAAAAGCTAGTTGGACGTCCATTCAGTCACCCTTTATTCGAATGTGGTTGTTTTTAGGGTTTTGTCTAAAGTAAGGATCACGCCGGGCTTAATTCCCAATAAAACGGCCGCTTTATGTGCATCACCCCGAGTACATTTATTACGGCCGCCGAGCACCTCATAAACAGTAGATGGGTGAATTCCATGGCGCTTAGACCATGCTTGAATAGTTTCGCCATTGAAGTTCAGCCGTTCGCGCGCCTGTTGGATGGCTTGCCGAGAGATAGCGTTCTCAGTCATAGTGCAAAAATCCGCAATTTCATGTGATCGAGACTAAGAATGATGCAGTTAATCGCATCAGTCAATAAAAAGGATGCAGAAATATGCACTTTTTGAGTGATGTCTCGAGCCGCCTACAGTCGGAACGGAAGCGAATTGGCTTAAGCCAAGAAAATTTTGGGAAGGAACTTGGTGTCTCGAAACGTACACAAGCAAGTTATGAGGGCGGAACTAACTTGCCTGACGCCTCATATTTAATAGCAGCTAAACAAATTGGCGTAGATATCAACTATGTACTTTTCGGCACGCTTTCAGACTCATCTCTAGGTGATTCAGAGCAGGGGCTATTAGCCATGTTTCGAGATGCGCCACCATTACTTAAAGCGGCCGTCATTGGTGCTTTACGCGCGGGTCTATCAACGAATGCGTCTGGCGCAATACAAGAATCTCAGGCAACGGTTATCAAAAAGGTCGTTGGGCAGGCCAATACCGGTGTCGTGACAAATAATGCGAACAAAATGAAGTTCGGAAAGTGACGGAAGTGACTCATGGCTGAGCATAAAACAGAATTTAAAAAAGTAACTGGCCAAGCAAACTCTGGATCTGTTGTAAATATCGCCAACGAGATGAGCTTTGGTTCTGGCGGCGGAAAAACTGAAGCTCAGCTGCAGCAGGAGTTCTATCAACAAACAGGCATCTGGTGCTCTAGGCCTGCACGTCAGTCATTCAACGAACTTCTTGATCAACACAACTTCGTCGCGCCGGATCTTGAGACCGCGTGGCGTTACCGCTATTTCATTTGGCATAAAGACCAGTACCTAGCAACCAACCTATCGCGCATTGACCGCCCAGTCGGGGCCGCGCTAATAGCTGTTATGTGCATGCCGGTGCTGCTTCTGCTCTTGATGCCTGGCGCAATCGACGACCACTTTTTCTTCCTTTATTTTGGGCTTGCCATGGCTCCGCCAATGGCTGTTTGGCTGTGGATTGAACGAACTATATTTCATCCATGGCGGACAGCTTCGCGGGCAGCGCCGCACTTGGCTAAAGCCACATGTTCACGAGCGCTAGGCCCACTTACGGAGAGGAGCAACTAATGGGTAAATTTTTCTACGCAGCTATTTTCGCCGCATTGCTGCTTTCGGCTTGTTCGCAACCTGCTGACACCAAAAGTGCAAATGAGAACTTATCCGCTACAGCGCCAGTTGTTGTGGAGGCAAAGAAAAAAGAGATTGCCACGCCAGATCTCGACATGAGCCTTGCCCTATACACCAGGCGACTAAATCGATCTTTTGAGGAAAATGAACTTCCCTGGTATGTAAACGATGCCAAGTTTTTCGAGGGGGAAGTTAACGACTCATACACGGCGCCGATCGGGAAATATGCCGTACTGTCGGTTTCAGTGACCAAAAAAAAGCAATTGGTGTCTGTCACGGTTATGACTTCGGGTGATGGTACTAAAAGCTCAGGGTACGAGGTGCTTATGGCCGCATCAGCGGCGCTGTCGGCCGCCGCCCCCCGCACCGAACTTAAAGACGTTTTGAATGTTATGCCGCAGCTAGTGTCCGGACAATCCATCGATGCTGGTGGCGTTGTTTTCAGGGCAAAGAATATGGACAGCTTAGGGTTATGGTTTTTCGCTGAGCCTAAATAAATAAATTATTACAGCCCAAAGCGGGAATGGATGGAATTTTAAATGTCTAAATCAACAAAAATTGAGTTTGGGAATTTTATCTGCAAGTTTGGCGATAAAGATTTGTTAGATTTTTATGATGAGATCGTAGGTCCTACGTTCTTGGGAAAGGAAAGATCTATAAAATATGGTATTTCTACCTATTTTTTCAAGGATGTTGAACTTATAAATTTAGGAACAATTGACGATGTTGAATATATTGGGCTAGCAGGAGTTTTTGGGTATGATACTCACATAAGAAGACACCAAGTTCGAGATAAGAGCACAGGCAATATAAAAAGAGATTTTAAGTCGCTTGAGTCATGCCCAACAGCTAAGTTTCTATTGATATTAAATAATCACAGACTTGTGTACTGCCATAGCCCTGACGGTTCTCCTAAAATGAGTCAATTTAGATATGCCACAGAAAGGTTTTTAAAGGCTCAAACAAGAGAGCATATAAATAAGATCTATGCTGAAGTTAAGAAAGAATCTAAAGCGGAGGGCTTAGCTAAGCCTAAAAAAACAAAATTACAGATCTCGGAAGAGATACCAATGCCCAATTTAACTTTAAATGCCTTGTCTTGCTCTGATGATATATCTTTGTTCATGGATAGATTCGAAGTATTGAGCGATATTGAAATTGTTTTTACTAAAACAAACTCTGAAACTGATACTGAAGGTCTGTTTGTTGGTATTCAAGATGTTCAAGGTAAAATATCTAGCAGTAAATCTGTCCTTAAACATCATAACAAAGAAGGCTTAAATATCGATGCTGCAAAAACTCATGTTATTAATGCATCTTCTCAGGGCAATCAGTTTATAAAACTGGCTGGAAAGGACTCTGATGGGCTAGGAATCAGAGGTAATAACGAAGATTTTAAAATTAAAATAGTGCTAGAAAATATAAGTGACAGTATTGGCAGGGCAGCAAAAGATATTTTTTTAAAGTTTATGGATCTTGTAAAGTCAGGTTCTATAGTTGTTCAGCCTCAAAACACCAAGGTTGATGATATAATATCTAGAATATCTAGATCGATCAATGGAATTAGCGATGAATGAAGAAGTCGATAAATCACAGTTCCACAAAGTTAAGAGCCTTTTTGATATATTTAAGGCATCAAAAGGAATTAAGCCAAATAAATTTAATATTTATTTTCTTTCAATATTTATGGCTTTTTCAATACTAGATCTTATAGTAAGTCAATATACCGCAAATGATTTGGCTAATATAACCAGAGGCGTTGCAGAAGTAGGTTTAAATCTTACAGTTGGTCTTCTGGGCTTTTTAGTTGCTGGATTTGCAATATTCGCCAGTATAACAACGCCGAAACTGTCAATATTTATGGCTTCGAAAATTAATCCTGAGAGCGGCGTTTCATATTTACTTCATAGTTATTTTAATTTTATTAATGTTTTTATTTTTTACTTCATTGCGGTGGCGATATTCTTCTCAATAATTATTTTCGGCAGGGATGGTGGGCTTGCCGAGAGATTAGTATGCTATTTCAATTTAAGGCCAGAGTACATTTTTTGCATTATTTGCTTTGCATATTTGGCCGCTGTTGCTAGTTGTGTATATTCTGGTCTTCTTCTTAAATCATTTGTTTATAATATTTATCACAGCATCATGACTGCTCTTAGATATGAGGTTACTTTTCAAAAGAAGATTGATACTTCGCCCACTCCCGCTGAGCCGCCGCTTTAGCGCCTTTCTCGCTCACGTAAACATGCGTGAGCTGCTTCACATTACCTTCCTTGCCTGCCAACACAGAAGACCGCTTGCCGGTCTTTTTGTTTATCCACTTGGCGCGCACACCCGTGTAGCCGCCGGTCTTTTTATTCACCGCCTCAAGCTCAGCACCCAGCACTTCGCATTCCAGCCGTGTGGTGTAGCCGCTGTCGCCCATCGTGTGCACTAGCTTCGTGGCGATCCATGCACCGGCATCGATGTCGGGCTTAAAGCCCACAACAATCACCGGCGTCTCTGGGTAAAGGTCTGGCCTGCCAATGGCCAGCGTGAGGTTAAACGCCGCCGTTGCTCGCTGGATGCGTGACATCTCAGCCTGAGCGGCACTGAGAGCATCAGCTTCATTGGCGTAGGTATGGCGCAGCAGCTTGGCATCTTCTTCATCACCGGCATAAACATCGTGGCGCTTGCCGGTGCGGGCATCTACCCACTGCGCTTTCACGCCCGAGTAGGCATCACGATCGCTCGATGAGTATTCGTGGCTGTCGCCATCGGCGCGAGTAATCACCACCGGCAATATGATTTCGCCGGATGCCGTGCTTGCCTTGCCAGCCTCAAACACCAGCAAACGCCCAGCCTTCACACTGGCGATGGCGCCGTGCTCTTTGCATAGCCTGGTCAATAAGTTGAGATCGCTTTCGCCGGTCTGATCGATGTGCGCCACGGCGCGAGTTTTTAGTGCAGCGCTGATCGCGGGAATCAGCCCTTCACGGGCCGCGATGGTCTCGACAATTTTGCCCAAGGTGGTTTTGTGCCAGCTCTTGTCGCGCTTCGTGCGCAGGCCGGCGCTTAGGTTGGCACTGCGTGCACGAATGGTGATTTGGTCTGGCGCGCCAATGTGCGAGACCTCGTCGACGGTAAAGCTGCCTTTTTCAACCAGCGCCATGCCTTCCCAGCCAATGGCCAGTTGCAGGCTCACGCCTTTGCTTGGGATGTCGAGATCGCCCTTGCTGTCGTCGAGCGTAATGTCGATCTGATCGGCCTCGAGGCCGCGATTGTCGGTGAGCGTGAGGCTCATCAGCTTGCCTTGCACGCGCGCCGTAATGTCATTGCCGCCCAGCGTGAGGCGATATGCCGGCATGCGTTGTCGGCGCTGGCTAAGCTTCTGCAGTAGCTCGTCGTAACTCATCGAAGCATCGATAGCCCGAGTGCTAACAGGCTCCCCAGCAGATCCACACGGCTATCATCTACGCGTTTTAATTTGAGCGAAAACTCGGTGCGCCGCGATGCGCCGTCGGGCATGAACTCGGTGCGGCCTTCCTCAATGCTTTCAATTACCCACAGGCCGTAAAGTCGGCCGGTGCCTTCGATGAGTGGCCACGCTTCGCCGCCGTTGGCCATCAGCCGTAGCGTATCCAGTGACACGCTGGGCCGCGATATTTCGGCCGCGCACCAGCCACTAAGCGTGATGGTTTCATCGCCAACACCCAAAAACTGCGACGAGGGGCGCGCACCGATGCGGCTTTGGCTCGGGTGTCGGTACTCGGTTTGGCGCTTGAAGTCTTGATAGGCCATGGTCGATAGCGAAAACACGAACATGCCCAGCGTCATCATCATTGATTGCATGCCTTACTCCAGATCGCCAAGCGTTGAGCGAATGCGTGCGGCTTTGGTGCGCTCACGATCGGCCAGCATGCGTTCGACAACCGCCGCTATAGCTCGCGCATCCATGTCTGGCGCGGCGGTGATGCTCAGCGTGATGGTGTCGCCCATCACGGTAATTGGTGCCGCTGATGGCGCTTTGGTGCCAGCCTTCACCGGCGCACGGGTATCGATGATCGATGGCGCGCCGCTTGCTGCGCTCGCCGCAAATGAGGCGCTAGTCGCTAGTGCGTTAGCAATTGCACTGTCGGGCATGATTAGCCGGCTAGCGGTGAGCATCACGCCGGCAGCGGCAGCTTTTAGCGGCTTATTGTCGGCAATGCTCGCCGCAACGCGATGCACGACACTAATGGCCTTGCCGCTTGCGCCTTCAAGCCCTAAGCGTAGGCCTTCCATGGTGTTGTCGCCGTAGCCGATGAAAATTCGACTAGGGGAGTGGATGCCCAGAATGTTTTTAAAGCGCTCTTTGATGCCGCTGGCGATGCCGGTCATGGTTTCCCATAGCGCGCCAGCCTTGCCAAGAATGCCGCCGATTAAGCCCTGAATAAGATCCGATCCGAAGGTTGCAAAGTTCGCGACCACGGATGGAATAAACCCGATCACATTGCCAAGCCATTCGCCAAAGCGCGCGCCGGCGCTGGTGGCTCCATCGAGCTGCTCTTTGGTGGCCTCAAATGGCGCAAACAGTTGAGTGACCCAACCCAGCACGCCGCCGATCGCGGCACCGATACCATCCCAGAGCGGCTTCAATGGCGATAGCCATTCACCCAGCTTGCTGAAGTAGGCACCGAAGGCGGTAAACATCGGGCCGAGGCCTTCTTTGAGACCATCCCAAAAGCCACTTAAGAATGCTTTGATCGGCCCCCAGTATTTATAGACAACCGCCGCCAACGCAACCACGGCCATGATCCCGAGCACAATAGGATTCGCCAGCGAAGCGGCACCCATGATCGCCATGGCACGAGTAGCCAAACCAATGCCGCCGCCCAGTAGCCGAGCACCAATTGCGGCACCACGGCTCGCAACGTCGAGCGCTCGAGCGCGCAGCGTAGCGCTAGCCATCTCCTGCCCAACGTGCCCTAGGCCCATCCGCCCAAGTCCTAGCCGAAGCATTGCTAAAGGGCCAAGAATGCTCGCCACTGCAATTGCTGCAGACCCCAGCACAACAGCAAGGATGCCGATCACGGCGACGCTCTTTGCAATGCCAGCGGCCAAGCGTGGGTTTGCTTTAATCCATGCCCCTACGCCACGCAGGGTGCCAGTGATACTTTGGATCAACTCACGCAGCGGGCCGTCGTTAGTGTCGGTGATGGAGATGCCGACCTCTTCCCACGCGCTCTTAAGGCCCATGAGGTCGCCACGAGCGTTATCGGCCATGGTGCTGGCCATCTTGGCGTTTTCGCCTTTAAGGTTTTGCAAGTCGGCGATGAGCGTGCCCATGTCGCCATCGGCCATCTTGCTGACTAGCTCAGCAGTGCCAGATCCAGCCTCAGCCCCGAAGATATTTTGCAGCGTTGCCTTGCGCTCAACGTTGCCCATATTTTTAGTGGCTTTAGCGATGTCGGCCAATATGTCTGGCATGGCGCGCATGTTGCCGCGCGCATCTGCAATTTTTAAATCTAGCGCCTCGATTGCGTCCGTCGCTTTCCCTACAGGATTAGTTAAGCGGTTCATCATGGCACGTAGCGTGGTGCCCGCCATGCTGCCTTGGATGCCGATATTGCCGAGCATGCCAGCCATGGCGGCCGCTTGCTCCATGGTTAAGTTCAGATCATCAGCACCGCCCAAGTACTTCATCGTATCGCCGAGCATTTCGAGGTTTACGTTTGTTCGCGCAGCCGTACCTGAAAGGATGTCAGCCACGCGCGTCATATTGCCCTCGATGGCGGGGTCAACTTTGAATGCACTAGAAATGTTTGAGGCAATATCGGCGGTGCGAGATAGCTCAGTATTGTTTGCAATCGCCATTGCCAGCACGTCTGGCATGGCTGATTTAATGGCCTCAGCGCCGAAGCCTGCTCGTGCTAAGAATGTTTGCCCGGCAGCAACCTCGGTGGCGCTGAATTGAGTGCTAGCGCCAAGCTCACGCGCTTGATTTTTTAATGCAGAAAATTTCGGATCTTCTTTTTTCAGGCGCGTAATAGCCTGTAGCTCGCTTATTTGAGCGCCGTAGTCGATGCCAGGTGCAGCTAATTGGCTGCCCTTAGTTAGGACATTGCGCCCAACCGCCTGAGCGGCATAGCCTGCGCCGCCAAGTACGGCGGCATTTTTCAAGCTATTGTTATAGCGGTCATTTAGGGCTGTTGCGCGGCGCTTCGCCGCAGCTAACTGCTCGAGCTTCTGCGCCTCATACTCCATTGCTTTGCGCTTCGCCGCCGCCAACGCATTGAACTTTTGGCGCTGCTGCTCCATCGACTGGGTTAGCCGATCCTTTTCAGCGCGTAAGCGCTTCTCATGCTCGCCGAGGTTGCGTGTGCTAACCCCAGCGGCATTAAGCGAAGTCCGCAGCCGCTGAAGCTCGGCATTCTCAGCGCTGTGCTTGTCTTTAAGCGCCGCCGCTTCGCGCTTCGCCTTGTTAAATTCAGTGGTGAGCTTTTTGGTAGGGTTGGCTGTCGCCGCCATCTCGATGGCGAGCGCGCGCACGCGGTCCTGGCTAACTTTGATTTGAGTGGCTGTGCTGCCGGCCGCTTCTTTGGTTTTACGAAACGAGCTGATGTCGTTTTGTTGGCGCTGCAGATTTCCCAGCGCTTCTTTAGATTCTTTGAGAGCAATAGCGAGCGAATTGCCGCCAGTTTTCAGCTTATTGAGCGGCCCCAGCACCTTTTCTTTTAGGCTCAGCAATACTTGCAGCTTGAGATCGCTCACGGCGCCTACTCCCCACTCTCATTGCGCACTCTGGCACGCTCACGCCACGCGATTAATTCATCGAGATAAAGCTCGGCCATGGCCTGCGGTGACCAGTGAAACACCACCGCAATATCGGCCATTGCGTCTTCTATGCGGTTTGGAATCCCGCTTCCAGCGCTGACTTCGGCAGCAAAAAACCGGCAATCTCCGCCGCAATCGATACGAGGTCTTGCGGCTCAAGCGCTGCTACTTCTTGCTCAAGCAGCGCGGGCGTGCTGATGCGAGGCAGCAGCTTGATGACAGCGGTCACCTCCATGTTGAGCAGATCACTTAGGCTTAAGCCACGAAGCTCTCCGGCCTGCGGCCGACGCAACTCAACAACCTCAATAGTCTGCTCGCCGCGAATAACCGGCGCTTCGAGCGTGACGCTCGCGATTTGCTTGATAGGCTTAGTCATGCATCACCTCACAAGCCAATGGCGCGGCGGTGTTCCGCTAAGCGGTCTACGCCGTTGACGATTTCAATGAAGTTCAGCACATCGATCTCAACTTCAACGCGGCCAGCCACTGTCAGCTTGTAATAGCTGCAGTTGGTTTTAATTTTGTGCTCAGTGTCTTCGCCTGGCTTCGCTTCGCCCATGTCGATTTCTTCATGGCGCCCACGAACGACAATCTCGACTGCGTCCACGGTGCCATCGTCATCACGCTGGTAGGCGCCAGCAAAGCGCATGCCTACACCGCCAAGCTCGGCGCTGGCGTACTGGCGCACAGCAGTCATGTCTATGCCGCCTAAAGTCCATTCGAGCACGATGCCGTCATCACCCATGCCCATATCGACTTTAGCGGGGCCGTTCATGCCGCCGCCACGATAGGCTTCCATTTTGCGGCTGAGCTTTGGTAGCGTGACCGCTTTGGAAACGCCGAGATAGCTGTTGCCATCGTTGAACAGGTTCATATTTTTTAACTTGCTGGGCATGGCCATGTTGGCGCTCCTATTAAATGTTGTTCGTGCCGCTCAAGGCGGCATCCATTAGCCGGCTGCAGCTACGCCTTCGGCGAAGTTGACAAGGTAGCGGCCAGTAATTCGCTGGCGCAGCATGAGGTTTTCGAGCGGCGGCACTGCCGTGAAGTCGTAGTCGATATAGAGCGAGCCCGCTGCCAGTACGTTCTGCGAGTTGGCATCAGCATCGAACCAGCATTTGCCATCAATGATGTACTTGCCGCTCCAGTCGCGCAGCTTGGCGTTAATGCCTTCGATGATGTCTTTCACCAACGATGGATGCATTGGTTTATCAACCGCCCAGAAATGTCCTTCCGCGATGGTGTCGGCAATGATCTGCGCGGTGCGGGTGTAGTTTTCAAAGGCAAAGGCAGAGTCTTCGCTGCAGGTGCGCGAGCCCCAGAAACGGAAGCCGTTATTGCGCACTAGCGTGGTGACATCAGCAGCATTCAAATAGCCCGCATCGGTGTTGGGGTCTTGCAGATCCCAGAACACGTCTTTGTTGATGCCAGTAACGCCATCCACAACCACGTTGGAAAGTGTTTTGTGCCAACCTTGCTCGCGGTCGATTTTCGCGCGCAGACCGAGGGCATGAGCCACCGCATCCGACTTGGCCTCGAGCAACTTAAAGTCTGGCCAAATAACCATGATTTCGCGCTGGCCGAAGTTTTCACGGTAGGTGACAGCCTCTTCTTTAGTGGCGCAATCCCATGCCGAGACATAAGCAAAGCCGCGCAGCTTCTGCGCAATGGATGCCAGCTCAGTGGCCACGCCCTGCGAGTCGAGACCAGGTGCGCCTAAAATGCGTGGCTTCACACCGAACTTAGACTTCGCGGTGAGTAGCGCTTTCAAGCCGGTGTAGGTGCCGTCGGTCAGCGTTGTGCCGATGACGTTAGTGGTGGTTTCGGCCTCGTCTGCGCCTTCCTCAACGCGCACGACGATGCAGGTAGCACCGCCTTTGCTTGAGATGGCGTTTAGTGTGGCAGCGAGCGTGCCGGCAACGCCGGCTTTGCCAACGGCGGTTTGCACGTTAGTCACCAAAACTGCTGTATTCAGCGGGAATGTAGTGGCGTCGGCATCGGCGGCAGTGGCCACGAAGCCGATGATTTCGGTCTCGGTGGTGCGGATAGAGCGTGCGCCGTCGGCGATTTCGAAGACGCGGACGCCGTGATGATATTCAACTGGCATGGGTAACTCCCGATCATGAGTGCTTTAACACGCTCAGGATGGGTGCACGGCTTCAGGTTGTGTAGCTGGTGGGCTTGTTTCTTGGGCGATTACACGAGCACAGCCGAAGGGCGAGTACTGGCGCGTGGTTAAACTAGCGGCGTTTAGAGAAAAAGAAGAGGGCGTCATGCCACGGTGTATCGAGCACCAAGGCATGACACCAACCTGCAGAACACGCTGCAAGCCAGCCAAGGCCCTCCCGCTCAGCTGAGCACGGGGAGCCTAGCAAATCTCATAAGGCTTTGCAGATGTTAAATGATGTACGGTGCGGCTCATGCAGCCGCTTGCTGGCTAAGGCCAGTCGTTTTGATGAGATCCAGATCAAGTGCCCGCGTTGCGGGACACTAAATAACCTGAAGGCCATGAGCCTCCTAGCAGCGCCAATGAGCGCCACGTCTCAGGAGCAACATCATGGCCCAACCCATCATCCCGTGGATCGGCGGCAAACGCCGTCTCGCTGATCGTATTTTTCCGCTATTTCCCGCGCATGACTGCTATGTCGAGCCCTTTGCCGGTGGTGCCGCGCTGTTTTTCTTGCGTCAGCCTGCCAAGGTCGAAGTGCTCAACGATATTAACGGCGAGCTGGTCAATCTGTACCGTGTGGTGCAGCACCATCTGGAGGAGTTTGTTCGGCAATTCAAGTGGGCACTTACCAGTCGCACTGTCTTTGAATGGCTCAAGGTCACGCGGCCTGAAACGCTCACCGACATTCAGCGCGCCGCTCGGTTCTTCTACTTGCAGCAAAATGCCTTCGGCGGACGTGTCGATGGCCAGAGCTTTGGCACGGCCACCACCGCGCCGCCACTTAATCTGCTGCGCATCGAGCAGAACCTCTCAGATGCTCACCTACGGCTCAGCGGCGTGTACATCGAGCATCTGCCGTGGCAGGAGGTAATCACGCGCTATGACCGCGAGCACACGCTGTTTTACTTAGATCCGCCGTATTGGGAAACCGAGGGCTATGGCGTGAAGTTTGAGTGGGATGAGTACGAGCAGATGGCCGAGCTGCTAGGCACGCTGAAAGGCAAAGCGATCATTAGTCTTAATGATCATCCGGATATCAGAAAGGTGTTTAGTCGTTACCACATTGAGTCCACCAACATTCGCTACACCGTAGGTGGCGGCGCAGGGGTAGAGCGGGGAGAGGTGCTGATTTTCAGTTGGGATGTGGCGGCGGAGCCAGCGGGTTTGTTTTGATGGAAAAAGGGGCCGACTATCGTCGGCCCCATCAGATCGCTGGCTGCAGACTTCAGAGCACAAAAGCGGGGCGCGCACCGATGCCCGTCTGCGCACCGGAGCGAGCGTCAGCCAAGTAGAGAGCAAACACGCCGGCAAGCGAACCACGGCTCCAATCGCCGCCACGGAGCGGGAGCCGTTCGCCAGTGACTGTTAGGTAGAAGCCGTCACCGCCTAGAGCCCCATCCACCGGGAATAAGCCGAGAGACTTGAGCACCTTAATAGCGTCTGCCGAAGCAGGCGATCCGCCTGGGTTTGTCATGCCTTCGAACGAAGCGCCGCTTGCTCGAACTAGCGTGTAGTTTGCAGTGCCGCTCACGGCATAGCGCACAGAGTTCGGCGTGGTTGGTACGTAGTTGCCGCCGACAATTGATCCAGTGAATGTTGGCGTGACTAGCGCGCCAGTGACTCCATCAATGGCCTTCCAAGCGCTCGATGTGGGGCCAAGGTCGGTGGCAGAAAGCACAGAGTCATTGTTCGCGGTGACTTGAATTTCGCCATCAACGACTCGCAGGCCCGGCGCCCACTCCCAAACATTGCCGCAAAGGTCTGAAATACCGGCAGGAGAGTTATCGTGGCGCCATGACGCAGGGCCAGAGCCGGTGAGCGTGCGTGCAGCGCCGGAAACTGTGCCAGGCGCAATGCCATCGGTGCGGCGGCCGGCTTCCCAGGTGTTATCGCTGCTGCGGCCATAATTGCTGTTGCCGCGCGGCATAAAGCCGTTCTTCCAGCACCACAATTGAAGCGCTGCCCACTCAGCGTTTGACATGCAGTGCCATCCCGCGCCGCAAGCTCGAGCGTAGGCGACAAATTGGTCGTGATTTGCCGAAGCAGATGGATCGACGCCTGGTAGCGAAAGCAGCTCGCCGCCTTTCACAACGCCAGGATACGCACCAACAAAGACCTCGCTCTTTTCTACGCCGCCCACGATGAATGCTTCATGCACGCCCGAGCCAAGTGATGGATCAAGGTCTTGCTTGCTGAATTTCGGCACAGGATGCACATAGCTAGGCGCACCCGATGCGGTATAGAGCACGGTAACTTTGCCGCCAGTTGCAGCCTCAACTGAGGCGCGTAGTTCGTCTTTAACGAAAATTGTCATGATGTTCTCCTGGTCTTAGCCGATCGGCCATAAAGTGATTTCAACGGCATTGCTGTCGAGTGGCGTCGGCACAAGCACTGTCTCTTCCTCTTCCTCTTCATTCAGCGCCTCGTCGTAGCGGCGCGCAGGGATGCGAATTTGCGCCAGATAGGGGCCATCACCACCTTCAACAGCACCGGAGGCATCGCCGCGCACCTCAATGAAAACTGAGACATCTTGCTGGCGATCGGCGGCGTCGATCTCAACACCGGCGATATTGATTAGCGTGCCGCTAACCGAGAAGTTTGCTACCGGCTGGCCGGCTTGCATCAGGATGATTTGTGGCATGGTCTGCTTCCTTAGTTGTTGAGTTTGCTGGCACGCCAGCGGATGACGACATCGTCCGCCGCCGAAGCCAATTGCACGGTGAAGCCGTTAGTCGCGCGGCTGGTCACCAGCACAGCGTCTAATGAGCAGGGCGCTCCAACGGCCGAGACGAGATCGAATGACAGGCGGAAGTCGTTGGCGTTGAGCAGGTTCAGCACGGCTGAAAAAATGGGAGCGTTATCCAGCGCCATGGGGAACATCGGCTCCATGCGGCGCGTGTCAGTCAGCGTCACCGAAGTCAGGTTCGGATCGGTGCCGTCGGTGGAGCCAGCGGGAATAATCACCTTGTAAATCTTGATGGCATTAGCCGGTAATGCTTCACCAACGGCGGTCACCGCCAACTGATAAATGCCGGCCGTGGCGGCCAGATACGCATAAACCGTCTGCGCTGAGCCAGTCAGGTTTGATGGCACCGAGGCGACGTTGTTACCGGCAGACACTGCAAAACGTCGGCCTTTGGCAAAGCAAATGCCAGCGGCGATGTGCAAATTTCGAGTCGCGGTAACTGACTTACTGATAGTGCAGCCAGAAACCACGCCACGGTTGGTGATCGTGAGCGCGCCTTCTTGCTGGGCCTGTTGACGCAGCACTTTCACGCCGTGGTTAGCAAGGCCTGCTTGCTCAAGCGAAAACTTCAGCGCGGCCCAGAGCGAGTCTTGGGCGCTGGCATCGAATGGCGCTAGGTTGTCAACGGCATCCTTTAGAAACTTTGTGCGGTTGGCCAGCTGCTTCAGCGGCAAGTTATCGATGCCACTAACGCCGCCTTCGAGCGGGTCGCTGACTTCAAGCTGATAAATGCCAGCTGTCCATTCGGATAATTCAGGTAACGAGGCCATGTGCTCTCTCCTTTAAAATTTAATTGTCCAGCTGCCGACCAAACTGATGTCGTCGTCTTTTTCGATGGCGCCGCGCACCTTGCGGGCAAACAAACTGCCGTCTGAGAGCATTAGTCCGAACTCGCGGATGGTTTTGCCGTTGGCTTCAGCGGTTGAAAGCGTCCAGTTGAATTTGATCTGCCCAGATGCTGGGTAGGTGTGCGCACCTATATTTTTGACGTAAGCGGAGGTAAGCGCCGTGTCGTCAGGATCTGCTGGAGTGCTTGATGTGCCGAAGGCGATGCGATTAATAAACACGCCACCGGCTTCATCTTTGGCGGCATGGGCCATCAACACTTTGGCGCGTTTCAGAATCAAGTTTTCCTCGAGCACGTGCTCAACCAACACGCCTTTTCGGTAAATCTTTAATTCAAAATCGCCGCGCATATCGAAGTCGTCTGTTAATTTCATGTGTGCCTCATGCAGCTAACTGAGTAATGAGAGTGGGGCGATGTAGTGCTGTGCCGTCGCGGGTGATGCGGCCATTTCGGCGCTGGCGCTTGGTGACGGTGATGTCTAATCGATCTCCGGCGAATAGCCCGACGCCATCGCGCCGGCATTGGCCATTACGTTCGATGAAACCGTTGCGCAGCGGCGTGATGGTTTGAGCATCGGAAAATGCCAGAGTGGCTTCCAACGCGAGCGTGTCTGATGGGTCGCGGCGCGCCACCGAGCCATTGCGTGTGTGGCGTCCGTCGCGGTAAGGGCCGTCGAAACCGAAGTCTGATAGGTCTAGCTGCGCCGCGATTGCCAAAGCTTCGTCATCGACGCTGAAGCTGTCGCTCAAGTGGCTCTCGTATTCAATCGCGTGCAATAGGCTGCGCACCGGCTTCGCTTGGCGGATGGCATCGACCATGCGCGCCGTGGCCTCGGCCGTCACTGTCGTAGATTCGCCGAGGCTCAGAGTCACTTTGAACAGCGCCCAGCGATTACCACCATCGCGGGTTGAAAGGCCATTGCGCAGTACCGAGCCGTCATGCATCACCGGCGGCAGGCCTTCGGTGAAGGTGGCATCGCCATAGCCGATCGAGCGTAAGGCCTCGCGCACCGACCACACGGTGCCGCGATGCAGCGAGATCTGCATTTGGGTTTGTAGGGCGCGGCGCTTTTGCTCAACCGTCCACGTGGTGTCCCACGTTTCCACGCCGATTGACCAGGCTAGCCACGGTAAAAACTCAGGCGGGCAGGTAGCGGCATTCCACAGCGTGTCAGCGGCGGGAATCTGCTCGTTGCCGGTCACGCTTTCAAAGGCGCGCTCTAGGGCGGTGGAGTTAGGTGGCAGCAGCGAGAGGCGCGTCATTGCGTCACCTCTATCGATGTGCAAAAGCAAGCGTTATGTGGCAGCGCCGGCAGGTCGGCGAGTGGCTCTAGAAGCACGACGTTTTCGACTTGGTCCGTCCACAATGCCGATAGCACGGCGTCTCGAATAACGCTCAAGCCAATGCGATGGCGGCGTTCAGCATAGGCGGTGGCGCGATCGATGCTTTGCTGAATGACTAGCGTGGAATCTGGGCCAGAGGCGGGCGTAACGATGGCGCGGATCTGATAGGGGCGAATGCTAGATGACTCGACCAACACTGTATCTGTCAGCGGCCGCACCGCTTCGGGTGTGAGTGCTGTAGTAACTTGAGTTAAAAGCTCAGGCGAGGCGGTGCCATCGCCCTGTGTGGATAGAACCGTCACGCGCACGGTGCCGGCACCGGCATTCTCAGCGGTAACATCTCGCACGTCGCTCGAGGCGCTGCGCGCGTGGTACTTGTATGAGCGTTCAGCACCGGCGGTGGAGTGACGATCAGGTGCCAGCAAAAGACGCTCAAGATAGGCCGCGTCTAACTCTTCGCTCAGGCGCTCAGTCGCGTAATACGTCACGCCAATGTGATCGAGTGTTGAGCCAGAGGCGTAGGCCAACAGCAATGAACGGCAGCGATCGTTAAATTCTTGACGCTTCATCATGGCGCGATAGGCGACCATCTGGATCATCTTAGTTAGTGGTTCAGAGTCGCGATTTAGCGTCTCAATGAGCTGCTCTTGAGCTTCACCTTCAAACATGGCGATGAGGCCATTGCTTAGGTCGGCAAGCTCGGTCTCGTAGTCGATTTGTGCCAAAAAGTCTGGCGCTGGCAGCTGGCTGATATCTATGGCGGTCATGAGGCCACCTGCAGCAGCGGCACCGACAGCGAAATATCGCTACCAGTTGATCGCTCAACGGCGTTAATGATTAGTGTGGCGGCAGCGCCATCGCTTTCGAAATCAAAGTCGGTGAGAGTGATGCGGGTTTCGTGAGCCATGATGGCCATTGCAGCGGCGGCATAGAGCAAGATAACCGTTGGCGCGATGAGTGGCTGATCAAGCAAGCGCGGAATGTATGAGCCGAAGTCGCGGCGCATCACGCGCGATCCGATAGGCGTCATCAAGATCTCGGCGATGTTGATGCGAATGCTTTCAATGCTGTCGGCAGCGGCGCGGCCAGAAGCTGGGATCATGGTATTCATACCGGAGGCCCAGACGTGTCGCCGCCGGCGCGCACGCCTGTGGTGACATGTTTCGATAGGCTGATGCCAGCGCCGACGACATCGCCACTGGCAGTGATTTTGCCATTTACGCTGATGTCGCCTGCCATGGTGATGCTGCCATCAAGCGTGATATCACCGGAAATGCTGATGCCACCATCAGATGCCAACGCGCTAGTCGCGCCGGCAGGCAGTACGACCGTGAGCGCATGCGCATCGCTGTCATAGTTGAATGTGGCGCCATCTGGAAACGTGCGCGTCCATTGACTCGGAGTGATGTCTGGTGCGGGGAATAGCTCAGAGAAAAAGCCAGTGATGACGCAGGCCTGAGCCGTATCACCACCAGGCGAAATCACAATAGCGATCTCACCAGCCGTGGGCGGATGAAAATCACGCGCATTGCCAGCTGCAGCAGACTGCACGGGCAGCCATTGCGTCAGTAAGCCGCCGGTGCGGACAGTCACCAGAGGGCTTGGCTTTGCGGATAGATCAACGCCTTCGATTACTCCGAATCGAATCAGGTTTTCGAGGCGTCGATATAGGTCAGATAGGTTCATGTGGTCAGCCTGCCAAGAGCTGCGCACAAGTGCATTCAGTGGGCGTTGTAAAAGCAGCTAATCAAACGTCTGCAGTGGCCATGGCGGCCAAAACTCTTGATTTTATGGCCTCTATCGAGGCGGGCGTGAGGCCAATAAGTTGGCGTGCTGGATACTGAATGGATGCACCAGATGGTGTCTTTTCACTTAGGCCAAAGTGGTGTGTTTTGGCGATATTGGCAATGCGGCCGGAGCGCAAATAGCCCACCGAGACACCAGCACTGGTGGCGGCTACTTGCATGAAACGCGCTTGACGCAGGCGAGTAAACATCTTGCGGCGGAGTGCGCCTTTTTTCTTTTTCAGGTTCTTTTTTCTGGCCTCAAACGGCGTGCCGTCTGGGTTGCGCTGCGCGGCAATTTGCCGTTGTTGTTGCCGGCGCAGCTCACGGCCAATTTCAGTGGCTAACTTGCGCTGTGCGGCGGGGCTGAGATGGTCGAGAAACGCATCGGCCCACTGGGATATTTCCTCAAGCGACTGGGTCATTGGTCAGGTCTTCGACTGGGTTTTCGTCGTACTGCCCAAACACCACTTGCAGATTACCAGGCGCAGGGCCGAATGGGTCTGGTGGTGGCGGCTCGCCGATGTGCTCGATAGTGACTTCGCCGGATTCCAGCTCACGCACGATGACGCGCTCGGTTAGCGGCAGGCGAATGACCAGGTCAATTTTCTTTTCATCGATAATTTCAGCTTCAAACGAAAGCCCGGGCTTGCCTTGGTGGTAGTTGGTGAAAATATCCGGCTCGTTTAGACGGGCCCAGAGTAGCGTGGCCACCACGGCTTTATCGACGTGGTCCGAGTAATCAGTGAGCAGGATCTCGCCTTCGTAGCGATACTCGAACGATGGACTGGTGATGCTGGCACTGGCGATTTGGCCTTGATTGACGAAAATCACTAGACGATCTGGATTACGCGCCAGATCGGGGATGGCTGCTTCAATGGCGGCTCTAAGGCTTCGGATCTTTTCCATTTTTCAGCTCGCGTTGGCAGCGGATGGTTTCATCGACCTTGGCCGCACAGGCGGCCCAGTCGCTCTCGATACGCTCGGCGTCAGTGAGCAGGTGCTGGTTGGCCGTTGGTGCCGTTGCCGACAGCTGGCAGCTCGTCACGGCGGGACAGCCAACGTAAATAGCCTTCGGCACCAGTAATGGCGGGGCGCTCGCGCAGGCGCTGAGCAGCAATAGGCAAAGCAGTGTCAGCCCACGTTTTAAATGCGGAGTTTTCATGGCGTAGCGCCTCGATGGTCTTTTGTGATTTTGCGAGCGATTGGCTCAGCGATGACTGCGTAGTGGCTAGCCGCTCATAGGTTTTTTCAGTGCGCTTCACCGACTCATCGAGCGCATCGATGCTGCTCTCCATGCCGGTGATTGCCGCCTGCATGAGCGCCGTGCTGGCCTCGGCTTGCGTGGCGCGATTATCGGCGGCATTGAAGCGTAGGGTTTGCATACCCGCGAAAACCGCCAGGGCGATGAGCAGCGGCAGCAGCAGAGGCGTGAGCAGCTGCTTGAGCAAGATCATTAGGCGGCCTCGATGGCGGTGAATTTGGCGAAGGCCTCCGCTAAGCGGCGGTCGTAGTTGTTGCGCTTGAAGGCGGGGCCGTTGTAGCGCTTGGCGAAGTCTGCCCAGCGGTGATTGCGCAGGGCGATGTGCAGGCTGCTGTCGAGCTTAATGAAGCGCACGAAAGCCATCAGTTGCTCGCGCTCTGAACGGCACATGCAGGCCTCAAAGTCGGCGGCCGATTCGTAGCCTAGCGCCTGCCAGTGGAAGCCCATGATTTGAAACAGGCCCCAGCTCGCCGATTCAATGGCGCAATCAGTAGAGATTTGTTTTGCTGTGGCGAGGCGTTGGTGCTCGGCAGATCCGCCGGCATAGCCGCCTGGTCGTTGGCTGACGATGGCTGGATATCGCTCCGCAAACGCATCAACGTTTTCTGCCAGCTCGGGCTGCTCGCTAGCGGCTAAACGGCGATACATGATGTGGCGCTCGAACAAGATCACCGGCTTACCGTTGGGCAAAAATCCGGTGCCGCGACTCTCGACGTTATTCACTGCCATGACGGCAGGCAGATCAACGCCCAGCTCATCAGCGGCGGCCTGCAGGTCTGCTTGCGATAAATGCTTTGGATCAGACGCGCCAAAAATACGGGCGAGCGTTTTCGGCCCCGCGATCCCATCGGCAACAAGCCCGGCTGAGCGCTGATAGGCCATCAGGGCGCGCTCAGTGTTATCGCCAAAGTCACCATCGACAAATAGCGGCGAGATCTTCGCTAAAAACCGCTGCAGCTGAGTGACTTCAAGGCCTTTTGAGCCAATGGTGAGTGTATTCATTTGAGTAATCTCCAAAGGGCGGCCAAGTTGCCGTTGGATTTTCTGACTAGGGCGAGCGTCAGCAAGGCCAGTGCGACATCGAGCAGGCTAGTCGGCGGCAAATACAGCAGTTTGATGAGGGCGCCTGAGAGCAATATGGCGATCGAGCATGAGGCCGAGGCCGATACCCAAGCGCGGTAGCGATAGCCGGTGCGGGCAAAGGTGATGAGTAAAAATGCCGCCGCAGCGTAAGCGGCAGCACACAGCACCGGCAGCAGATTAAACAACCAATGCATAGTCATCTCAGCCACCCATACGCTTACGCAGCCATTCAGCCACGTCCATTTTTTCGATATAGGCCAGCACGCGCAGCAGCACCGGCAAAATCACTACCGCACCGACGACCGCTGCTGGGCCGGTCTGATTGAGTGGTGTCTGCAGCACGAGCTCAGGCGCACAGACATAGCCAGCGGCGGTAGACATGAACATGCCGAGAACGCGCGATAACGCGCCGATGTCTTTGCGATGTGCCGCCACAATGGCCGCACCAGAGATGGCGCCGATTAACGCGTTCACGTCTAGCCAAGGCAGCATGGCCGCAAGGCCAACTCCGGTGATGGTTAGCGCGGTGAGTCCGGCGCTGCTTGCTGGTTCAGCCACAGTGTTCTCCTTAGTCCCAAAGCTGCAGCAGCTTCACGGTGGGCGTGTCGATTGCGGTTTGGTTTGGCAGCGTCACGCTCGTGCCTTCGGGTACGAAAACGCCCAACTCGGCGATGCCAGGGTTTAATTCAAGAATCGCCTCGGTGACGGCGGCGGTGTAGCCAAAATGTCGATAGGCGATCATGTCCACGGTGTCGCCTTGCAGCGCTACGGCGATCATCAGATCAGCTCCACAGTGGTGCGAGACTTGCCAACGATGTCCGATAGCGCCCAGTGGGCATTGCGGTAGTGATCATCGCCCGCGAGGGTGACCACGGCAGATTTGCGCTCACCGGCGGGCGTTAAGCTGTAGTCGGGATAGCGCTCGATGAGGTCGGCGTGTGCCAGTGCGTACACGGCGCGAAGGTAAAGCCGGTGCTTGCGCTTAACGCCACCAATGGCGATGTCTGGCACATCAGCAAGCGAGGCGTAGCCATCGGCAATCTGCGTCTGCTTCCATTCATCCAGTGTTAAGTTGGCCGACATCATGGCGTTGGCAAGCGCATAAACTAGCCGCTCGGGCGTGATGGTGTCGGTAATGCGTTCGGCTTTACGGGCTTCGTTCGGATCAACAGCAGGAAAAAAACCATCATTGGAGATGGTCTCAGCGACGTCGGCTGGTACATGAATTGAAACTAGGCCAGTGCCGCTCATCATTCGCTCCGCTGCGGTGGTCGATGGGTGATCGGCGGTGGTCGATAAAAGCAGCGAGTCACTCGTGAGAGCCTGGTGCAGTTATCGAGCCGCCGGATGCCGTGGGTAGGCTCGTTTAGCTAGCAGCCGGAGCTGCTGTAGCAATCTTTTTCAACTGGCGCTCAATGGCACCGATATCGGTTTTTACGCCGCATTTTTCGTGCAGCTGCAGCGCGCGCTTGAAGTGTCCAAGCGCGCGCTCAAGCCACATTGCATCAGTGGCGTCGGGCTCATCGGCGCTGACCTGCAAGAGCATGGTGCGGCCGGTGACTTTTTCCAATTTGGCGCGAACTTCATCGGGCATATCTTCGCTCGCCGTTAGTGCTGATAAATCAGCCAGCTGCTGCAAAGTCATCGCTTGGCTATCTACGCCGAGCGCTGCCGATGCATGCTCCGAAAGCTCCTCAACAAGCAAGCAGCCGGTGGAGCGCTTAAAGGCGTCGGCGGTGCCGAGACCGTGCTTAATTAGGTAGCCGCCGATAGCCATAGCGCCATCAACGTCGCCGATGTCGGCACTCCAGACCATTAGACGAGAAACGACCTGATCTTCAGCGCCGGAGTCGCCTTTCAGCACGCCATCGATGTAATCGGCGTATTCAGGCACCAACTGGCGCTTGATCTCAATCTTCTGCTCAACAGATTGGATCTGCTTTAGGCGCGCACGATCCTGCGTGAGCTTCGCCAGCATCAGCTCGTAAGCGCTGCCGGTGGCCATGCCGCCGTGAACATCCTTGCTAACCTCTTGCGCAGCCGACACTCGGATGAAGTGCCGTTGCGCAGGGGTCAAGCGGCGCTTATTGGTGCTCATGCGCTTACCCCGCTGGCGTGAAGTCGCCTAAGACGATGTTCTCAACAATGGCCATGGCGCTGTTGTCTTCGATTACATACGCATCGTTTGACGATTCGTAGTTCTCGATACGGTCACGCTTTGGATTGTCGATAATCGCGCGGCGACGAGCGCCGTCCTGCCAGTAAATAGACAAGTTGCTAAAGCTAGTGATGATGACCGTGCCTTCAGGGATGAAGGGCACATCGAAAGCGGGCAGCCCGCCCATGCGGCGGTTGCTGATGATCACATCTGATGCCAGCTCGTTTTCAGCGGTTTGCTGGCGATTCAATAGCGGCAGATATTTGTCGTGCATCAGCTCGCGGCCAACCATGACCACTAGATCTGGGCGGCGCTGATGGGCTGGATCTAACAATTGAATGGCGTCATAGACCAGGGCATCTAGGTTTTCGTAATCGCCCGACGGGCCAACGTTGACCTCGCCACTAGCGGCAACAACCTCACTCATTACGCGCGCTGGCGCTTCGGTACGCTGTTTTTGCAGCCAGCCGATGTTTACATCTTGCAGGAGTGGGCTAGTGGCACGGTTCGTGGCGGTGGCGGCACTGGTGCCGTTAAAGCCAATCATAATGCGGTCAAGCGCTTGTTGAGTCAGGATGGCATCGCGCAGCAGTTCTTGGAAGTTGGGAAACTTCGCCCACATGTCGATTTTCACGTACGGGATAGCTGTGTCGAAATCAGTTTTGTAGCACTTGTAATTTTTGCCAGTTAAATCAGACATGTCGCGCGGCACGCGATCATTCGCCGATGTATCGGTGCGGCCAGCAATGGTGCCGCTAACGCCTAAGCCAATTTTTTGGCCTTCCATTTCATCAACAGGAACCACGTTGATGCGTGTTAAGAAGTCGCTGGACTCCTGAAGTCGCTTTTCCAGTGTTTGCTGGACGCTTGGCGTGACGGTGAATTTTTCCACGGCGCTAGCGACAGCATTGAGCTTTGCAATGTGGCCGATGTAATCGTTGTACTTTTGGCGTGATACTTGTTTCATGGTTTTCTCCGGCCTAGGCCGCTAGTTAGTAGGCTATTAGCAATCGGTTAATGAGGCGCCATCGCCTCCGGTAGCGCGAGGGCGCGGCATTGAGTTTGGTAGCGCGTCGATGACTTCAGAGAAGGTCGTTTGCTTCTCTTCAAGCGCCAGGGCGCGGGCCGTCAAGACGTCAATTTGAGCTTTTTGCTCGGTGTTCAGCTTGGTGAGCACTTCGATCTGAGCGCTTGAAGCCTCGGAAAACTCAGCAATTTGCTGCACGGCGGCATGAACGTCGCTAAAGCGGGCGTCATCTTTGGCTTGCTTGCCTTTGCCGATACCGAGCAGCTCGGTCACTTTGCTAAGTAGCGTCACCGATGGCTCATCTGCAGCGGCCGCTTCAAAATCAAATGCAGCTTCCAATGCCTCGGTAAACATCGAGGTTTCGGAGTGGTGGCGATTTGCAAAAGGGCTAGCTTCTGGCTTCTGCGCAGCAAAGCTCAGCACTTCTGTGCCTAAACTGCCAGGGCTATCAGTCACCGCGAGACCGACCAGATAGGCTTCGCCGGTGTCGCTGAAGCTGGGGTCGATTTCCATCGATGTGTAGATTTTTTGGCGGGCTTTGTTGAAGGCAATCAAATCATCGGTTGGTTCGATTTGAGCAAACAGGGCGAGCTTCTTTTGGCCGCCAATATGAATCTCTTCGGCTTTTAGTGCGATGACATCGCCAAAAGCACGGAAGCTGCTATCTGCCAGCGTGCCGCGTAAATGCTCTAGCCAGATGCGCGCGCCGTAAACCTCGCGGTTGAAGTTTTTTGCCGCCTGCTCAAGCCAGCTGCGCTCAATTGTGCGCTTGTCTGATGTGGCGCCTTCAACGCCGATGCGGAACCACTTTGATTTAAATTTCATTGCTTGCCTGCCGTCTGCTTTGGACTGGTTGTGCAGTCATGGTGGTAGCAGCTAGCAGGAGCGGCAACGCGCGGGGAATGTAAAAGCGGCACTTACACAAGCAAAGCCATGCCTTTGATTTGGCAAAGTTTACGCTGATGCCATGAAGACATTAGCCGCGACAACTTACACACCAGATCTAGAGCCTCGCCGGTTGGCGCGGGCGCTCTATTGGCAGCAATGGCGCATGACATCGATCGCGCAGCACCTGGGCATTCCGATCGCCACGCTCAGCACATGGAAGCGGCGCGATGCATGGGATGAGTTCACGCCGATTCAGCGGGTGGAGGAGACGCTAGAAACTAGGCTGCAGGCGCTGATTTGTAAAGAGCAGAAAAGCGGTCACGATTTTAAAGAGATCGATTTGCTCGGCCGGCAAATTGAGCGGCTGGCACGCGTGCGGCGATATGGTCAGCCAGGCGGGCATGAGGGTGACTTAAACCCAAATATCGACAAGCGCCGCGAAGGGCGTGGCAAAACGCGCAAGAATCATTTCACGCCGGAGATGATCGCCGCGCTGCGTGAAAACTTGCAGGCCTGCCTGTTTGACTATCAAAAGGCCTGGTGGGAAAGCAAGGACCAGCGCACTCGAATGATTTTGAAGTCGCGTCAGATCGGTGCCACATGGTATTTCGCGCGCGAGGCATTGGTCGATGCGCTTGAAACCGGGCGTAACCAGATCTTTTTGTCGGCGTCCAAGGCGCAGGCGCACATCTTCAAGCTCTACATTAAGTCGTGGGTGTTTGAGGTTTGCGGCCTCGACTTAAGCGGCGACCCTATTGTGGTGCAAACCGATGAGTTTGCCGATGCCACGCTGTACTTTTTGGGCAGTAACGCCCGCACCGCGCAGGGCTATCACGGCAACTTCTATTTCGATGAGTTCTTTTGGGTGCACGGCTTTGAGCAGTTAAACAAGGTCGCCAGCGGCATGGCCATTCACAAAAAATGGCGAAAAACCTACTTCAGTACGCCGAGCTCGCTCACGCATGAGGCGTATCCATTCTGGACTGGCGCTCGTCACAATAAGCGTCGAGCTAAAAGCGATCAGCTAAAAATTGATGTGAGCCATAGCTCGCTGCAAACGCCAATGCTGTGCGCCGATCGAGTCTGGCGCCATATCGTCAACATCTTCGATGCCGAGGCGGGCGGTTGTGACCTCTTCGACATGGAAGAGCTGCGCTTCGATTACTCGCCAGACGAGTTTGAAAACCTGCTCATGTGCAAGTTTATCGACGATGGCGAATCGCTTTTCCCGCTGGCCACGATGATGAAATGCATGGTCGACAGCTGGGTTGATTGGTCTGAAGACTTCAAGCCGCACACCAAGCGACCCTATGGCGACAGGCCTGTATGGGTCGGCTACGACCCAGCCGACACTGGCGACAGCGCAGGCCTTGTGGTCGCGGCACCACCAAAAACACCGGGCGGCAAGTTCCGCATCTTAGAAAAGCATCAGTTTCGCAGCCTCGACTACGCCGAGCAAGCTGCGCAAATCGAAGAGATCACCAAGCGCTACACGGTCAGCTATATCGGCATCGATGTCACTGGCCTGGGCAATGCGGTTTATCAGCTGGTGAGGCTGTTTTTCCCAGCGGCTGAGGCCATCAAATACGACATGGACGTGAAGGCCAACATGGTTTTCAAAGCGCTCGATGTCATCAAAAAAGGGCGGCTTGAGTTCGACGCCGGCTGGACTGATATGGCCGCGTCATTCATGGCCATCCGTAAACAACTCACGGCATCTGGCAAATACGCCACTTACGGTGCCGGCCGCTCACATGAGATCGGGCACGCCGATTTGGCGTGGGCCTGCATGCACATCCTGCAACACGAGCCACTCGGGGCCGACCGCTCCGAGGGCAAATCAATGATGGAGATTTTCTGATGTCTGACGTTATCAAGAGCAGCGAAGCGCTGTCATTTTCATTCGGTGACCCCGAGCCAGTACTGGGCGGGCGCGGCATGCTCGACTATATAGAATCCTATGTGAATGATCGCTGGTATGAGCCGCCGCTCAACATGCACGAGCTCGCGACGTCGTTTAATTCGGCGGTGCATCACTCAAGTGCCATTCATGTGAAGCGCAACATCCTGCTGAGCACGATGGAGCCGACCAAGTTGCTGTCGCGCCAAAACGCTAGCCGCCTGTTCAAAGAGGCGCTCAGCATGGGCAACTGCTACCTCGAGCGCCGCGAAAGCATCAGCAAAAAGACCTTGAGCTATGAGCCACCGCTGGCCAAGTACATGCGCCGTGGCGTGGCGGATCTGAATCAGTACTTCATGGTGCGCGGGTATGACGAAGTGCATGAGTTCGAGAGCGGGGCGATTTGGCATTGGATGGAGCCTGACTTGCACCAAGAGATCTACGGTGTGCCGGAATGGCTTAGCTGCCTGCACTCGGCATTGCTCAACGAAGCGGCGACGCTTTTTCGGCGCAAGTACTACGCCAACGGCAGCCACGCCGGCTACATCCTTTACATGACCGATGCGGCGCAGAATGATGATGACGTTAAGGCGGTTAGAACGGCGCTTAAAAACAGCAAAGGCCCTGGCAACTTCCGCAACTTATTTGTCTACGCCCCGAACGGCAAAGCCGATGGCTTGAAAGTGCTGCCGGTGTCTGAGGTCGCCGCCAAGGATGAGTTTCTCAATATCAAAAACGTGACGCGTGACGACCAGCTCGCGGCGCATCGTGTGCCGTGGCAGATCATGGGCATACCGCCCACCGTTGGCACCAACTCAGGTGACCCTGAAGTGGTTGCTCGCGTGTTTGCCCGCAACGAAATACAAGTGCTGCAGGCGAACTTCTTAGCGGCGAATGAGTACTTTGGCGAAGAGATCTTTCGCTTCAAAAACTACACCATCGAGAAAGGAGACACCAATGCGCTGCTATCTACTTAAGTACACTAAAACCATGAAGCCCGGCTTTGCTGGCTATGCCAAAGGCCCATTCATTTTCATCAAAGATACCTACCGAAGTGACAAAGCATTATTAGCCCACGAGGTGCTGCATGTGCAGCAGTGGTGGTTTGGCGTGCTGCTCTTCGCCATTATCGGCTTTGCAGTCTATGGCATGTACCCCGATGCCTATCTAGCGATGGCCATTGCGGGCAACGGCTTGCACATCCATTCGCTTTGCTACGGCGGCATTCGGCCGTATCGGCAGTGGTGTGAAGTGGAGGCCTATAAAAAACAGATCTCTGTTGGCAGGATCAAGGACAAAACCTTAGCCATCAACGCCCTGGCCGACAAGTACCGGCTGAACATCACGCGGCAAGAGGCTGCGCGGCTGCTCGAATAGCTTTTGCTGAACTTTACGCCGCCTTCGGGCGGTTTTTTTTGGCCTGCACGAAAAGAGCTGGTTGGCAGTTGAAATTAGCCCATTAAATCATAGCAATAACTAGCATAAACAGCAACTTATGAGGCTATTTTCGAATGTATATTTTGGCGCCAGATAGGGCTGAAAGATCGCCGTCTACCCCCCACCACACCCCCGGTCTGTTTGCAGCGTTTATTTGCTCAAGCAACGAGCGCTCAGCGCCAGCGCTACTGCGGCCTATGGCTCAGTTTTTGGCATTCTCTTTTGGTTTCAGTAGTTTGCGTGATAAAGCACTTAATTACGCCTCGTAACTCTCAATGCGATTCTGGGGAAGCCATCGGAAAGAGGTAATATGGTAATTTTTTTCAGCTCGACATATATAAGTCTATGATATTAAAGGCTAAAACACATTACCTCGTAGGGGTAATATGAGGTAATTTTCTAGGTAATGCGAGGTTATGTCATTGATTTTATTAGGGTACGAAAACGAAAAATATTACCCCTACCTGAGGTAATTTTCTAACCTCTGCATTACCCTAGTATTACCTTTATAAATAGTACTTAAAGTATTGTTATATATAGTATTAATTGTATTTATTTATCGGTATTACTTATATTACCTCATCCCCTCGGCCTCCCAAATTTTCGGAGTTGGTCTGTTTTGGCCGGCTAATCTCATGCTTTGAGCGCGAATTTCAGGCACAAAAAAGCCCTCATACAGAGGGCTTCAGGGTAGGGGTTAGGAGCTCAGCCTAGGCGCTTTGCTATCGACTCGGCCGTCTCGTTGTAATACGTGAGCAGCTCATTGATGTTTCGGTGGCCAGTCATGCGCGCAAGGTCTAGCACCTCGAGGCGCCTAGCCAGGCGCGTGATGGCTTCGTGCCGCGTATCGTGAAAGTGGAGATCCTCGATCGGCGTGAGCGCCAGTGCCTTGCGAAAGTTGGCGTCGACTGAGCTGCTAGACATCGCAAACAGCGTAACACCTGGGGCTACCTGCGGCAATTGATTCAGCAGGCGGATGGCTTCGCTGCTCAGCGGCACTCGCCGCGTATCGCCATTTTTAGTGAGGAGGAGCGTGGCCACGCCTCGCTCAAGGTCCACATCTTGCGCGCGCAGCTTCAGGATCTCGCCAACACGCATCGCGGACTCGAGGGCAAACAGAAACGCCACCGCCACGCGCTGGCAGACCATCAGCGCTGGGCTTTCACGGTCGTAGCGCAGGGCCATCAGGACCATATCAACCTCTGGCTGACTGATCAGTCGCGACCGAGACTGCCCAGGCGGTGGGCGCTTAACGTTGGTCATCGGGTTAGCGTGCAGCCACCCCCATTCCTTCACGGCTGTGGATAACGCGGCGCTGAGCACGTTGAAGTCGCGGCGTACAGTCTCGCCACTGGTGGTTTGCAGGCGGCGATCGCGCAGGGAAGCGAAATCGGCAGGGCGGAGGTCGGCTATCCACTTCTGAAAAAGCCCAGGCTCTTCGCGCAAATAATAAGCAATGCGGTTTTGTTCGTACTTGGCTGCTCGTTTTTGGGTCGACACTTCATCGGAATATCGCTGCATGAGCTGCAGGAAGGTTTTTTTCGGCACATCGCCACGCGCCAACGACGCAATTTCTGTTTCCGTGCGCGCTGCCCACGCTACCGCTTCAGCCTTGGTGTCGAATGTGCCCGATGGCCTATGGCCATTTTTGGAAACCTGTGCTCGCCATTGCTTGCCGCGCTTGATGAAAGTCGCCATAGCTAGATCCGTGCTGGTGTAATGCTTTGAGTAAATCTGGTGTAACGCCAATCGGTTTTAAACGAAAAGAGGCGGGGAGTGTTGTAACTCCAATTCACACAAAAGCCAATAGCGGCGGGTGTTTGCGGGTAAAACGGGGAAGGGGTGTTGAGGTGTAGAAAGTGCTGTTGGTGCCCCGAGCCGGAATCGAACCGGCACGACCTTGCGGTCGAGAGATTTTAAGTCTCTTGTGTCTACCGATTTCACCATCGGGGCGGTCGAGAATAGCGAGGATATTGGAGGCTGAGGTCGGAATCGAACCGGCGTACACGGAGTTGCAGTCCGCTGCATGACCACTCTGCCACCCAGCCTAATACCAAGCGCCCTCTCGGGAGGCGGCATAATAGCGATGGCTCTTAGGAGCGTCAACTACAACGCACTCTATCTTGCGCCGTTCGTGCGATTTACGAGCAAAAGCACGCAGCAACCACGATTTTAATAAAACACCAACATAGTCTGACTGTTGAGCAACGTTTCCTTGCAGTAGACTGCAGTCCAATGTTCCAACAGGTGTTCATCGCATGATGACTGCTTTAGCTCAACCAGAAACATCCACTGCCTGGCCCCAAGCAGCTGCCATGACGCGCCTACCGTATAGCTTTGCTAAACGTAATGGCCTCGTGCTGCATATTGAGTCGGAGGAAAGCTGGTGCTTACTGGCTCGCCCAGACTGGAAGTTAAGTTCTCTGGCAGAAGCACGACGCCTATTGGGCCGGCCTGTGTATTGCCGCCCGGTCTCAGAAAATCAATTCAATGAGGCCTTATCGCGCAGCTATCAAGGCGATGCCGGCGACTCAATGCAAGCCGCCGAGGGCATCAGCGACCACATCGACCTAGAAAGCTTGGCCGACTTAGTGCCAGAGACTGAAGATTTGATGGAACAGGAGGATGACGCGCCGATCATCCGCCTGATTAACGCAATTTTGCAGGAAGCCGTGCGCGAAAACGCCTCGGATATTCACATTGAAACCTTTGAACGCCGCCTGACTGTGCGTTTGCGCATCGATGGCGTGCTACGTGAAGTCTTGCAGCCACGCCGCGAGCTAGCACCGCTATTGGTTTCGCGTATTAAAGTTATGGCTCGTTTAGACATCGCTGAAAAGCGCGTGCCTCAAGATGGCCGCATTTCTGTGCGCTTAGCTGGCCGTGAAGTCGATGTTCGTGTCTCGACTATGCCTTCAAGCGCCGGCGAGCGCGTTGTGCTGCGTTTGCTCGACAAGCAGGCAGGGCGCTTAAATCTATCCAGTCTGGGCTTAGCTGATAGAGATCATATTGCTCTACAAGCATTGATCGCAAAGCCACACGGCATTTTGCTAGTTACCGGCCCAACCGGCTCCGGTAAAACCACCTCGCTATACGCCTCGCTGACTGAGCTTAACGATCACAGCCGCAATATTCTCACGGTCGAAGACCCCATCGAATATCAGCTCGATGGCATTGGCCAAACTCAGGTCAACACTAAGGTTGAAATGACCTTCGCTCGCGGTCTACGTGCGATTTTGCGCCAAGACCCCGATGTCGTCATGGTTGGTGAGATTCGTGACCGTGAAACTGCTGAGATTGCTGTGCAAGCCTCGCTGACAGGTCACTTGGTGTTATCGACGCTCCACACCAACTCAGCTGTCGGCGCTGTCACGCGCTTGGTCGACATGGGTGTTGAGCCATTTCTGCTGTCGTCATCATTGATTGGTGTTGTAGCCCAGCGTTTGGTTCGTGTCCTATGCCTAGCTTGCCGCGAAGAGCATATTGCCGATAAAGCTGAGTGCGCATTGCTTGGCGTTAAAGCAGCGAACCCACCAACAATTTATCGCTCAGCTGGTTGCGCACAATGTAACCAACGCGGCTATAAAGGTCGTACTGGGATATACGAAGTTGTGTCCATCAATGATACGCTTCGTCGGTTGATTCACGAGCGCGGCCTCGAGCAAGAACTAGAAACAGAGGCTCGCGTTCACGGCCCGAGCATTCGCCAAGATGGCATGGTAAAAGTGCTAGCTGGCATCACATCATTGGATGAGGTGCTGCGCGTAACTAGAGAAGATTAATCTATGGCGGCATTTGATTACGTTGGTGTTGATCCTCAGGGAAAACGCCGTAAAGGGGTAATCGATGCCGACAATTTGCGTCATGCACGCTCGCTTTTACGTGAGCGCCAATTGGTGCCAATCTCAGTTAATAACGCCAGTGAAAAGCCCGCAGCTCAACAAGCGGGCATGTCGTTCTCATTCTTCAAGCCCAAACTCAGCGCCCAAGACCTAGCCTTAATCACCCGGCAAATTGCCACGCTCGTACAGGCAGGCTTAACGCTCGATGATTCTTTGCGCTCAGTTGCTCAGCAATCAGAAAAAGCCACTGTTAAACGCCTACTCACCGCCGTGCGCTCGAAAGTCGTTGAGGGCTATACCTTGGCGCAAAGCCTAGCTGAATTTCCTCAAGCTTTTCCTTCGCTCTATCGCGCCACAGTTGCCGCCGGCGAGCGCGCGGGTCATTTGGACTTGGTGCTTAACCGCTTAGCCGACTACACCGAGTCGCGCTATGAGACACGGCGAAAAGTGCAGGGCGCATTAATTTATCCCGCTATTCTCACGGTTTTATCGCTGCTGATCGTCATTGGCCTATTGACCTATGTGGTGCCAGATATCGTTAAAGTCTTTGATAATCAAGGCCAAGCATTGCCGATAATTACGCAGCTGCTTATTGCCACCAGTGACTTTCTACGGGAGTCCTTGGGCACTCTGGTCTTAATCGGCATTGCTCTAAGTTATTTTGTCTATCGTCTACTGCAAAAGCCCGCCATGCGTTATCGCTGGCATGCCTTTATGTTGCGGCTACCGGTGGCGGGAAAACTCATTCGTGATTCGCAAGCCTCGCGATTTGTCAGCACCTTAGCCATCCTTACCCGCAGCGGCGTGCCATTGGTCGATGCCTTGCGCATTGCGGCCGAAGTCGTTGATAACTTGCCGATGCGCGAGGCGGTATCCTCTGCAGCTGATCGCGTCACTGAAGGTGGCCGCTTGGCACCAGCCATTGAGCAGGCCAAACTGTTTCCGCCGATGATGACCAATATGATTGCCAGCGGCGAGGCCAGTGGCGAGTTAGATGAAATGTTGATGCGAACCGGGCAAATGCAAGAACGTGCGTTAACCGGCAGTATTAGTACGCTTGTGGGCTTATTTGAGCCCATGATGTTGTTGATGATGGCCGGCGTTGTGCTGGTGATTGTCCTAGCCATCATGCTGCCGATTGTGCAGATGAATAATTTAGTGAACTAGTGGAGTGAATATGCGAGCTCGTCGATTTTCCGCCCAAGCCGGCTTTACCCTGATTGAAGTCATGGTGGTGGTTGCCATTATTGGCATTCTGGCACTGATTATTGTTCCCAATGTTGTTGGCAAAGATGACCAAGCACGCGTGACATCGACTAAGGCCAGTTTAAGTGCTGTGGCCAACGCGCTAGAGCTTTATAAGCTCGACAACTATCGCTACCCAAGCACCGAAGCCGGTTTAGAGGCCTTGGTCACGCGCTCACCAGAAGCGCGCATATTTCCCGATGGCGGCTACCTTCGCCGTTCGCCTGTCGACTCATGGGATAACGCCCTGCAGTATGTTTCACCTGGCAGTGATGGTAAGCCATACGACTTGCTCTCTTTAGGCGCCGATAACGCCGAAGGTGGCGAAGGCTACGCCGCGGACATTTATTTCGAATGAGATTATTGGCGCGCCCAAAGCAATCAGGCTTCACCTTAATTGAGGTGCTGCTGGTCATCGTCTTGATGGCCGTGCTGATGGGTGTCGCCGTGGTGAGCTTAAATCCCTCAGATCCATCCCGCCGCGTGCAACAAGAGCGTGAGCGCTTGCAGGCCAAAATTGGTTACGCGCGCCTGCTCGCGGAAACTGATCAAATGGAAGTTGGCTTGCAACTCTTGCCTGAGGGTTATCGCTTCTTGCGCTTCGATAAAATGCGCCAGCAATGGTATGCCATCGACAATGACCCAGCCTTAAAACCGCAAGAAACACTCGGCATTGCCTATTCGTGGCGCGATGCTGGTGTGGCGCAAAGCATTGCTAGCACTGAGCCCAAAGAAGGTGCAGTGGAGCCCGATATGCTGCTGCTATCTAGCGGCGAGGCCACGCCAGGTGAATTGAGCATTCGTTCTCGCGATGACGCACGCGTTGAGCCACTAAAGCTATTGATTAACGACCTAGGCGACACACGCTACGTCGAAGATAAGCCAGCCGGTTTCGGAGAGGGCAGTGGCGCCTCAACTTACAACTAAATCACTGCGCACGCGCGGCTTTACCCTGATCGAAGTCTTAGTGGCAATGGCTATTTTTGGCATTGTCGCACTCACGCTACTAACGCAAACCCGAGAGCAAACTCGCCAAGCCGGCAGCCTTGAAGATCGTTTAATTGCGCACTGGGTCGCTACCAACACGCTCACAGATTTACAAAGTGTTGGACAACTACCCGATCTCGGCAATTCTGAGACCAATACCGTGATGGCTGGTCGTGATTGGCTAATCAGCATGAGGGCAGGCAAAACCCCAAGCCCTGATGTGCGCAGCATGGAAGTCAAAGTCAGCAGTTACGACCCAATTAGCGGTGAAAGTGGCTCACCACTAGTCGATGTTGTTGGCTTTATCGGGCGCTTTAATAATGGTTAGAATCCGAGCCGAGCGCGGTTTTACTCTAATCGAGCTACTAGTCGCCATTACTATCATGGCCTTGATCAGTGTCGGCGCTTTTGGTTTTTTAAGTGGCACCAGCCGCACTGCTGAGCGCCTCAATGACAAGCAAAAAGAGTTGTTATCACTTGAGCGCATGCAGTCGGTTATTGCCAATGATTTAGCGCAATGGGTTGATCGGCCGATTCGTGACGAGCTCGGCGACTCGCTGCCGCCATTTGTACTGTCTGCCGATGGCGCACTAGAGTTCACCCGCCGTGGCCTAAGCAATCCGCTCGATAAGCCGCGCAGTGATATGCTGCGCGTGCGCTATGAAATGCGCGGCAAGCAGCTCTGGCGATTAACTTGGCTAACCTTGGATCGTATGCCCGGACTCAAGCCAATTGAGTCGCCATTGGGCCCGCAGCTAGAGAAACTGCGCTGGCGCGTACGCTCAAGTAATACCAGCCGCATTGAAGAGGTATGGCCACCAACTAGCTCAGGTGCTACTGGCATCAGCGGGGCTGTGCTTGATAAAGGCGCTCCTGCATTACTAAATCTCGAGCTCGATGTGCCGCCTTGGGGCGATATCCGTCGCATCTATTTATTACCGGATAACGATAATG
This sequence comes from Paraperlucidibaca sp., assembly GCA_018066805.1. Lineage (GTDB taxonomy): Bacteria > Pseudomonadota > Gammaproteobacteria > Pseudomonadales > Moraxellaceae > Perlucidibaca > Perlucidibaca wandonensis. The sequence goes on along the minus strand of JAGPVX010000027.1, from coordinate 7,246 downwards.
CGACCGGCTAAGTCAGTGCTAAAGCAGCGCGGCGTAGCCTTACTGACCATGTTGCTCATTGCAGCCTTGGCCACCGTACTGGTTACGACAATTATTGAACGCCAAGCCCGCGTTCAACGCGAATTAGCCGGTGAGCTACAGCTCGATCAAGTGGCTCAGTACAATCATGGCGCGGCGCTTTTTGCTATGGCGGCCTTACGCGAAGATGGCCGCAAGGGCATGTTAGTTGATCATCCTGGTGAAGATTGGGCGCAACCCTTTCCACCATTTCCGGTACCGGGCGGTGTGATTTTGCCAGCACTAAGCGATGCGCAAGCCCGCTTCAACCTCAATAGCCTAGTCACCGCCGGCAGTGTTAATCAGTCAGCGCTATTCTTTTTTCGCCGCTTATTGAGCCAGTTACTTCTGCCGCCAGAGCTGGCCGATAGTCTTGTGGATTGGCTAGACACCGACTCCCAGCCATTCTCAGCAGCAGGTGCAGAAGATGATTACTACCTTCGCTTAGATGTGCCGTATCGATCCGCCAATCGCGCACTAAGCACCTTTGATGAGCTACGCTTAGTGCGTGGCTATAATCGTGAATCGCTGCGCACGCTATCGAGCTATGTCACGGTGCTGCCCACTGCAGCGACTAAAATGAATGTGAACTTTATTTCGCCGGGCATTCTGGAAGCCCTAGTGCCTGGCTTGGCACCAGCATCCGCGGTTGAGCTATTGCAGCAACGGCCCACTGAGGGCTGGAAATCTTTAGCAGAGTTTCTCGACAATCCCGTGTTTAATGGCGTCAGCAATGATGTACGTGCTGCACTAACGGCGTTGCTCGATGTTCGCTCGCGCTATTTCGAGCTCTATACGCGAGTACGCTTTGGTGATCGAGAACGGCTACAATGGACGTTGATTGCACGGCGCACATCGCGCTTACTTGATGTTATTGCTGTGGAACGCAACCCATCATGGATTCCAGATATTGAGCCACCCCCAGAAAACAGCGGTGAGCTGACAGAAGAAGAGGATGCTCCTTAATGGAAAGGCTGTTTTTACGACTCCCCACGCTAAATAGCGGCGACATCACGGCAGTATCTTATGCTGAAGGCCAGTGGCAACGTCTGGGCACTTGGCAAAGTATTGATGCCATTGCCGAAGAGCTTTTAGCCAACGCCGATGTGCCCGTGGTTTTAGTAACCCCCGTCGGCATTGATATCGCTCTGGTCATTGAGGCTAGTGCGCGCCAACGCAAAGAGGCGGGCATTGGTTTGGTGGCCTTGGCCGAAGAGCAGCTTGGCGAGGATTTCGAGCGCCTGCAGTGGTCGTTGACTGATCTCGACGAAGGTACTGTGCTCGCTCGCGGCATTAGCTTGAGCTATATGCAGCATTGGTTGCAGGCATTTGACGCGCTTGGCATACGCCCAGTCGCCGCTATTCCAGAGGCCTCACTGCTGCAAAGCGATAGCGAGCATTGGCTTTGGTATCCAGTGGGCGCGGAAGTTTATTTGCAGGCTCAGCCCGGTGAAGCAGCATTGGTTGCCGAAAGCGATGCAGCCATGGTGCTAGATCAATTACTCAGCCAACGAAGTGGCAGTGCTGCGCCTGTGCGTCTGCGTTATCCGCAAGGTGCGAGCTTGCCGCCATTGCCCGAGCGTATCAGTCCGTCGCCTGCACCATGGCAGGATTGGGCAGATTTAATTAAGCAACAAGCTACAGCGCGCTGGGCTACGCATCCGCAAAACTGGCTCACTGGCGCTTTAGCGCCGCAGTCGAAATACCCTTGGTCACCGCGCTGGAAATGGGCGATTGCTATGTTGGTTGTGGCCTCGGTGGCAATGATCGCCGGTGATCGTTTTATGGCCTATAAGCTTAGTAGCGAGGCGACACTAGCCCGCGCTGAAGCAGAGCAAAACTATCGCCAATACTTTCCAGAAGAGCGCCGTATCACAAACTTGGCTCGTCAATTTTCAGCACGCCAAGCCGCTGGCAATACGCTAGCACCTGAGGTGGTACTGCAACTAATGGCTCAAACAGCGCCATCAGCCGATTGGCAGATTAAGCAGTTTGATTATCGTGACAATGTGCCTGCTCGCATCGATGTTGCCGGTGGCGTGCTTGATGAAATCAATGGTTGGTCGCAAGCCCTAGAAGCTCAAGGCGTGTCAGTAAAGGTCGAAAATGCACGTTTAGATAATGGCGTTGCGCAAGCGACGCTGCATGTGGCTAGCATGGGAGCTAAGCGCTAATGTCAGTTATTTCAGAGCGCATCAATAATGCCTTAGCGCCAGCACAAGACTATTGGCAGGGCATGCCTGAGAAGGATCGCCGCGCCCTAAGTCTACTGGCCGCGATTTTACTGCCAGTGATCGTGATCTGGGGCGGCATTATGCCGGCGAAACAGGCGTTAAACTCAGCACAGCTTGAGCGACAAGAAGCCGTCTCCCTAGCATCGGCTATTCGCAATGAAGGTCCGCGCTTGCGTGGCGGTTCCAGTGAGCGTGTTCCTGCCAATGAGTTGGCGCAGCGTGTACAAGCCTTGGCGGCAAGCCAAACTATCACCCTAGCTCGCTTGGAGTCTGACCCTTCGGGCGTTCGTGTTGCCATGAATAATGCCAGCGTTATTCAACTCACTTTGTTTTTGCAGCAATGCCGTGCACAGGGCATTTCAGTGAAAGAGGTGGTGATAAATCCAGGAGCTGACGGCGCCAGCCAAGTTCGCGTTAGATTGAGCGTGTAAGTTACTGTTAATAAAAGATTTAAAAGGCTTAAAAGAAGCTTAGGTTTCGTAAAAATCAGGCAATAAAAAAGCGGCTTAAAAGCCGCTTTTTTACATCTACAATTTACATATTTGGGTAGTTTGGACCACCGCCACCTTCTGGAACGACCCAGTTGATGTTTTGTGCAGGATCTTTAATGTCGCAGGTTTTGCAATGCACACAGTTTTGCGCATTGATCTGGAACTGCTTTTCACCCTCTTTAACGACAATCTCATAGACGCCAGCAGGGCAGTAGCGCTGTGCAGGTTCGTCATAGAGCTTGAGGTTTTGCTTCAGCGGGATGCTGGCATCGCCCAGTGTTAAATGCACCGGCTGGTCTTCTTCGTGGTTGGTGTTAGAGATAAACACCGACGAGAGCTTATCGAAGCTGATTTTGCCATCGGGCTTCGGATAAGCAATCGGTTGATGGAAAGAAGCCAAATCCAGTGTTTTGTAATCTGGTGTGGTGTCATGGATGTTGAATGGCAGTTTGCCATCGAACAGGTTTTGTTCGACAAAGTTGTACGCCGCACCCATTAACGTGCCCATACGATGCATGGCGGCGCCAAAGTTGCGTGACTTGTACATCTCTTCGTAGAGCCATGAGGCTTCGAACTTGTCGATATATTCGGTGACTTCATCGCCACCAGTACGGCCGGCTTTCAGTGCATCGAAGATGCCTTCAGCAGCAAGCATGCCCGACTTCATTGCGGTGTGGCTGCCTTTGATCTTGGAGAAGTTCAAGAAGCCAGCGTCATCACCAATGAGCAAACCACCTGGGAAAGTCAGCTTAGGCAGTGAGTTCAAGCCGCCTTTAACTACAGCGCGCGCGCCGTAAGAAATGCGTTTGCCGCCTTCAAGGTATTTTTTCAGCACAGGGTGGTGTTTCAGGCGCTGCATCTCATCAAATGGCGAGACATAGGGGTTGCTATAAGACAGGTCGGTGATCAGGCCAAGCGAGACTTGATTGTCTTCGGCGTGATACAGCCACCAGCCGCCCGTTGAGCCAGACTCGCTGAGTGGCCAACCAGCGCCGTGCATGACCAAGCCGGCTTCATGCTTGGCAGGATCAATTTCCCACAGCTCTTTAATGCCTAAACCGTAGTGTTGTGGGTCGGCATCTTGGTCGAGCTTGAAGTGGTTGATGAGCATTTTGCCCAAGTGACCACGGCAGCCTTCGGCAAACAGTGTGTATTTGGCTAATAACTCGTAGCCTGGGGTGTAAGAGCCTTTGTGCTCGCCATTTTTGCCAACGCCCATATCGCCAGTAGCGATACCTTTGACAGCGCCTTTTTCATCATAAAGCACTTCGGCAGCAGCAAAGCCAGGGAATAAATTCACTTCCAGTTCTTCAGCTTTTTCGGCCAGCCAACGCACGACATTGCCAAGGCTAACGATGTAGTTGCCTTCGTTATGCATGGGCTTAGGAATGGCCCAACCTGGCGTTAAAATAGCTTTCTCTGGGCTGATTAAGAAGTGCACTTCATCTCGGGTGACTTCGGTTTTCAGCGGTGCGCCTTCTTCTTTCCAGTTTGGAAAGAGTTCATTCATGGCACGTGGTTCAATGACGGCGCCGGACAGGATATGAGCACCGAACTCGGAACCTTTTTCCACGACGCAGACAGAAATTTCGTGGCCGCTCTCAATACTGAGTTGGCGCAAACGGATAGCGGCGGACAAGCCAGCTGGGCCGCCACCTACGATGACGACATCAAATTCCATCGCTTCTCTTTCCACGATGTTCTCCTTGCAATGAACCCATAACGGGAAAAATAAATCGCGAGCTGTAGACTTAACTCACCTAACAAAACCCATCTAGTATAAAAGCCGAGGCAAATCAGGCCAAGTAATTGCCACACAAATAAGCAGGTTTTGTCTGATTTCTGTGTAATCTAGGCTGAAAATAGAGGTATTTATGCACAATAACGAAAAGCCACCGAGCGACAGCAAAATTTTAAGCAATCCGCTAGCCATCGCTGATCAAATTGGCACTGGTGGTGGCAAGAGCAAGCTGCCGCCAATTCACCTGTGGAATCCGCCATTTTGCGGCGATATCGACATGGAAATTCGCCGCAATGGCGATTGGTTTTACCAAGGTTCGCGTATCCAGCGCCCGGCCTTGGTGCGGCTATTTAGCACAGTCATGCGGCGCGAAGATGACGATGCTTATTATCTGGTAACGCCCGTTGAGAAGGTGCGTATCCGCGTTGAGGATGCGCCGCTGTTTGTCGTGGCGTTAGAGGTTTTAAACGAGGAGGGTGGTCAATCCTTGCAGTTTACGACGAGTACTAATGATGTCGTGATTGCCAGCGCTGAGCATCCAATTACCGTAGTGCATGGCGACGATGGCCCTGTGCCATATGTGCATGTGCGCGACCGTTTGACGGCGATGATTAGCCGGCCGGTGTATTACGAATTGGTGGCGCTGGGGCATGAGGTTGCTGAGAGCGGTGATGCCGCCCAGCACACGTTAAACGTAACGAGTGCTGGGGTCGACTTCAGCCTAGGCAAGTTTTAACAAGAGGCGGCCGCGTTATGCGGCAATAATCAGACGCACTGCCATTAGTTGCATGCTGACATCACGCAGTGCCTGCTCACCGGCCGCCACGCGATCGCGCTGCTGAGTAACTTCCGCCTCACGCACCGACGGGTTGATTTTCGCGAGTGCCTGCAAGCGCTGAAGTTCGCTGTACTCAAGCGTATGCCAAGCCACTAACGCTTGTTCACGTAGGCTATCTAGCACTGCTTCGGCAGCGGCATCGGCGCTGCTGACGAGCTTTTCTGCTTCAGTGCGATGCGCTTTAATCACACTTCGAGCTAGTTTGGCATCGGGCACATCGAGCTGTTTGCCTAAGTTAGCGGCACTGACTTGGGCGGCTAGGTTACGGCCATTGATATCCGCCAAGATGCGCAGTGGTTCATGGCCCAATACTCGATCTAGCGCTAAGTCGCGGCGGGCGAGCACGCTAGGCTGATACCAAGCTTCTAGCAGCATGGTGCCGGGCTTCACCGATTTATTACGCAGTACAGCTACTTGCACCATGCCTTGCGTATGCGTCACCATCCAGTCCAGCACGCCTTGCACCATGGGGTGTTCCCAGGTCAAGAAATGCCAATCTTCATGTGCCAAGGCCAAGTCACGATCGGCACAGACTGTCATGCCGTCGGGGTCTAAGCCGGGAAAAGCATCAATTAGCTGATGCTCGCCGGGCTGTAGGATCCAGGTGCGAGGCTGGCCTTGATCATCAACATGAACGCCAAAAGCTTCCCAGGCAGCCAGCATGAGCTCGTCAAGGCGAGTGTCATTGTCTTGTGCTTTAAGTGCTTCAACTAACGGCTGAGCAATATCTTGTCGGCATGACTGCAGCTCTAACAAACGGTCACGACCGCCGGCTAGCTCAGCTTCGAGCAGCTCACGCTCAGCACGAGCCTCAATAATTAGCTCATCGAGCTGCGCTTCGGAACCGCTAGGGCGTAGCAGCGGCTTTAAATCGGCTATAAAGGATTCATGCACGCTTTGCGCAGTGGGTGAGCAGTGGGCAAAAACATTCAGCGCCTCGCCATACCAGCGGAATAGCCGTGCCTGAGCCGATCCTGCCAATAACGGCACATGCAAGTTGATCGTTTCGGTCTGGCCAATACGATCGAGTCGGCCAATACGCTGCTCGAGCTGATCGGGGTTATCGGGCATATCAAACAGCACCAGATGATGCGCAAACTGGAAGTTACGACCTTCCGAGCCAATTTCCGAGCACAGCAAGATCTGCGCGCCCATTTCAGGTTCGGCAAAGTAGGCTGCCGCTCGGTCGCGCTCGAGCAAGCTCATGGCTTCATGGAAAACAGCCGTGCGAATGCCTTCGCGCAGACGAAGGTGTGTCTCCAAAGCCTCGGCAATGGCTGCAGTACGAGTAATCAACAGGCATTTATCGCGGCGATGACTTTTTAGCCAACCGGTTAGCCACGACACGCGAGGGTCTTGCTCAAGGAAAGTTTCATCATCGACCCGCGTCTCCGGCCAAATAGCGCCTTTCGCTAACCACGGCGCATAACATTCGGGTGTATCTAGCAGCACCGGATGGCTGGCGCGAGATGGAAAACCACCAACCGCAGCGCGCGTATTACGAAATAGCACACGACCTAGGCCATAGCGATCGAGTAGTGCGTTTAAGGCTTGCTTACGACCGATCTCAGTTGACAGATCTAACGCTAAATCAGCTAGTTGCGTAGCTAATACCTTCGTTTGCTCAGCATTTAACTGGTTATCGAGGAGGGCATCGGCCAAGGCGCGAGTCTCATCCCATTGCTCATGGGCATCCATAAACTCATCTAGCGATGGATAACGCGCCGGATCGAGCAACTGCAGACGCGCAAAATGGCTTTCGACGCCGAGCTGCTCGGGCGTGGCCGTCAACAATAATAGGCTCGGCACAACAGCTGCTAAAGCCGCAACGGTGTCGTATTCGACGCTGCTAGCCTCAGGCGACCAGGCCAGATGGTGCGCTTCA